>JAYVYD010000510.1:0-14726 GCA_043784605.1 Myxococcales bacterium | reverse complement strand
ACTGAACCTTGATCTGGCCCTCGGTGAGGTCGCCCTGATCGTGGAGATAGAAGGTGTAGGTTCCTGCGGCGGTGATCGCCCTCGCTTGACCGTCGAACTGGCCCTTCTGCGTGAGCGCGTTGCAGACGCCGTTCGTCACGGGATCGTGTGGGAAGCCTTGATTGGGGTTGCTCGCGTGGATGCAGTGGCCCGCGGAGTCCGCGTTGTAGATCTTCACTTGGATCGGGTTGGCGCCTAGGTTCGCGGGCGCAGTGATCATTATCGGGAATGTGCCGAACACGTTCTTGCTCGGGTTTCCAGGCGTGCCCTTCATCGCGTCCACGTTCATCGGGATGTTGATCGTGAGGATGGGCTTCACGTTGAGCGTGAGCGCCGAAGACTGCGTGGAGCTGCCGCTCGTGGCGGTGATCATCGCGGCGATGGGACCGACCGCGGTGGTGCTCATGGTCGTCAGCGTGAGACTCGCGCTCGCGCCAGCGTTACCGCTCACGTTCACGGATTGCTTGTCGAACGTCGCCGTCACGCCGGCGGGTAGGCCCGTCACCGTGAGCACGACCGCGCCTGTGAAGTTCGTGGGCGCCACCGTCACGACGATCGGAAGCGTCGCTGCGCGCAGCTCGACGTCAGCGGTGCTCGAGCCGACCATCACGCTAAACGAGCCTGACGGCGGCGCGCTCGAGTCCTTTGCAACGCCACCGTCACCCTGGGTGTTCGACGGGTTCGAGTTGCTGGGTAGTCCGTTGCCAGAGAGTCCTGCGCCAACGCCGTGCCACTGACCGGCCGTGTTGTTGCTGGCATCTCCGCACGCAACGAGCGCGAGCCCGATCACGGCGGACGCGGCGGCGAGACGGAGAGTGACCATGCAACATGCAACTGCAATGCAGGGGCCAAACCGCGTGTCCTCTGAAAAGGCCAGAATCGGCCGCAAAATCCACGCGGCTCTGGCGGGCTGGTTCGCGCATGGAGCGCGCGTGTGGTCAGCGCTTGATCCACGGGGCGCGACGGGACACGAGCAGAGCGACAGCGAGCAAGACGATCGAGACGAGTGATCGATCCGGTCGCGAGGGCCGCGTCTCGCACAGGCAGCGAGACGGCTTGGTGGGCTCGTCGTCGTGAGCGATGAGCGTGGACGAATCGGTGCCGTTGATTGCGTCTAGCGCGCTCGCTTTCTTCGTCGAGGCCGTGAGCAAGGTCGCGCGCATCTTCGTCCACGCGTCTCCTTGGCAGCGCGCGCCGTCACCACCATCACACAGGACCGGGCCCGTCACGTCGGCGAAGGTCGCGAGCGGCGCGACGGTCACGCCATCGTCGCGGCTCACACCCACCGCATAGCCTCCGGACCGGAAAGGCTCCGAGCACACGTAGAGCGCAGCGCCTCGGCGGGCGAGACAGTACACGATGACCTTCGCCGCTTGCGCGAACGTCACGCCGCCGTTGTGTGATGCCCAGATGCCTTGCGACTCGTCTGCCGAGCCCACCCACAGATCGTTGCCGACGGCGTCCATCGCGAACCCGTACATCGCGCCGTCCATGTGGAGCGCAACGGCGAAGCTGTGACCGCCGTCGCCCGAGACGAGCAGGTCGCTGCCCGTCTCGCCGAGCTGCCGCACGAACAGGTGCATCGGATCGCGTGGGTCCACCGCCGCGAGGAACAGCCGACCGCGCGTAGGCAGCACTGGCGTGAGCTCCTTCAACGTCGCGCCGCCATCGTCCGAGACGAAGAGGTGCGCCTGGGCCGGCTCGCCGATCTGCACGCCCGTCGCGTACACGCGTGATGGCTTGCTCGGCGCGGCGTCCACCGTGTCGAGGTAGATGCCGGCGATGCCTTTGCCGAGCAGCGTCGATCGCCCTTCTTTTCCGCGGCGCCAGAGCTTGCCGGGGTCCGAAGCCGTGGAGGTCGCGATCAGATCGCCATCGGGCGCGCGAGACAGATCGCTCACGAGCTCACCCTTCATCGCTCGCTGCATCACGCACGCGTCGCGGGTGCTCACGATGCCGTCGGTGAGGCCGATGAGGAGCGAGCCGTCGTTGCCAAACGCGATCGGCGGATCCCACGCGCCCGAGAAGCCCATCGCCTCTTCGCATAGCCAAGACCAGCTCTTGCCGCCGTCGCGCGAGATGGTGACGCCGAACGTGGCGCGCAACGCGAGGTGGTTCTCGTCGGCCGGATCTACGACGATCTGCTGCGCGCGAGGGAAGCGCCCGTTCGCGTGCGCGAGGGCAGGGGCGTATGCTGCCGCGAGCGTGAGCAAGAGGAACGTACCGCGCCGCATCTGGAGTCGTTACTATCTCGTCGCGCTCGCACTCGCCTCGCTTTCGTGCAGCAAGAAGAAGCCGCCTGACAAGCCGCGTGTCCCGATCGACCACGCGCATGCGGCGTACGTGACCGACAACGGCTCGGACGAGATCTCCGTGATCGATCGCGACGGCGACTCGGTCGTTGCGGTCGCGCTCGACGTGGACCCTGACGCACACGAAGCTCCGCACCACTTGGCCGTTCGCTCGTCCGACGACAAGGTCTTCGTCGCGCTCGCGTTTCCCCCTGAAAATCAGGGCAATGGCAAGCACGTGGGGCACGGGCGCGCGACGCAGAACGGCGTGCTCCTCACGCTCGATCTTCAGACGCTGTCCGTCCGCGACTCGCGCGACACCGAGCAGAACCCTGGCGACGTCATCCTCACGCATGATGGTTCGCGCGTGCTCGTCACGCACTTCGACATGGCGCGTGCGATGCGCGAGGCGGCGAGCGGAGCCGTACCCGCGAAGATGAGCGCCGCGCTGCAGGTGTGGGACGAGAGGTCGGGGACGCTCTGGGCGAGCCGGCCGATATGCGTGGCGCCGCACGGCGTCGTCACCACGGCGGACGATTCGCTCGCGGTCGTCGCCTGCTACGGCTCCGACGAGATCGCGTTTGTCGATTTGACCACGCCGGAGCTCTCGACATCGCGCGTGCCGGTCGGAGGCACCGCCGGCCTGTTGGGCGCTCCGAGGGTTGGGCCGTACGGCATCGCGCTCTCTCCGGACGGCGAGCTCGGCCTCGTCGCGGACATGGAGGGCGCGGACGTTCGGGTGATCGACGTGAAGACGCGCGCGATGAAGCCAGGCGCGGGGCTCGCGGTGACCGGTCGCGCGATGCTCCCCGCGTTCACCTCTGCGCGCGTCGCGCTCATCCCGACGCAAGGCCCCGACGCGCTCTTGCGCGTGAACGTGGCTGAAAATAGGCTCGAAAAACGTGCAACGTACACGCAAAACGAGTGCAAGTCCCCGCACGTCGTGCGCGTCGCCAAGGACGGCCGCGCGTACCTCGTGTGCGAAGGCGACCACGTCGGGAAGGGGACCGTCCTCGAGATCGATCCGCAGACCCTCGACATCAAGCGCCGCTGGACCGTCGGCGTGCTTCCCGACGGCATTGCGTTCGGAGATTGAGTAAGATTGGGCGATGGCCATCCTGAAGATCGCGACCATCGGTCACCCCGTGCTTCGAGAAGTCGCGCGCGAAGTCTCGCGTGAGGAGCTCGCTTCCGATGACGTGCAAGGCTTCATCGACGACCTCGTCGAGACGATGGTGGACGCGAACGGCGCGGGCCTCGCGGCGAACCAGGTGTACCGACCGATCCGCGTCTGCGCGATCTGGGTGAAGGACAACCCGCGCTATCCGTACAAGCCGAACTACCCACTCACGATCCTCGTCAACCCGAAACTCGAGACGTCCGGCCTTCTGTTCGACAACTACGAGGGCTGCCTGTCGGTGCCGAATCTGCGTGGCGTCGCACCTCGCTTCGCGCACGTGCGGGTGCGCGCATGGGATCGCCACGGCAAGGACGTCGACCTCGACGTGAAGGGCCTCACGGCGGGCACCTTCCAGCACGAGTGCGATCACCTCGACGGCAAGGTGTTCCTCGATCGCGTCGCCGATACACGCACGCTGACCACGTGGGCGGATTTCGAGCGCTATCACCTCGCAGGCTTCGCCGAGAGTGCGCGCGCGATCGTGGCAAAATACGGCAGTTGAAGGTGTGATCCGGCGCTAGAGATTGCGCGTATACTTCTCCGGCAAAACTTCGTCGCGGTTGCTGCGTATGGACCAAGCGCGTGGACGAGGGTCCCGCAAAGAGAAGGATCAGATGAAGACTCGAGCTCGATTGGCATTGTGTGCGGTCGTCTTGGCCATAGTCGGCGCGGCCTGCAGCAAGAAGGAAGATGACACCAAGCTCGCGGCTACGGCGACCGCGGTCATCGCCGCCGATCCGCCCCCGAGCGCCATGTCCACGTCCTTCGAAGTAGAGAAGGACGGCAAGACCAGCGTCGACATCGACGCACCGTCTGAGCACATCAAGGCGTCGACCACGGCGAGCGCGGGCACGATCAAGGTCGATCTGACGAACCTCGCGAACACGCGCGGAGAGGTGAAGGCAGATCTGACGACACTCACCACCAACACGTTCGCTACCGAGCCGGGCAAGAACACGACGCAGACCGAGCACGCCCGCAACTGGCTCGAGGTCGGCACGCTCGTCGACGACAAGACGCGCGCGGCCAATCAATATGCCGTGTTCGGGATTCAGTCGATCGACGCGCTCAGCGCGACCGACGTCTCGAAGGTTGCCCCGGTCTCGGTAGGCAGCGAAGACGTGCGCACCGTGACGCTCACGGCGCATGGCGATTTCTTGGTCCACGGTCGCCACGCGGCCAAGGACGTCCCGCTCGAGGTGAAGTTCCATTACCCGAGCGGCGCGGCAGCTACCTCGAAGCCGACGCGGATCGACGTCGCGACGAAGGGTCCCCTCAACGTCACGCTCGCAGAGCACGACGTGAAGCCGCGCGACAACTTCGGCAAGGTCGCGCAGTGGACGACGAACTTGGTCGCCAAGGTAGGCACCGTGGCGGCCGTGACGATCGACGTTCACGCCAAATAACCTGAAACCACACGCCTCCGAGCGTCGTAGACTTCACACTCACAGACAATTGTTGCTGGCGAAACCAATCCACTCAGTTGTTGTCGTTCGCCGAAGGCGGCGACAATCAGGAGACTCACCTCATGCGTCCGAACCTCAGCCTCTCGAACATCGCAGCCACTCTCGCCGCACTCGGCACCAGCGCCGTGCTTACGGCCGCATGTGGTGGAGCCTCGGCGCCTGCAGTTTCGCCCGCAGGTGCGACCGAGACCACCGCGCAGCCCGCGATGGCAGCTGGTCAGAAGTCGTGCTCCGCGAACGGCTGCGGCGCAAGCAAGACCGACGGCACCGCAACGGCTCCCGGCACTGGCGCGGCAGATCCGAGCGTCAGCAACGCCACTGCGACGCCGGCGCCAACGGCTTCAACGGCCGCGACCACCGCCTCGAAGGATCCGCCGAAGCCCGCTCCGGCGAACGCTCCCGCGAAGCCGAAGACGCCCGGCGCTAAGCCCACGGGTCAATCGAGCTGCGGCGCAGGCACCTGCGCGGCGGACCCGAAGAAGAAGTGAAAAAACGCGCCGTCGGCCTCGGTCTCCGCTGGGAGTTCATCGACGAGCTGATGGAGCGTGCGCCGAGCGAGATCGATTTTCTCGAGATTTCGCCCGAGAACTACATGCGCCGTGGGGGTTACTTCCCCGCGGCGCTGTCGTATTTGCAGGCGCGCTATCCGATCATCACGCACGGCCTCACGATGTCGCTGGGCGGCACGGACCCGCTCGACCGTGAGTATCTTGTAGAACTCGCCGCGTTCGTTCGCGAGATGAAGTCGCCCTGGCACTCGGATCACTTGTGCTTTGGCGCAGTCGAGGGCGCCATACTGCACGACTTGCTACCGCTCTCGTTCAACGAGGCCACGGTGCGCCGCGTCGCCGATCGCGTGAAGACGGCGCAAGACGCGCTCGGCGTGCCCATGGCGGTGGAGAACATCAGCTTTTACATGCACCCCGGCAAACGCGAGATGTCCGAGCCCGAGTTCATCACGCGCGTCTGCGAGGCAGCAGACTGCGGACTTGTGCTCGACGTGAACAACGCCTACGTGAACGCAGTGAACTTCGGCTTCGACGTACATGAGTGGATCAAGAACGTGCCGCTCGGTCGCGTCGTGCAGATCCACGTTGCGGGTCACGACTGGTTCGACGAGGGCGATTTCGGCGGCAAACAAGGCTCACGCGTGATCTTGGACACGCACGGCGCAGACATGATCGATCCCGTGCTCGCGCTCTTGGGCGACGTGTTGAAGGTCACCGGGCCCGTTCCGATTTTGCTCGAGCGCGATGAGTCCATCCCTTCACTCGACGCACTGCTCACTGAGCTCGCGCGCGTTCGCCACGTCGTGGACTCAGTGTGCCCGCGCTCCGAGGAGCACGCCGCGCTCGCCCAAGTCGGCCAGTAGCGTCGCGAACTGCGCGAGCAAGTCGTCTGTCAGCTCGACCTTCGTAGCCAGGCTGGCGCCCTGCACGGCCTCGCCCAGCGGTACTCCGTCGAACATCAGCGCGAGCGCTTCGTAGGCGAGCGAGCCGAGCTCGAGGACACGAACCGCGTGAGCATCGTCGCGATAGAGCAACAGGGCACAGGCTCGCGCCTCGGGCTCCGCGTCCGTGTCCTCACCGAGCAGCTGCACCGCTGCCGAGACTCGCATCAGGCGAGCCACCGACGAGAACGCGAGCGGACGATCGAGCGCCACGTCCGCCAGATCGCGCGCCTCGCCGACCCGAGGCATCGATCCGATCTCGAAATGAGCGAGCTCGTAGTGCGCGAGATCGAGCAGATAAGGGCGCACCGAGGCGTCGCTCTTCCAACGCTCTTGTACCCACGACAAGAACTCGGACGGCACGTCCTTCAGGAAATGCGTTCGCGGCCCGCGCTCCTCGAGGAAGGCGGCGAAGCTCTCGTCGAACGCCTCACCCATCCGCGCGCGCGTTCGCGGCAAGAGCTTGTACGTCACGCCCTCCAGCGAGTTGCGCACCAGGCGTCTGTAGATTGTGAGTCGTTGAGGCGAGGAGAGCATCGCCTCGCGCTCTTCGCCGGTCACGCCACGCGCATCCAGGTACGCGGCGAAATCGCGCGCGATGTCTTCTCCCGCATCGCGCCGAAAGCACGCGTCTGCGAGCATACGTTGAATCAAGGAGTCCACGTCTCCTACTCTACGTCATTGGGGCGAGATGGTTTTGCAGCAGCGAAAACCGAGGTGATAGTTCACATGCCACGCGCTCTCGATCGGCTCGACGTGCCAGCGCGGATCGTAGTTGCAGTGGTCTGGGTACGTCTCCACGTCCGTGCGAGGTGGAGGGAGGGTCTCGTGCGCCTGCGCCGCTCGGAGGTATTCGGCGTTCGAGAGCTGCGAGACGTCTTTGTAGAAGAACGCGCTGCCCTTGAGTTGAGTCACGACCTTTCCGTCGTCCTCCCTGCGCGTCATCACCTCGGCGACGTTGCCATGTTGGTCGAACACGCCGAAGCGTGAGCGGCACTGAGGCGCCGAACCACTCGGCTCGGTGTCGGTGCCGCACGTGTCCCACGCGCCCTCGAGCGTGCGAGGGTCGCACTTGTTGATGCGCGCCTTGTGCGTGGTGCAGATCGACAGATCGAGCGAGTCGCCGTACGCGTAGAGGCGATCGGCGCCTCCCGTCGGATCTCCTCGGCACGCCAGGTTCCACTCCTTGTCCGAGCAGAGGCGTTTTCCTTGTAGATTGCACATCGTCTGAGCGTGCGTCGGCGCGGTCCACACGAACGGCAGCTCGCACGGCTGGTTGGGGAACTCGAAGACGTCGATGCAGTAGGCCGCGGTCTTCGGGTCGCCATTGCGAAACACCGGCACCATGTTCGGCGCGCCGCACCGCTGCCGCTGCTCGTCCGTCTGCACGACGACGCCCTCCAGCCCGCGCAGGCATGCACGCTTGCCGATCGAGTGGTGCGCGCGCGTCTTGTTGCCTTGATTCATGCGCTGCCGCACCGGTCCGACCACTCGGTTCGTGAACAGGTCGGGCCGCACGGTCTTGTATTGATCGGGAGAAAAGTCGAGCACCGTGAACAGCGCGAGCAGCTCGTGCTCGGTCTCCTTGTGGAGCGCCATCGGATCGTCGGGCTCCTCGGTTTCGGATGACGCATCAACCATCGTCGGGGCAGAGTCTGCGAGGTCAGCGTCGAGCGGCGCGGCGTCTTCGACCTTCGAAGCGTCAGGCACGGCAGGCGTCAAGAGCGCCTTCGGAGTGAGGCGCGACGACGAGCACGCGACGATCATCGCGATCGCGGCGACCGCTCGCCTCACGGGTCGACGTTGAATTTGTGCTTGGTCGTGCCGCTTGCGTAGATCTGCACGGCGATTGATTCGGTCTTGCCGCTAGCGGACACGCACTTGACGGAGTGTGAACCGGACGGCAAATCGATGTCGGTGACGGGTGTCGCGCCTTGCGCCTTGCCGTCCACCGTCACATTGCACCAGCCAGGCGCCGCGCTGATCCACAGCTTGCCGGTACCCTTCTGCACCGTGGCGGGCTTGGAGGTCGCCGCAGACGGGAGCGAGTCGACGTTGATCACGGGCGTGTCCGATCCGAGCTCGAACGTGGCGGTCGGACTCGTGGAGGCCGCGGCGGTCGGGCTCGGGCTCGCGATCACCTTCGGCGCCTGTCGATTGCGCGCGACGACGACCAAAATCACGATCACGACGAGCATCGACGCGAAGATCACTCCCGCGCCGACGAACATCATGATCGGCGGTGCGTGCTGCCGATTCGACGTCGGTGGAGCCGCGAATCCGGTCGCCGGGCTGTGCGCCGACGTGTCCATCGGCGGCGGTCGATCGCTCGGCCGCACGACGGCAGGCATCGCGCTGGTCGCCTCCGGATCGGTCTGCGGGCCTGGGCCGTTGATGGGCGTAGGCAAGCGCAGGATCGAGGACTCCAGCGTGGGCAGCACCGCGGCGAGGCGCTCGATGACGACCTCCATGTTCTGGATGCGCACGGTGCGCTCGGTTACGAGGCAGTCTCGCGCGACGGCGCGCAGAATCTCGGGGAGGTGCGGCGCATAGTCGTCGATGCGCTTGGGCTGTTGCGTCGCGATCGCGACGATGAGTGCGTTGAAGTTCGGCGCGTCGAAGCAGCGGAAGCCGCACAGCGCCTCGAACAAGATGGCGCCGAACGCGAACACGTCCGTTCGGTGGTCCACGTCGATCGCGCCCATGGCCTGCTCCGGACTCATGTAGAGCGGCGAGCCGAGCACCGTGCCCGCGATCGTGAGCGACTGATCGCGGTCGTCGTCCGTGAAGAATTTGCTCACGCCGAAATCCAAGACCTTCGGGACCGCGATGCCCTCGCGATCTTTGTGGAGATAGATGTTCGAAGGCTTGAGATCGCGGTGCACGACGCCGCCGCGGTGGGCCGCCAAGAGGGCGCGCGCGACGTCGAGCATGATGCCGACGAACTCGTAGACGCTCATCGGCGGATTCTGCCGTCGGATCGCCGTCTCGAGCGACACGCCGTTGAGCAGCTCCATGACGATGAAGAGCGCGCCATTCTCGGTCTGGCCGACGTCCATGACGTCGATGACGTTCGGGTGCTGGACGCGGCCGCTGATCTTGCCCTCCATCAAGAAGCGCCTCGACGCCTCCGGGCTCTTGCTCACGCTCTCGAGCAAGAACTTCACGGCGCACTGGCGCTCTGTGAAGACGTTGGTCGCGGCCCACACCGAGGCCATGCCGCCCTGTCCGAGCAGCCGGCTCAAGCGGTATTTCCCCGCTACGACCTGGCCCGATTCGTACCCCATGGCGCCGCTAGACCTGCTCTCCCATCAAAAACAAATGGCCATCATAGTTGAAAACGGTCGCGCTCATTATGATGCGCTCGATCAGACGAGAGTCTGCGTGAGACCGCCGTCCACCACGAGGGTGTGACCGGTCATGTAGCTCGAGGCGTCGCTCGCCAGGTAAATCGCGGCTCCGGCCATCTCTTCGGGCTGTGCGTGACGATGAAGCCCCGTCTGGGCGTTGATGCGCGCGACGAGCTCGTCGCTCTGCATGATGGCGGCCGCGAGGCGCGTGTCGACGAAGCCCGGCGCGATCGCGTTCACGCGGATCTTGTTCGAGCCAAGCTCGTAAGAGAGCGTCTGGGTCAGCGAGATCACGGCGGCCTTCGTGGCCCCGTACGCGCCTTGAAGCGGTGAACCGCGCAGCCCGGCGACGCTGGCAATGTTGATGAAAGAGCCTGGCGCCTCACGCTTGCGAAGGTGGTGAGCGACCTCGCGCATCATCCAGAAATAGCCTTTGAGGTTCACTTCGAACGTCTTGTCCCAAGCTCCCATCTCGATATCGAGGGTGGGTCCGAAGTGCGGGTTGGTCGCGGCGTTGTTGACGAGCACGTCGACCTTGCCGAACGTAGCGACGGCCTCCGCGACGATGCGCTTGCAGTCTTCCTCTTTGCCGGTGTGCGCCGCGATCGCATGCACGGCTCCTGGAGTCGTCGCGTTGATGGCCTCGGCGACCGCGCGGACTCCGTCGATCTTCCGCGACGCGATGACGACCTTGGCGCCAGCTTCGACGAACGCACGGGTGATCGCTTCGCCAATGCCGCGGCTTCCGCCGGTGACGATCGCGATTTTGTCGTGTAGTGCGAGAGACACCGACATGCGAGCCTGGGCCTATCACGGATCGGGTCCGCGGCAAACTCCAAGGTCAGGCTTCGAGCGACTCGATCACCTCGTCGAACCAGCGCCCCACGGTCTTCGGGAACGGCCACATCCAGCCATAGTCGGGGCCGGTGAAGCGCGAGACGATCGCGCCCTTCAGCATCTTGGCGTGCCCAGGCCCAAGGAGCTCGTGCGTCGCGCGTATGGTCTCCGTGTACGCCTCCCATTCGATGCGTGCGCGTCCGTAGGCCAAAAACAGGGGAAAAATAGGGATCAGATACATCAATCCCATCCCGACATCGCCCATGCGTGCACGTTGGCGAAGATGCACCCGCTCGTGCCGGAGCAAGATGATCTTGTCGGTGTCGTTCATGCGGTCCCACGAGTCGGGGACCCAGAGCTTGCCGAACAGCACGGTGTGATACTGCGTGCCGTAGGTTTTCATCCCGCCGAGCGTGATGATCGCGAGGGTTATGTGGATGGCGCGCTGCAAGCGGCTACCGCGCTTGTAGAGGATCGCGAACGACGGGAACTCGCGCTTGATCTGGCCGACGAAGTCTTCCGCTCGGTTCACGTTGACTCTCCCTCCATCGGCGGGTGCTCACCTCGACCCAGCGTTCGTCGCTTCTGCCAGCCGCGGCTCGAGAGCACGAAGCCCTCCGCGGCGAGGGCAGGGCCCAAGGCCGTGTCGGCGGGCGACGCGCGATCCACAGACGCGATCAGCCATGCCCGCCGGTAGCCCAGGTCGACGCGATCGGCGAGCGCCCTCGCGAGAGCGCGCGCACAGGCCGCTCGCTCCGGGTCGGAGACCGGCAGGAACGTGAGCAGCGCGTCGTTGCCGCGTCCGACGAAGCCCACGAGCCTCCCTTGGTGGATGATCACATGCGCGCCGGCCGCGCGCTGGGGTCGAACGTCCGACGGCGTCTGTGGCCACGGCAGCAGCGCGCCATATGGATTGGCGGGATCGGTCGCCGCTAGCCAGAGTCCACGAGGCGTCTCTTCATCGCCTTCGGTGGATCGCATAGAGCGCAATCGATCGGCTGCACCCGAGAGCGCGAACTGAGCTCCGCCGCGACCTTCGGCGAAGTATCCGCGGCGCACACGGCCCGCGTCTTCCATCGCCTTGTACACCTCGTAGACCGCGCCGAATCCTCCGGGCAACGACTCTGCGACCGCCACGTCTCTCGTCACGATGCCGTAGCGATCGAGCAGCGTTCGCGCGAGTGCGGCGCGTCGCTCGGTGTCGGTCGCCAGCTTCTCCCAGCGTCGTTCGCGAAGCGAGTATCGACCCTCGCGGCCCGTCTGCAGTCCTGGACGGAGTCGCTTGCCGCTCTCGCGCACCAGCGCCCGAAGCGGCTCGACGGTGTCGTTCGTCACCTCTCCGCACCAGATCATGTCCCAGAGAGCGCGTCTGACGTCCGCCTGCATCCCGCCCACGTGACGCGCGACCTCGACGAAGAACGAGGCCCCGCGGCGGTCGAGCGCTTCGCGAATCTTGGCCGCGATCTCGCCGTCCGCGCGTGATGGTGGACTCGTCAAGAGTGGCTCGTGCTCGGCGAGGAAGAACGCGACACGACCGTCGCTCGCGCCGATCGGCTCTACCCCCGCCCATACGACGGCGCCCGAAGCGCACAGTGCGTCCAGGTCGAACGGGCGATAGCCCGAGACGCGCGCCGGCAGCACGTCGGACTCGAGCGCCGAGGCGACGAGCGGGCACGCTTCGAGCTGTGTGATCGCGGCGATGAGCTCCTCCGACGAACGGCGGTCTCCGATTCGGGTCGGCGCGCGCAGACGATCCACGTTCTGCCAGGCCAAGACGAAGCGAGCGAACGTCGGCTCGTCCACGGGCTCCACCTCACGGCGCAGAGACGCGAGCGCGCGCCGCCGCAGAGACGCGAGCACGTCCTTGTGGCAGAGTTCGATGCCAAGGCCCGCCGGCAAGAACGCTCCCGAGACGATCGTGCCCTCGCCGACGAGGAGTCGCGCCGACGCGCTCGCGCGATCCACGCCCACGCCGAGCCTCGAGGCGACGCGCTCGATCGTGAACGGTCCGTGGGTGCGCGCGAACCTCGCAACGAGGGTCCCGAGAGCGCCGGTCGTACTGGCCAACAATGCGTCCGGCAAGCCGCGAGGCAACACGGCACCGAGCGCGTCCCGATAGCGCGCCGCGTCCTCCACCGCGACCGCTCGGCGCTCGCCGGCGACCTTCACCCAGGCGATGCGGCGCGTCTGCTCGAGCTCCACGAGCCAAGCCTCGAATCCGACGGTGGTGCGCGCGCGAATCTCGTCGAGCGACAAATCGCCCAGGAACAAGAGGAGATCGTGCAATCCGTCCGCGTGCTTTGCGGGAGACTCCAGCCGCTGCAACACGCGCTCGTGCGCGACGATGAGCTCCTCGTCGAAGAGCTGTCGCAGCTCGGCCTCTCCCAAGAGCTCACCGAGCTGCGCGTGATCGATCGCCAGCGCGTGCGCGCGCCGCTCCGCGAGAGGAGCATCGCCGTCGTAGATGAAGTTGGCGACGAACGAGAAGAGAAGAGACTGTGCGAACGGCGAAGGCGTCTCGCAGCGCCGCTCGACCACCTTGATCGATCGCCTTACGACGGCCTCCAGCGTCTGCTTGAGCCCCGGCAGATCGAACACGTCGCGTAGCACCTCTCGGTACGTCTCGAGCACGATTGGGAACGACGGAAACTTGGAGGCCACGGCCAACAAATCGCTCGCGCGCTTTCTCTGCGCCCAGAGAGGCGTGCGCTTGCCCGGCATGCGTCGCGGCAAGAGGAGCGCTCGTGCCGCGTTCTCGCGAAATCTGGATGCAAATAGGGATGAATGGGCGAGCGAGTCCTTCACCAGCTCGTCGACCTCTTCGGGCGTGGGCAAGAACACGTCGACGCTCGGCGGTCGATCGGTAGCGGTGATCCGGAACACGATGCCGTCGTCGCTCCACACGACGTCGGGCTCGCCGGCGTTCGCGGCGCGCAGGCGAGCGAGAGCTGCCATCGCCCACGGCGCGTGCACCCTCATTCCGAACGGGGTCATCACGCAGACGCGCTCGTCGCCGATCTCGTCCATGAAGCGCTCGACCACGATCGTCTTGTCGCTCGGTACGACTCCGGCGGCCTCCATTTGATCGTGCACGTACGCCGAGAGGTTGCGCGCCGCGCTCGCGTCGAGCCCGTGCTCCTTGCCGAGCCACCGCTCCGCAGCCCCCGGCTTTTGCGTCGAGAGTGATCGCGCCAGCTTGCCGATACGTGCACCCAGATCGCGTGAGCGTCCGACGCGGTCGCCGTGCCAGAACGGCATCTTTCCCGGCTCTCCGCTCGCGGGTGTGACGAGCACACGATCGAGGGTAATCTCCTCGGCGCGCCAGGAAGATGCGCCCAGCAAGAAGACTTCGCCCTCGCGCAGCTCGAAGACCATCTCTTCGTCGAGCTCACCGACCCTGCGGCCGCCCTTCTTGTCGTCTCCTCCGACCAAGAACACGCCATACAATCCGCGATCGGGGATCGTGCCTCCATTCGCGATCGCGAGACGCAGCGAGCCCTGCCGAGACTGCACCGTGCCGCTCGTGCGGTCCCACGTGACGCGCGCACGCAGCTCCGCGAAGGCGTCGGATGGGTAGAGTCCGCTGAGCATGTCGAGCACGCCTTCGAACGCCGTGATCGGCAGCTCGTGGAAGGGTGATGCCTGACGCATCATCCGATACAGCGCCGCGACGCCGACGGGCTCTGGCGTCGCGGACGTGATCGCGACGATCTGTTGCGCGAGCACGTCGAGCGGGTTGCGGAGCACGGCCGTCGGCTCCACGTCGCCCTCTCGCATGCCCTCCGCCGCCGCCGTCGCTGCCAGCAGATCCGCGCGGTGCTTCGGCAGTATCATCGCTTCGGGTACGCCACCCACTTGATGGCTCGCTCGCCCGACGCGCTGCAAACCGGACGCGATGGATGGCGGCGCCTCGACCTGAATCACGAGATCGACGGCCCCCATGTCGATGCCGAGCTCGAGCGAACTCGTCGCCACGATCGCCCGTAAATCCCCTCGTTTGAGACTGTCCTCAATTGCCGCGCGCTTCTCTCGCGCGACGGAGCCATGGTGCGCGAGCGCGATCTCTTCTCCCGCCACTTCGTTCAGCGCCGTGGCCAAGCGCTCCGCCAACCT
>JAYVYD010000509.1:0-3442 GCA_043784605.1 Myxococcales bacterium | reverse complement strand
GTCGATCCGGCGCGTTTTACGGCGTGCCCGGACGTCCCGAAACTGGTGTTCGCGAAGGACTGTCTCGGCAGCGGCTGTCACGGCAAGGGCGATCCGAGCGTCGGGCTGGACCTCGAGTCACCCGACGTGGCGTCGCGTCTCGTCGGCAAGAAGACCATCGGGGGATTGGCGTTGTTGATTGATCCGCAGGCCCCGGAATCAAGTGCAATCTACACGAAGCTCACGGGTGCCCCTTTTGGGAGTCGCATGCCGCTCAACAAGCCGCAGCTACAGCCCGAGACCCAGCAGTGCGTGCTCGATTGGATCAAGACGTTCTCATCGAAGGCCAAGGACGGCAGCGCAGATGCCGTGAGCGACGCGTTCGTCCCGCCCACCGATGCTTCGGACTCCAGCGCGCCGGGTCGTGACCTCACCACGGACACGACCAAGTTCGGTCTCGGCGGAACGAGCAAGTGCGGGACGGCGAACGTTCAGCTGTGCGAAGACTTCGAGACGGGCACGCTCGACACGAAGACGTGGACCGTGGTCGGCACCGCGCCCACGATCGACGGCGCGCAAGTGGCACGCGGCCAGAAGGCGCTCCACATTCTCCAAAACGGCAACGGCGCCTCGTACATCCGGGAGAGCAAGACGTTCAACGGGGCGCCCGCCAAGTACTTCGGACGCGCATTCGTGCACTTCGCGACTCTCGCCGGGCCGCCGATGAACTACGCGCACTGGACGTTCATCGCCGCGAGCGGCAACAAGGTCGCGGGCGAAATTCGCCTCAGCGGCCAATATCAAAACGGCAAGAACCTCTTCGGAGTCGGGACCGACAATGGCAGCGTCGGCGGCACGGGCGACTGGACCACCTCCGACAACGATCCCAAGAACAATCCCGCCGCCGTCCCCACGAACCAGTGGCTCTGCATCGAGTGGATGCACGACAGCATCGCCAACGAGACTCGCTTTTACTGGGACGCCGTCGAGCACCCGAGCCTTCACACCACCAAGACCATCAATGGCGGCAACGGCAACCCATACATCTTGCCCGACTTCACCAATGTATGGCTCGGGTGGCAAGAATATCAGACGAGCAATATCGCCTTCGAGATGTGGCTCGACGAGGTCGCGATCGACCCCGCGCGTATCGGGTGCGTCTTATAGATTGGCGAGAGGCCCGGTGCAGTAGGCCGGATTTCCGAACGTCGTCATCGGAACGCCCATCGCGTTGGCGATCGACACCAGCATGTTTTGCGCGAGCTCCGGCTGGGCGTACTTCAAGTATCGCCCTGTTTTTAGCGCTCCGCTCGCGCCGCCGAACATGACGATAGGGACGGGCTCGTGTCCGTGGATGTTGCCCTTGGAGAGCTCGTTGACACAGACGACGAGCGAGTTGTCGAGCAGTGTCTTGCCATTGCCCTCGAGCACCGCGTCCATCTTGCCGAGTAGGTAGGCGATTTGGGTCGAGTACCAGGTGTTGATCTGGACGAGCTTGTCCTCGGCGGCGGTGTCGCTATCACCCATGTGAGACAGGTCGTGGTGACCGTCGGAAATGCCGAGCCACGGGAACGACATGCCACTCACGCTATGAGAGAACTGCATCGACGCGACGCGCGTGAGGTCGCAAGCGAGCGCGTTGACGATGAGGTCCAGCTGCACCTTGCCGACCGCGGGATAGTTCGCAACGTCGTTCAGGTTGAGCGGCGAGCCTTGCGTCGGAGGAATGCACGCGGCCGTCTGACTCAAGAGCTGCTTTTCGATTTGCTGCACGGACTCGAGGTGAGCTTGCACGCGCAGTCGATCGTCCGTGCCGACCCGGCTCTCGAGCGACTTGAGAGTGCCTTGCACTCCGTCGAGCACCGTCTGGCGGCGCTTGAGTAACCGAGCCAAGTCTGCAGGAGAGAGCGTGGAGTTCGAGAAGAGTCGCTCGTAGGCCTTGACCGGATCTTCCATCGGAGGAAGCGGCTGATTCGACCCCGCGTAACACATGCGACTCCACACGTCCGACGAGTTCACGTACGCGCCGAACTCGAGTGACTTGTAGGTCGTCGTCGTCCCGATGGCGTTCGCGATCTTCTGATCGATCGAGATGCCGCTCGAGAATCCCGCCGGGGTGCCGGCTCCGCCTTGCGTCGTTCCTGGCAAGAGCTCCATGCCTGTGAGCATGCAGCCCATGCCGCGCATGTGATCGTCGCCGTCGCCGTGCCGCGCGGCCTCCACGTTGATCCCGTCGAGGACGATCATGCGATCCTTGAAGGGCGCAAACGGCTGCAAGATGGGGCTCAACGTGAAGTTGGTCTCGGTGCCGGTGGGTGCCCACTTCGGATAGATCGTGCCGTTCGCAGTGAAGATGACCACCAAGCGCTTGGGCGACGTGGGCCCGGCCCAGACGGTCCGAGGCAGCAGCGAGGTTCCCACCAGTGCCGCGGCGGCGCCGAGCAATCCTCTTCGTGTGATGTGGCTCATGGCTTCGTCTCCGGGCGATAACGGAATGCCGCAGTTCTCGTCATCGCGACGAGCAGCTCCTTCATGTCGTAGTTGCCTTTGCCGAACGCGTCGCGAAGTGCGCTGAGCGAGCACTGATCGTCTTGCGTCTCGGTGCGCCCGAAAGCGTAGCGGAACCACTCGGTGGACACGCAGTCGCTGACCACTCTGCTGCTGGCGAGCCTATGCGCCAGGTCGATCGCGCCATCGAAGTTGCCGTCCACGTCGCTCGCGTTGAGCACACCCGTCGCGTCGACCGGTTGCGACTGGTCTACGTCGCGCCATTGGCCGATCGCGTCGTAGTGCTCGAAGCCGAAGCCGATCGGGTCCATGAGCTTGTGGCAGCCACCGCAGTAGGGGTCCGCCTCGTGTTGCGCGAAACGCTGGCGAGTGGACACTCCCGGCTTGATGTCTGGCGGCGTGATGTTGACGTTGGGTGGCGGTGGCGACACTCGTTGACAGAGGAGTCGCTCGCGGACCCACTTTCCGCGGGTCACCGGGGAGCTCTGATTGGGTTTGGCGAACACCGCCATCACGCTCGGCTGCGTGAGGATCCCGGCGCGCTTTTTCGCGTCGAGGTCTGTCTTGGTGGCCGTCGTTGCCGAGACGTTCATTCCGTAGAGCTTGGCCGTGTTCGTGTCCAAGAACGAGACCGGGGCGGTGAGCAGCGTGGTGACGCGTCCGTCGCTCTGCCACATCACCCAGTCGGTGAACGCGAGCGTCTCGTTTCGCATCGAGGTGCGCATGGCGTCCGAGTATTGCGGAAACAACGTGGGGTCCTTCGTGGCGCCGGCGATGCCGTCGAGGTGAAGCCACTGCGCGAAGAAGTCTGCCGTCGCGTCGTGCGCTTTGGCGCTGCCCAACATACGACGCGCTTGGGACTCGATCTGCGCCGGCGTCTGAAGTTGGTCTGCCTCCGCGGCCGCGAAGAGCGCATCGTCCGGCATCGACCCCCACAGGAAGAAGGAGAGGCGCG
>JAYVYD010000508.1:0-6974 GCA_043784605.1 Myxococcales bacterium | reverse complement strand
GCGTCCCTCGGCGCCAGTTCCCACGTAGGGGCGACCCGCGCCGTCGAGCGCCAATGACATGTAATGGAACTCGTCGTGGTGCATGAGCTTCTCGATCCGGCCCTGAGCGTCAATGCGCGTGAGCGTCCCTTTGCCGGGCTTCGGTCGCGCGCTCGTGGCCGCGGATGCCGGGCGAGTTCCGCCGGTCCTGCGAGGCACTTCGGGCTGCTCGCCATACTCGTTGGAGATCGCATAGAGCGAGCCGTTGGGTGCCAATGCTAGCGCCTTCACTTCTTCACCCGGAAAATCGAACAGTACAGTCGCGCGGCCAGGGGCGGTGATCTTGTAGATCAGCGCTTTGCCGCTCGAGCCCGCATAGACCTCTCCGTTGGGGCCGACCACGAGCGAGACGAGGTGTGTCTCGTCGCTTTTGTAATAGACCTCCGCTTTGCCGCTCATATCGACGCGGAACACTTTTCCTTCGGGGCCCGTGGCCGCGAACATGACGGTCTTGCTCTTGTCGAACGCGAGCGCCCACACGTGCGTGGTGTCGGGCAGGGTGACGAACAGCTCGGCCTTGCCCTGAGACACTCTGTAGATCTTCCCGTCGGGCATGGTGGCCGCGTACACGTTGCCCTTCGAGTCTTCTGCGAGCGACGTGACTGCGAGCTCTTTGGTGTCGGCAAATAGGCTGACCTGATCGCCGGCGACCTTCATGACGTGTCCGCTCGGGCTCGTGCCGAGGAGCGTCGAGCCGTCGGCCAGCGTGAGCGCGGTCCACACGGCGCTGGCGTCTGGCACTGGCACATTGCCAAGCGTGAGCCCCGCCCGAACCACCCCGTCCGAGCCGACAGCGACACCCTTGAGGTCGCCGCCCGAGAGCTCGTCGAGCGTGTCGAGAACGAACGTGCGCGTGCCGACGGCGTTGGCGTTGCCCGAAAACGTCGCGAGCGCGACGAGCATACCGATGGGAATCATGAGGCGAGTGCGGTTCATGGCTGTCTCCGTTCTACACGAAAGCACCTACAAAACGGCCGCGTTTCGTCGTTGGTACGTGCATTCGCCGACAAGCCAACTATCTTCACCGATGCAAAGGTGCGCCGCCCGACGGAACCCGTCGCTCGTGGCCATGCGTACCCGTCGAGGAGATCTCACATGCGTTTAGGATGGATGCTTGGCTTGGGCGGTACGGTGACGGCGGCTGTGGTGTTCGCCGCGTGCGGCAATGCCGACAATCCCTTCCCTGATCCGACCCCGGACGGTGGCGTGATCGGAGACGAGACCGACCCCAAATTCCCGGACTCCTCGAACGGCGACGCGCAGACCGTGCTGCAGATCACGCCGCCGAATCCCGTGCTGATGTCGAACGGAATGCCCGTGACCCAGCAGTTCACGGCGCTCGCGAACGGCAACCCTATGCAGGCCAACTGGTCGATCGACAACGTCACGCTCGGCGTGGTCGACGCGACAGGACTGTTCACAGCGAGCGGTTTGTACGGCGGGCTCTCGAACGTCAGCGCCACGAACAGCACCGGCACCGGCTCGACCACCGTCACCGTGCAGCTCGCGTTCTCCGAGAACCCCGGCAACATCGACGCGGGCACCCAGGCCAAGCTCAAGGCCGGCGGCAACGCAGATGGCGCCTTCAAATGGCTCTATCCGTACGACAAGACCGTGTTCCCTCGCGGCCTGCTCGCGCCCACGCTGCAGTTCGCCGGCGGCGTCCCCGACGCGGTCTACGTGCATGCGGTCGCCAGCAACATCACGTACGACGGCTTCTACAAAGGCAGCAATCCGTCGCAGCTCCAGATGAGCGCGCAGACGTGGAAGACGGTCACCGGGAGCGTCGGCTCCGCCGATCCGCTGAAGGTCCAGATCACCAAGATCAGCGGTGGACAAGTCACCGGGCCGATCAACGAGACGTGGACCGTGGCGCAGGGCTCCCTCAAGGGCACGGTCTATTACAACTCATACAGCTCGCCGCTCGCGGGCAATACGGGCGCAGTGCTCAAGGTCGCGATGACGAAGCAGGTCACTCAGCCGACTGTGCTGCTCGCCAATTGCAACACTTGCCACGCCGTCAGCGCGAACGGCAACGTGCTCGCCGACAGTACGGGGCACAACCCCGGCGACGCGACGTGGGATCTCACGCAGAACACGAAGCAAATGGCGTCGGGCCCGGACGGTCAGTTCAGCTTCGCGGCGCTCTACCCGGACGGCGCGTTCTTACTCTCGTGCGCGACGCTCCCCGGCAACTGGCCCCCCAACATCCCCGGAATGCAGGGCGATGTGAACTCCGCGCTCTTCGACACCAAGACAGGCGCGAAGATCGCGGCGCCTGGGTTCGACGGCAAGATCAAAAAGGCGCTCATGCCGATCTTCGCGCCGGACGGGACCAAGGTCGCCTTCAATCACTACGACACGGGGAGCGGTCATACGCTCGCGACGATGGACTTCGACGTGAAGACCAAGACGTTCACCAACCTGCTCGACGTCGTCAATGATCAGGCGCACTACGTCGGATGGCCCGCGTTCTTGCCGGATTCGTCGTCGGTCATCTATCACACCGATGATCGTTCGGACTACGCGACGTGGCAAGGCGCGCACGCAGATCTCGTCATGGTCGACCTCGCGTCGAAGAAGCAGACGTCGCTCGACCTGCTCAACGGCATGCTCGGCAACAACACGTACCTGCCGTACGGCGCCGCGGAGCAGAACCTCAACTTCGAGCCGACCGTGTTGCCCGAGGCCGTCGGCGGCTACTTCTGGATCTTGTTCACGAGTCGCCGCGACTACGGCAACACGATCGTCACCAACTCACCGCAGGACCAAGCGCGCAAGAAGCTCTGGGTCGCGGCGATCGATTTGAAGCCCACTCCGGGCAAGGACCCTAGTCACCCGGCGTTTTACTTGACGGGTCAAGAATTGGCCGCGGGCAACATGCGCGGCTTCTGGGCGCTCGACCCCTGCAAGCAGAACGGGACCTCGTGCGACAGCGGCGACGAGTGCTGCGGAGGCTTCTGCCGCCAGGTCACCGAGACGGACGGCGCGATCGGCCGCCAGTGCGTGCCGCCTCCGATGGGCTGCGCGCAAGAATTCGAGAAGTGCACGACGCAAGGAGACTGCTGCGGCGCGAGCCAAGGCTACCTCTGCATCAACGGTCACTGCGCGCTTCCACCCGTGAATTGAGGCCAATCCATGCGGCATCGTCTCCTTTTGTCCACGCTCGTAGGCGCGTTTGCCGTCAGCACCTACGCCGCTTGCGGCACGGAAGATCAACCCACGACATTCCCCGGTCAGGGACTCGACGGCGGGGGCCCGGGGGACGAGACCACCATCATCGTCAACAATGACGCGACGCCGTTCACGCTTCAGATCAAGCCACCGGATCCCGTCATCAATTTTCCGGCGCAGCCGAACCAAGCGTTCCAAGCGTTCGCGACGGGGTCGACCGCGCCTGTGCTCGCGACGTGGAGCGCGGACAACGCGCTGATCGGCACGATCGATCAAACGGGTCTGTTCACACCCGCGGGGATCATCGGCGGCGTCACCAACGTCAACGCGTCCGTAGGCAAGGCGAGCGCTTCGACGACCGTCACGGTGAACCTCGCGATGACGGAGAACCCAGGCAACGTCGACGCAACTACCCAAGGCAAGCTCAAGGCGGGCGGCACCGCGGACTCGGCGTTCCGTTGGCTGTACCCGTATGACCAGACCGTCTTCCCGCGCGGCATCGACGGACCCGTGATGCAGTTCGATGGCGCCGTTCCCGACGCGGCGTACGTGCACATTACAAGCAAATACCTCGATTATCAGGGCTTTTTTGGCTCGTCGAACCCCGCCCGCGTCACGCTCTCGGCGATGACGTGGAAGGCCGTCGCGCTCAGCGCCGGGGCCAACGACCCGGTCAAGGTGGAGGTCACCAAGATCAGCGGCGGTCAAGTCACGGGCCCGATCAAGGAGACTTGGGCGGTGGCGCAGGGCTCCTTGAAGGGCACTGTCTATTACAACACCTACAACTCACCGCAGGTGAACGGCACCGGCGCGATCATGCGCATCAAGCCTGGCTCGCCCGCGGACGTCTACATCGGCAACTGCACGGTCTGCCACAGCGTGTCCGCGAAGGGCTCGACGATCACGAGCGGGATTTTATGGGGCAACGGCGATCCTCTCCAGAGCGGCACGTTCCCCATTGGACAGAACGCGAACCCGCCGCCGCAATACAGTGAGAACCTCGGCCGCTACTCGTTCGGCGCGCTCACGCCAGATGGCGCGATGGTGCTGACGCACGGCACTCCGCCAGGCAACACGATCCGCGGCCTCACTCAGGTGACCACGAGCGAGCTCCACGACACGAAGACGGGCGCCAAGATCGCGGCTCCTGGCTTCGACGGCGTCGTCACTCACGCGATGACGCCGACCTTCAGTCCAGACGGTAAGAAGGTCGCGTTCAACCACTGGGACTCGGGCAATGGCAATTCGCTGGCGGTGATGGATGTCGCCGGTACGACCTTCAGCAACCTCGTGGACATCGCGCAAGACAACAACAAGATCCTCGGCTGGCCGTTCTTCACGCCGGACGCGGCGCACGTGCTCTATCACTCGGGAAGCTGGGGCACCGAGAACGCCGCGGGCGACGTGAACCTCGTGGACCTGGCGACCAAGACCGTCACGCCGCTCGCGATGATGAACGGCTTCAACGGCAGCACGAACTACCTGCCGTTCGGCGATCCAGAGGCACACAAGAACTACGAGCCCACGATCCTGCCTGTTGCGGTGGGCGGCTACTACTGGGCGGTGTTCACGAGCCGGCGCGTCTACGGAAACATCGTCGGCCCGGGCGTCGATCCATTCGTGCAGAACAGCCCGCGCAAGAAGCTGTGGGTCTCCGCGATCGACATCAACATGATGCCGGGCAAGGACCCGAGCCATCCGGCGTTTTACTTGCCGGGTCAAGAGTTGCCCGCGGGCAACATGCGCGGCTTCTGGGCGCTCGACCCATGCAAACAAAACGGCAACACCTGCGAGACCGGCGACGAGTGCTGCGGCGGCTTCTGCCGAACGCAGACGGACGCAGACGGCGGGACCTCGCTCGTCTGTGTGCCGCCGCCGATGGGCTGCGCGCAAGAGTTCGAGAAGTGCACGACCGCCGGCGACTGTTGTGGCAGCAAACAGGGCTATTTGTGCCTGAACGGTCACTGCGCGCAGCCTCCGCCGAACTGAAACGATCGGGAGCGGGCGGGGGAGCGGGAGCGGAAGGGAGGGGACGTTTTTTGACCCTTCTTGGTTTGTGGTGCCACAATTCAATTGGGCGACGAGGTTTCATCGTCGCCCCGAGGAAATCATGGCCGAAGGGAAGAACTTGGTCGGAGTCGACATCGGCGCAAGCTCGATCAAGGTCGTGCAGCTGAAGGAGTCTCGAAAACGGCTCGGTGTGGTGAGGTACGGCTACGCGCCCCTTCCACCGCAGACGATCGTGGACGGACACGTGATGAACCGCGGTGCGGTCATCGAGGCCCTCGCCAAGATCTTCGTGGACAACAAGATCTCGACCAGGGACGTCGCCGTCGGCGTCTACGGTCAGAGCGTGATTGTCCGTAAAATCACGGTCCCCATGATGAGCGCCGCCGAGCTCGACGAGCAGATCACGTGGGAGGCCGAGCAGCACATCCCCTTCGACATCAAGGTCATGTCGATCGACTACGAGGTGCTGCGCAAGCGCCCCGAGGCAGGCCAGATGGATCTCTTGCTCGTCGCCGCGAAGAAGGACGAGATCAACGACTACGCCTCCATCATCAAGGAGGCGAAGCTCAAGCCGGTGGTCGTCGACATCAACGCGTTCACCGTGCAGAACATCTTCGAGTACATCCACGGACTGCCGGACGACCAGACGATCGCGCTCCTCAACGTGGGCGCGTCGCTCAGCTCGCTCAACATCGTGTCGCGCGGCGTGTCCGCCTTCACGCGCGAGGTCACCAACGCGGGCAACACGATCACCGAGGAAATCCAGAGGCAGCTCAACATCCCCTTCGAGCAGGCCGAGCAAATCAAGATCACCGCGGCGAGCGGCAGTGTCCCGCCCCAGGTGCATCAGATCATCGCGCAGGCGTGTGAGGCGCTCGCGGGAGAGATTCAACGCTCGCTCGACTTTTATCTCGCGACGAGCGGTGAGGCCGAAATTGGCCGTGTCTATGTCTGCGGAGGCAGCGCGTACCTCGGCGCTCTGGTGCAGGCGATCGAGAAACGCGCGCGCGTCCCGGTGATGATGCTCGACCCGCTCGCGAGCCTCACCGCCGAGGCCGGCAAGGTGAACGAGCAAGACATGCGCACGCGCTCCTCGCAGCTCACGGTCGCGGTCGGACTCGCGCTCCGCACGGACAAAGAGAGGCGGTCCGCATGATTCGGGTAAACCTACTCCCCGGAAAGCGCGAGAAGGCAGGCCGCTCGGGCGTGAGTGTCGAGCCCGGACAAGGGTGGCTCGGCATCGTCTTCGGTGTCGTGCTGCTCACGGTGCTCGCGCTCTTCCTGTGGCACCGCGCGCTGCAATCGGAGCTCACCGCGATCAGCGCGGAGACCAGCTCGATCGACTCGCAGATCAAGAAGATCAAGGACGAGACGAAGGATCACAAGGCGGTGCTCGACCAGCTCGCGGAGCTGAAGGACCGCGAGGCCGCGATCGGCAAGCTCCAGACTGCGCGCACGGGACCGACATCGGCGCTGCTCGAAGTCTCGCGGATTCTCTCCACGGGCCGCGGCCCCACGACGGATCGAGACAGGCTCGAGCAGCTCAAACACGAGAACCCGGCCGCCGTGCCCAACGCCACGTGGGATCCGCGCAGGCTGTGGATCACCAAGTACACGGAGGTCGATCGCACCGTGCGCATCGAAGGACTCGCGCGCGACGGTGAAGACGTCGCCGAGTTCGAGCGGCGCCTCGCGCTCAGCGACTACTTCGCCGACGTGAAGCCTCCATCGGCGACGGAGAAGATGGACGA
>JAYVYD010000507.1:0-6250 GCA_043784605.1 Myxococcales bacterium | reverse complement strand
GCCTCACGAGCGAGTACGATTGATCGACGCTGCACCGATAGGACAAGGAGACGTCGAGCACGTCGGCGTGCGCGAGCTCTGAGTAGCCGCCCGGCGCGGTCTCTCGAGAACAATCCCGAGAACACGCGGACAGCGCGGCGATTGCGAGCACCAGCGCTGCTCTTGGCATGCCGTCATGCAACCAAGCCCAGGCTACGAATGCGATTTCCCAAGCGCCGTACCGCTGCACCCCGAGTCAGGGACCTTTGGACAACACCACGTAGCCGATCGGAATCGCGATCCCGATCGCGACCAAGATCGCGCCGCGTCCGATCAGGCCTTTTTTTCCAGGGATCATGAACATGCCGCTGGTCGCCAGGAGCAAGAGGCCCACGGCGTAGGCGTCCGCGAAGTAGGTCCACGCTTTCTTGCCTCGGTTGAGGTGAAGCCAATTGGCGACGCGAATCAAGAAGCGTGGCTTCTGTCCTTCGTCGAGGACGTGACCCGCGTTCGTCACGTGGAGCGTGCGGTGATCGAGCACCACGGTGAGCTCCTCCCCCGCGCGGTAGGTGTCCTTCGGCGTCTCCTTGATGCTCATCCGCTCGAGGACTTGCTTGGTAGCGGCGTCGTCGTCGTTGGCGTCGATCGCGCCGATCTCTCGCTCGCTCTGGAAGTTGTGGAAGTTGGGATCCCAATCTTGGATGTGATTCACCGCGATGCCGCTCGCCGCGTACACGAGCGTGAGGCCGACCGCGACGTAGCCGACGTCTCGATGAATCGCCCTGACCCAAGGCCGCACCCACGGCTTCGACGGAGGCGCGGCCATCAGGAGTAGCGCTCTTCCTTCCACGGGTCGGCGTGGTTGCTGTAGCCGCGCGTCTCCCAATAGCCCGGCACGTCCACGGGGGAGAACTTGATCCCCCGTGAGCCACTTCGCACTCTTCCAGAAGTACAACTCGGGGACGAGCGCGCGCACGGGAGCGCCATGTGCTTGAGGGATCGCTTGGCCTTCGTATTTGTGGGCCACCATCACGTTGGGCTTTAGCGCCTCACGCAGCGGAACGTTGGAGGTGTAGCCGTGCGCGGACTCGAATATCACGTAGCGCGCGGTCGCCTTCAATTTGGCCTTCGCGGCGATGTCCGCGAGCTTCACGCCGGTCCAGTGACTGTCGAAGAGGCTCCACTTGGTGACGCAGTGCACGTCGCACGTCTGCGTCGTTTGAGGGAGCGCGAGCAGTCCCGCGAAGTCCACCGTGAACGGCGCGTCGCACTCGCCGTACACCTTGAGGCTGAACACCGCGGGGTTGGGATCGCCCTCTTCTCCGCCCATCGGCTTCAGTCGTTGCAAGAGGTGCTGATCGGGCGGGAGGCGTGGTCTCCCGTCTCCCAAGACCATCTTGCGAGCCTCTCGCGTGCCTCCGTCGTCGATGACGTAATACGCGCCGCCCAACGCCGCGACGACTGTCCCACCGAGCGCGGCACGCAGGAACGTGCGTCTGTCGGTCATCTTGGGTCGCAGGATATCGCTCACTGAAACTCCGTCCTCGTCAACATTAGGCTTGCTCACGGTCTTGTTGAAGATACGCGCGAGGCAAGGTGATCGTTTCGCTCGCCGTTGGAGTAGGTTCACGCCTGCCCATGAGTGTGTTGGTCGAAAAGGCTCGGAACAAGCAGTTTACGCCCGGTTTGAAGGATGGTCGTGCCATCGTGGGGCTGCTCAAAGAAGCAGACAAGGATGACGCTGCGCACCTGGTGCGCGCGCTGATTCGCATGGGCGAGCCGGCGCTCCGGCTCTGCTTGGAGGCGTCGCGCGTGACCGAGGGCGTGGAACGCGCGCGCCTGCTCGAGGTGGTGGGCAAGCTCGCCAAGTCCACGGACGCTGAGGCTCGCGACGCGTTGATCGGTGCGCTCCTTGATCCGACGCCGCGCGTCGTGAAGGTCGCCGCGCGCTCGCTCGGAAGGCTCGGCGCGTTGGGCGCGATTGACGCCGCGAGCAAGCCTGTCGTCGAGAAGGCGCTCCTCGCGGCCAAGGGTCGCGCGAGCGCGCAGGACCTCAAAGAGACCGTGATCGAGGCGCTCGGCAAGGTCGGCGGCAAAGCCGCGCTCGACGTCATCGCGACCGAAGGCGAGTCGCGCGTGACGACCCGTGCGAAGGTGATGTTGGTGCGCGAGCTGGGGCGCGACGAGGAGTCGTCGATCGATGCCACGCAGAAGGCGAGCGCGCCGATCGACGTTCGCTTTCATTGCCGCGAGGGCCTCGAGAAGATCGTTCTCGAGCAGCTCGGCGGCCACTTCCGCGCCAAGCGCATCGACACCGGCTTCGTGGACGCGCGCTTGGAGGACGTCCTCTCCTCGGTGTTCGTCGCACGCGCATTCACGCACGTGACGTTCCCCGTGTGCGATCGCGCGTTGGGCGCGGACGAGGTCGTCTCGGAGGCGGTGGCTCGCGAGATCACGAGCGCGCGTTCTCGCTCGGTGCTCGCCGCCTTCACGCGTGGTCGTGTGCGGTATCGCATCGAGTGGAAAGCGGGCGGCCACCGACGTCGCGAGGTCTTCGACACCGCCGCGCGCGTCGCGGCGATCGATCCGGCGCTCGTCAACGATCCGACTCGCTCGACGTGGGAGGTGGGTGTCCTCGATCGCGGCGGTCGACTGCGCGTCGAGCTGCGACCGAAGGCCCTCGTCGACCCACGCTTTGCGTATCGCGTCGCGGAGGTTCCGGCCGCGAGCCACCCGACGATCGCCGCCGCCATCGTGCACGTCGGAGGCGCACGCGCGCACGACGTCGTTTGGGATCCGTTCGTGGGCTCAGGCCTGGAGCTCGTCGAGCGCGCTCGGAGCGGGCCCTACGAGCGGATGTTCGGCACGGACACGAGCCCCGCTGCGATCACCGCCGCGAAGGAGAATCTAGCCTCCGCGAGCGTGGAGAAGGTGACACTCGACAAGACCGACGCCCTCGCTGCGCGCATCCCCGGCGTCACGTTGATCATCACCAATCCGCCGATGGGCCGTCGCATCACGCGCGGCGAGTCGTTGGACAGGCTGCTCGTGCCGTTCGTCACGCACGCGGCGCGCACGCTCGTGACCGGCGGACGCATGGCGTGGATCACGCCGTCGCCGCGCGACACGGATCGCGCCGCCGAGCGGGCAAAGCTCGAGATCGCACAAGCGTCGACCGTGGACATGGGCGGATTCCCAGGCGTCCTTCAGCTCTTGATCAAGCGTTGAGCGAGCATGGATAAGCAGGCGCTCGCGCAGCTCATTGAAGAGCTGATCCCGTTCAACAAGTTTCTCGGCATCAAGTGCGTCACCATCGACGATGGCTTCGTACGCATCGAGCTACCGTGGCGCGCCGAGTTCATCGGCGACCCGATGCGCCCCGCCATGCACGGCGGCGTCATCAGCACGATGGCCGACGTCGCAGGCGGCATGGCAGTGTGGTCGAGCCTCATGGATCCGAACGCGCGCGTCTCGACGATTGATCTGCGCGTCGACTACCTACGACCAGGTCGTCTCGCCACGCTCGTCGCCGAGGGACACGTCGTGCGCACGGGCAATCGCGTGGCCGTCGTCGACGTGAAGCTGTTTCACCCGACCGACGAGGCACCGGTGCCGCACGCGCGAGCGAAGGGAGAGTCCGGCCCACCGCTCTCGGACGTGATCGCCACCGGCAAGGGCGTCTACAACGTGAAGCTCGTCAAACCGCCGAGCCAATGATCGCCTAGGAAGCTTGGCCGGCGCGCGCCAAGAAGTCGATGAGATCGATCTTGGTGACGATGCCAACGAGCTCGTCGCGCTCGGTGACCATCGCCACCTTCGCGTCGGCGAGCGCGCTCTGCAGCAGCTCGATCTTGGTGTCCGGCGTGACCGTGGCGTAGTCCCCCTCGGCGATCTCCCCGACGGGTGATTCCAGCGTCTTTTTGCCGCTGACGAGGTGACGCAGCAGATCGACCTCCGCGACGATGCCGCGCAGCTTGCCGCCGTCCACGACCGGCAGCTGGCTGATGCCGCCGTCTTTCAGGATCTGGATCGCGTCGCGGACCGTGGTGGACACCGACGCCGATACGAGCTTCTGCCTGTAGCGTGCGCCGAGCACGTCGCGCACCGTGCCGAGACCTGCGTTCTCTTCGAGGAAGCCGTTCTCGCGCATCCAGTCGTCATTGAAGATCTTCGACACGTACTTCTGTCCGGCGTCGCACAAGAACACGAGGATCCGCTGACCCTTCTTGCCGTTCTCTCTCGCCCACTTGATCGCTCCGGCGACCGCGGCCCCGCCAGACCCGCCGACGAACAAGCCCTCGAGACGCGTGAGATCGCGCGTCATCAAAAAGCACTCTTTGTCGTCCACGCGGACGATGTCGTCGAGGATCTTGAGGTTCATCGTGGAGGGGAAGAAGTCTTCGCCGATGCCCTCTACCTTGTACGAGAAGGGCTTGGTGATGCGGCCCGATTTCACGAAGTCGTAATAGAGAGAACCGACGGGGTCCACGCCGACTAGTTTGATATCGGGCTTCTTCTCTTTGAGATACTTGCCAGTCCCGCTGATGGTGCCGCCCGTGCCGAGGCCCGCCACGAAGACGTCGACTTCACCCTGCGTTTGAGCCCAAATCTCGGGGCCTGTAGACGTGTAGTGCGCCTCGGGGTTGCCGGGGTTGTGGTACTGATTGGCATAGAAGCAATTGGGTGTCTCGACCGCTAGGCGCTTCGCTACTTGGTAATAGCTGCGCGGGTCCTCGGCCTCGACGGCCGTGGGACAGACGACGACCTTCGCGCCGAACGCGCGCAAATTCGAGATCTTCTCCTGACTCATCTTGTCGGGCATCACGAAGATGCACTTGTAGCCGCGCACGGCGGCTATCAGCGCCAGCGAGGCCCCCGTGTTGCCGCTCGTCGCCTCGAGGATCGTGCCGCCGGGCTTGAGCCCGCCCTCCTCTGCGCGACGAAGCAGGTTCGCCGCGAGGCGGTCCTTGTGGCTGCCGCCTGGGTTCAAGTACTCGCACTTGACGTAGATCTCCGCGTCGAGACCGGCCGTCACCTTTTGGAGGCGAATGATAGGCGTGTTTCCGACGGCTTTGGTGATGTCCTCGAGAGCTCCGTGCATCATGATGCTGCGGACATATCAGGTGTGCGTCCGCACGTCAGCGGACGACCGACCGGCACGCGATGACGGCAAGGTGACGGCCTGCCGCGGACCCATCTCGCCGGAAGGAGAAGAAGCGTGTTGGATCGTGCTTGGTGCACCCCGCCACTTCGTCGATGTGGGCGTCCGTGAGACCCGCCGCACGGAGTTTGTGTCGGGCCGCACGCCTCAGGTCGACGAAAGCCTTGTCGCCCGCCCGCCGGGTGATGACCTCGGCCGAGCTCGCGTTCGCGATCGACTCCGCGACCTCTGCGCCGACCTCGAAGCAGCAAGCCTCGATACACGGCCCGATGGCCGCAAGTGACAACTCGGCGCCGTGCGCGCGCGCGAGCTCGACGGCACGCTCGATGACTCCGGCGACCAGACCCTTCCAACCCGCGTGCACCGCCGCGACCACGCCCGAGCTCGGGTCCGCCAGCAGGATGGGGACGCAGTCTGCCACGCGCACGCTGGCCGCGGCGCCCGCGTCGATCGCCACGAGCGCGTCGGCCTCCTCGCGGGCAATCGCGTTGGGCTCGCCTCGTGCGAGGATCGCTCGAGCGCCGTGAACCTGGCTCGTTTGAAAGACGCGACTCACGTCGAGCCGGAGCACGATGGACAGACCCTCCACGGCGTGCCGATTGGGTGCCCGGAAGTCGAACGTGCGCGTCGAGAAACCGTGCCGAAACCCGGCGCTCCGCAATAGCGCGCTCTCCAGCGCCGGAGCCGAGTTGCCCGGCTCGTCATGTGTGAGGGGGAGAGCGGTCTCTTGCATCTAGCCAATCCTAACGTGCGAGGCGCCGCCAGCGCGACGATTCAGACCAACCAGTGCGCACGGGCGCTACCGGGTGGAGAGCCGGGAGACAACGCGCGACGCTTCTGTGTTACGACCCACCTTCCATGGCAGCGCCGGATCCGTTCATCGGCCGAGAAATCCTGAACGGCCAGTTTCAGATCTTGCAGAAGATCGGCTCCGGCGGGATGGGCGCGGTTTACAAGGCCCTCCAACCCGAGATGAACCGCATGGTGGGGGTCAAGATCCTCCACCCGAAGCTCGCCAATCGGAAGGACCTGGTCTCCCGCTTTCGCCGTGAAGCGCGTGCGATGAGCCACCTCACGCACCCGAACACCGTCAAGGTCTTCATGTACGGG
>JAYVYD010000506.1:0-13378 GCA_043784605.1 Myxococcales bacterium | reverse complement strand
TTGGTTCTCGGCCTCGGGCTCGTCGCGCTCGCGCCGCTCGTGCGTGCCGCGATCCCACACGCCGCGCCACACGCGTCTCCCGAGGTGCGGCGGGCGGCTACCGACTACCTCGAGGTCACGCTCGTGGCCTCGCCGTTCGCGTTCTTGGGGGCCGTCTGCATCGCGACGCTTCAGGCCTCGGGAGACACACGCACGCCGCTTTTCATCGGCTCGCTCGCGAACGCGGTGCACATCGGGACCAATCGGGTCTTGATCCTCGGCGCGTTCGGCATCCCGGCGCTCGGAGCTCGCGGCGCGGGAATCTCGACGGCGCTCACGTTCGCGCTCGAGACGGCGCTCGGCCTCCTCGCGCTCTCCAGGCTCGGTCGACCGGTGTCGTTGCGTCGCACCAAGGACTCGCGTGCGGGCTCGCGTCGCCGTTACGGCGTGGAACTCGCGTCGATCGTGCGCGTCGGTTGGCCTGCGATGCTCGAACGCGTCGTCTATCACGTCGGATTTCTCGGCTACGTCGGCATCATCGCTTCGCTCGGCGACGTCTCGATGGCGGCGAACCAGTCGCTGATCAGCGTCGAGTCCGTGTGCTTTCTCTCGGCGGACGGCTTCGGCACCGCGGCCGCATCGATCGTCGCGCGGAGGCTAGGCGCGGGCAAGCGCGACGAGGCGCTGGCCGCTGCATGGCTTGCGGCGCGTTGGGCCGTCTTGCTCCTCACGACCTTCGGCGTGTTGCTGTTATTGACCCGAACGCTGTGGCTCCCGCTCTTCTCGTCGGACCTCGAGGTCACGCGCGTGGGTGCGTCGACGGTGCCGGTGTTGGCCTTCGCGCAGCCGTTCATGGCGACGGGCATCGTGCTATCGCAATCGCTTCGCGGTGCCGGACAAACGCGCGTCGCGCTGCTAGTAAGCTTGGCCGGGGCGCTCATTGTTCGCCTCACGTTCACTTGGCTCTTCGTGTTGAAGCTCGGCCTCGGACTCCCCGGTGTTTGGATGGGGTCGACCGCCGACTGGATGGTGCGCAGCGCGCTGCTCGTCGTCGTCGGAGCGAAGCAACGTAAGCCAAAACAAGATATACAAACGTGATGCGCGCTTTCTGTCTTCTCTTCGCGTTGGTCGCCTGTGGTGACTTCAAGACCTCGGCGCCCGCAGACGCGGGGACCCCACTGACAGACTCCGGGCCGCCCGCGACTAGCGGTCCCGGTCAATTCGGCGCGCTCCCGTCGGGCTACTGCTGCGCCACCAACGCGGACTGTCGCTACCGCAACTGCAAGACGTTCGGCACGATCAAGATGTGCAGCGATCCCTGCGACAGCAACGACGGCTGCAACTCCGCGCCCGGCCTCACGTGCAACAAGACCAACACGAGCTGCGAGCCGGCGACCGCGCTCGGCTGCGTCCCTGCCGCGCAGTGGCAGCTCGGAACGAAACAGCTCGGCGATTGCTGCGTCGCCACGCACGACGGACACGCGGGACAAGAGTGCGTCGGCAATCGTTGCGTCGCGTTCGGTCCCGTGAGCAACCCGTTCATTTGCACGAATGCCTGCAGCAAACCGTCGGACTGCCCCGGCGCGTACATGTGCTCGGTCGATCAGTTCTGCGTGCCGGACAACACGACCTCGTACACCTGCAAGTGATCTAGCTTCCGTGCCCGCGCCCGAACGACAGGGTCGACTCTTACGATCGGGCACACGCACGGGCACGGAAAGAACAAGCCCGAGTGCCTAGTGGAGTATCGGAGCGCCGTTCGGAGGCTTGATCGTGCCGCTCGGTTGCGACGACGGAGCACTCGAACTCGAGGGCTTTGGTGCGGACGAAGGAGCGTGGGTCGCTTGGGGCGTAGCTGACGAAGCCGGAGCGCTCGGCGCGGGTGTCGGAGGCGCGCTCGAAGCGATCGGCGTCGCCGCGGTGGTCGGGATCGGTGGTTGAACGACGGACGCGGGGTGCGTCGGGCCGGGTCGAACTGCGAGGACCACGACGCCAGCGATCGCGGCGGCGAGCAACGCGTAGACGGCGATGCGTCGATTGGACGTGCGCTGCGTCGCGCTCGCGTCCTTGGCGACGGGTCCTTCGGTCTGCGAGCGGGAAGGAGCGCCGGTCGTCGGCAACGCGGGAACAGTCGGCGACAGCTCGACCGGCGGTCGAAGGCTCGGAGTTCTCCGCTGTCGATCGGACGGCGCGCGCGCGAGGTTGGCGATGCGTGACACTCTGATGTCGGAGTCTCGCGGACCGAACGGCGCCAGCGCGGCCGCGAACTCGGCGACATTCGCGAACCGATCGTCCGGCGCGAGCGCGAGCGCCCTCTGGATGGCCTCCTCGAGCGGAAGCGGAGCCGTCACGCCGATCGCGGCGAGCCGCAAGAAATGGCCGCCCAGCACCTTCGCGCAGATCTCCGGGTAGGTCTTGCCCGCGTACATCGGTACGCCCGCGATCGACTCCCATAAGATCATCCCGAGCGCCCAGACATCCGAGCGCGCGTCCACGTCTCGTGAGGCCCGCATCTGCTCGGGAGACATGTACCCAGGCGAGCCCAGCACCGCGCTCGTGGTCGTCACGGCGCGCTCCGAGTCGGGCGCGTCGTCGAACACCTTGGAGATCCCGAAGTCGAGCACCTTCATGTGAAGCTCGCCCGCGGAGTCCTCCGCGACGAACAGGTTCGACGGCTTGAGATCGCGATGCACGATCCCGACCGCGTGCGCCGCGGCGACCGCTTCGCACGCTTGCAACATGAAGTCGACGGCCTGCTCGACTGTGAGCGCGCCCGCGCGATCGATCAGCGCGCCGAGGTCCTCGCCCTCCAACTTCTCCATCACCATGAACGGCATGCCGTCGTCGGTGGTGCCGACGTCGAGCACGCGCGCGACCGCGTCGCTCTTGATCTTCACGGACGTGCGCGCCTCGGAGACGAAGCGCCGTGAGATCTCGGAGTCCGTGGAGCGCTTCTTGTGCAGGATCTTGATCGCCACGCGCTCGCGCAGCGCGACGTGTTCCGCTTCGTACACGATGCCCATGCCGCCCTCACCGAGCACGCGTAGAACGCGGTATTTGCCCGCGATCATCGCGCCACTCGAAAAGCGTTCACTCGAAGGCGCGTCACTCACGTGGCCGGAACCTTACTCGATGTTGCGTTATGATGCCCGCCGATGCGCGCGCTCGGAGTTCTCGTGATCTGTGCCGTCCTTGCGGTCGGTGCAACTGCGCTCGCGCAGTCGGCGGATGCTTTGATCGACGAAGGCGTCGCGCTGCGAGAGCACGGCAAAGATCAAGAGGCGCTCGAGCGTTTCACCCGCGCTTGGGCCACGGTTCCATCGGCGCGCGCGCGGGCACAGATGGCGCTTGCCGAGCAGGCGCTCGGACGATGGCCGCTCGCCGAGGCGCACCTCGAGGAGGCGCTGCGCTCGCAAGACCCGTGGATCGGCAAGAACCGAAGCGCTCTCGACGGCGCGCTTGCGACGGTACGTACGCACCTCGGCGACTTGCTCGTGGACGGAGCGCAGGAGGGCGCCGAGGTCTCGGTGGACGGCACGAAGGTCGGGTCGCTGCCATTGTCGTCGGCGCTCAGGCTAGAGGTCGGCTCGCACGTGCTCGTCGTGAGAAAGGACGGCTACTTTCCATTCGAGCGCAGCGCTCGCGTCTCCAACGAGGCGCCTTCGCGTGAGCACGTGGAGCTCGTCGCGCAGTCGCACGAGGCGCCGCCTCCCCCGCGCGATCCCGAGGTGAAGTCGCCGAGCCCGCCGCACGACGAGCAGCCCTTGATTCAGCCACTTCCGAGCGATACGGGGAATCTACAACGAACCATCGGCTGGGTGTTCTTCGCGGCCAGCGCGCCGTTCCTCATCACGGGCGTGGTCGGCGTTCTGGGTCGCGCATCCGCGATCTCGACGTACAACGACAACCGCGGCTGCCCTGGGATCGACCAGCCGAACCCGTCGCCGCAGTGTCAGTCACTCATCGACTCTGCGGACGGCTGGCGCACGGTCTCGATCGTCGGCTTCACGGGAGCTGGGGTCATGATCGCGGGATCGCTCGTCGTCATTCTCACGGCGCCTCGCGCGCCCGCACCACGCGTGGCGTGTGCACCGTCGTTCGGCGGAGTCGCGTGCAGCGGCGTCTTCTGATTGGCGACGATTTGCTGCAGAGATGCACGCAAAAAGATCGGGAAGATCAAGAAGGATGATTTTGGGAGTGAGCGGAGCCCCCCCACTCCCCTCACTTCCTGATCCTTTTGTGCCACCTTCTGGGGAGGCGTTTCAGCGTTCACGATGAGGATCGCATGAGGCGCTCTCGTGCCCCTCGCACGCCAAAGATCTGTTCGCCGATCACTATGGGTCCGAGCAGAACGGAGGCGAGGATCGCGGCGAGCAAGAGACTGGTCGGGTCGTCGTCGCTCTCGCGCTCGATGAGCCACACCTGCTTGCATCGACGCGCGAGCGCGCACATGCCGCCCATGCGGCTCGCGCGTTCGGCGGCCTCGGCGCGTGACCAGTCGGTCTCGTCGGCGGGTCTCGACCACGCGCTGCGTGTGCCGCCCGCGACGGCGCTCTTGGCCACGACCACGCGCGCGAAGTCGACCGCGGGGAAGTCCGTCTCGTAGCGCTTGTTCACCGTAAGTCCGATGGTCGTGTCGAAGTATCGCTCGGCCTGCTGCCGCCAGCTCGCGAGCTCGACGCGTGCGTCCTTGCGCTGCGCGAACACGAGCAGAGTGCTCTCTGAAGGCTGAAATATAGCGCCTGCGCGCAGCACGCCGTTGGTGTCGAGGAGTTCCTCACTCACGCGAACGTCCGTCGAAAGCGTCGCTCCGCGTTTGCGCGCGTCGCCTCTTCTAGCGTCGCTATGTCGATGTCGCGCAGCTCCGCGACGCGCTTGGCCGTGTGCACCATGTACGCCGGCTCGCACGGCTTGCCGCGCATCGGCACGGGCGCGAGGTACGGGCTGTCGGTCTCTACGTGCACGCGTCCGATGGGAGCCTTCTGCGCGACCTCGTGGACGGTGCGGGCGGTCTTGAACGTGACGATGCCGCTGAACGACACGTCGAAGTCCATGTCCCACGCGCTCTTCGCGAACGCGAGGTCCTCGCTGAAGCAGTGGATGATGCCGCCGACGTCTCGCGCGCCTTCGTCCCTCAGTACGGCCAGCGTGTCCTCTGCGGCCTCGCGTGTGTGGATCACGATCGGCTTGTTCACTTCCTTCGCCAAGCCGATGAGGCGCGCGAACGTGGCGCGCTGAACGTCTCGCGGCGAGTGATCGTAGTGGTAGTCGAGGCCGATCTCTCCGACCGCGACGACCTCCGGCGCGCGTGCGAGCTCTCGGAGCTCGGCGTAGGTCTCGTCGGTGAGGCTCGTCGCGTCGTGCGGGTGTACACCCACGACCGCCGCTACTTGACTCGGCAAGCGTTGCCCGAGTGCGACCGCGTGGCGTGCAGGCGCGAGATCACGGCCGACGCCGATGACCACGAACGACCCGACGCCGGCGGCCCGTGCGCGCTCCATCGCAGCGTCCGGATCTGCGAAATATCCAGGGTCGAGGTGACAGTGTGTGTCGATCAGCATTGAAGGTTTCGCCCGTTGGTCCGTATAGCGCTTATGAGGCGCAGGCCTCACAATAGTCGGTACGCGTGGATCGATCGAGCAAACCGAGAGTTTCCATCACGGGCGTCGCCTGGATCATGTCCGTTGCGGTGCACTTGGTGCTCGCTTCGGGGGTCGTGTTCCTCGCGGTGCGGAACTGGGATCGCGAGGAAGCCGAGCGACAGGCGGAGCTCGCGCGGGCCAAGACGGGCGGCGACGACCTCGCGCTCGAGCTGCCCGGCGTCGCGACCGGCATGATGATCACGGACGCGACGAAGGACGTTCGTGGCCTTGCGCCCACGGCCTCGGGCGGCGACTCGATCGCGCGCGTGGAGAACGGGGGCCTCGGACACGGCGGCGATCAGGCGGCGGCGCTGAAGGCGATTCACCTCACCGATCGCGACGAGCAGCTGCGACTCTCGCCAGACCTCATCAGCAGGCTCGATCGCGATCAGCTGCACCGCATCAAGAGCAGCACCACGAGGTCGAGCTGGGAGGACCGTCGCGCGACGACGCATCCGATGGAGGCGACGTTCATCGCGATGGGGCAGGGCGATCGGCAGGAGCGGCGGGTGGTCGCGAGGACCGATCCCAGCCGCGGCGCGATGCAAGCATTCGCCCCGTCTACGATCGGGGGCAAGCCGGGTGCGCTGCCCGCCTTCGCGGGTGATGACGCGCAAGGGCTCTCGTCGCTTCTTCCGGTCGCGTACGCGAGCAGCGCGCCAGGCTCACAGAGTGACGGCGCGCTCGACTCTTCTCCCGGCGTCGGCGCGCATGCCTCGCTCCCAGGCGCCGATCACCGGCCTAGCGCGGCCGTCGCGAACGCTCGACCCGACGTGACGCAAGGGGCAACGGCGATCCCGGCGATCGACAAGTCCAAGACCCGAGACGACGTGGACTCCGAGCAAGAGGTCTCGACGATCGTGCGCGCGCTCGTGCACGCGAGCGCGGCAGGCGGACCGAACGGCGACGGGCGCGGCGGCACCCGCGGAGGTGGGCTCACGGGCGCGGGCGGAGCTTCAGGCGACGGCTCGCACGCACGACCTCTCGGCACGGGCGACGGCGATCTCTTCGACATCGACACCAACGATCCTCACCTCATGCCGTATTTTCGCCGCCTTCACGGCAAGCTCGACCCGCTGTGGGCGAACGCGTTCCCGCGCGCGGCGATGTTGGACCTCAAGCAGGGGACCGTGATCATCGACTTCACGATCGACGAGAACGGCACCGCTCACGTGGCCTGGCCGCCGGTGCGCACGAGCGGCATCGACGAGTTCGACCACAACTGCGCCGACGCCATTCGCAAGGCCAGCCCGTTCGAGCCGATCCCGGCTGCCTTGGGCAAGAAGACACTCCACATTCGCGCGCCCTTCACCTCTCGCAGCACAATCGTCGACTGACTCTTCTTGCGGCTCGCCCGCGGCTCCACGACAAAGTCGTACTCCCGAGCTGCGGCTGATATCGTCGTTTCAATCCGATGCTCGTCGTAGTGCTCATTCTCGCGCTCATCGTCGCGGTGGCTGCAGGTCTCATCGCTTGGTCACGTGGCCGCGCGTCTGTCTCTCCACGAGTGGGCCCCAAGAGAGACGCATGCCCCGACTGCGGCGCCGCGTTCGTTCACGGCACCGACCGCGCTTGCAAGAAGTGCGGCCGCAATTTGGATGGCATAGCGCCGTCCGTCCGCCCCTTGCCGAACGTAGGCGACGACACGGAAGACGACCCCCAATCGCGAACGGTCGTAGCCTCGAGCCGCGTCGCTCAACTGAAGAGACCCTGCCAATCCTGCGGAGCCCTCCTCGAGGGTCTCTCGGTCTGCCCGAAGTGCGGAGTGCGCCAAGGCTGATTGCGCGCTAGATTCTGCGCGATGCTTTCGTACAAGCACCGGCGAGCAGCGCTGGTATCGAGCGCGGTATTGAGCGTGGTCGCGCTAGTGGGTGGGTGCAGCGCGGCCTACATCACGCCAGGCTTGCCGTTGCCATGCGCGGTCGAAAGCGTCCTCGCCGCTCGATGCGGGAGCTGTCACTCGGTCACGCCTTCGTTCGGCGCTCCTATGTCGCTCGTGAGCTACGAAGATCTACACGCCAGGGCCAAGAGCGACCCGAGCAAGCACGTCTACGAGCTGGTCGGCCAACGCATCCACGACGACGCGCACCCGATGCCGCAGCCGCCGAACGCGCGCCTCTCCGCCCTCGATACGGCGACGATCGACAACTGGGTGGCCAAGAGCGCGCCGGCGCCGCTGCCCGGCGAGGTGTGCAAGAGCCCCGCATACGATGGCGGCGCGATCTCGGGCCTGAGCTGCAGACCCGACCTCAGCGTGCGCCCAGTGTCGCCTTGGTCGATGCCGCAGGACCAGTCGGACGTGTACGTCTGCTACGGAGTGGACGTCCCCGTAGTTGCCAATCAACAGGCGATCGCGTTTGCACCGCACATCGACAACCTGAAGATCGTCCATCACGTCCTATTGTACGAGTCGGCGGTCGCTCGACCGATCACGCCAGGGCCTTGCCCGCTCGGAGTGGGGGAAGCCAAGCTCGTCTATGGATGGGCGCCCGGCGGCGGCCCGTTCGAGCTGCCTTCGGAGGCGGGATACAAGATGGCCGGCGCGGACGGCGTCGCGCACTACGTGGTTCAAGTCCACTACAACAACCTCTCCGGTCTCTCGGGAGAGAAGGACTCGTCCGGCTTCGACCTCTGCACGACGACGTCGCCTCGGCCCAACGACGCAGACGTCGTCGCGTTCGGCTCGATGGATTTCACCATCCCGGCGCATGGCTCGCTCGACATCACTTGCGATTATCCAATTCCGAAGTCGGTGGTCGACATGCACCTGATCTCCGCGTTGCCGCACATGCACCAATTAGGCACTACGATTTCCACCCTCGCTAGTGGTCAGTCCACGAATGCCAACTTGGGAGGCGTGGCCAAGTGGGACTTCTCCAATCAGAGTTGGGCGCCCGTGTCCGCCACGATTCACGGCGGCGACGTCATCCATACCCGCTGCGCTTGGAACAACCCCAAGAGCACGCCGGTCTCGTTCGGCGAGTTCACCGAAGACGAGATGTGTTACTCGTTCACGATGTACTGGCCGGCGACGAACGCGTTCCCCGTGTGGATGTGGCCGTCGCTCCAGTCGAAGTGCAGCCCGACTCCGCATTGAGAGTCTGATCGCGCTCTATGTCGCGGTGTTCGTCGCGCGACCGATGGGCGTCGCGCTGGCCGTCTCGAGCGCCATCGCCACCCTATGGTTCACGCTCGCGCATTGGTTGCTGGGTCGCGTCAGGGCGCCTGCACCGGTCCGCGCGTTGAATGCCGTGGTGGCGGTGTTGATTTCCGGGTGGCGCTCGTAGCGATCGGCTCGACGCAACGCGCCGCCTACGCGCTCGCTTCGTGGGTGCCGCCGCTGCTCTTCGTCCCCTCAATCGCGCGGCTGAAGTCCTTTCTACCTGTGCTCATGTCGGGCGTGGGAGCGACAGCGCACCTACTCAGCTATTGGCTATTTCTGAGACGCGCGCCGCTACTTGGTTATCTGGACGAGCCGATGGTGATCGTGATGGCGCGAGCGCTCGCGGCCGAAGGGCGTTCGCTGCGCGCTGTCTCGGATGAACTCGCCGTGCGTGGCCACGTTGCGCGGAGCGGTCGCTTGTTCGCGGCAAGCGCAGTCGGCGCCATGCTGGCGGCGTGACCCCGCCATCCGACTGGGACAAGCTTGGAACATGTCAACCCCGCACGCCAACAAGCGCGACGCTCGCGTGTTCGTACCGCATCCGGACGACGTCGATGACGTGAGGGCGAGCGTTGAAGCGATCGAGCGGGGGGAAGTGCTCTCGCCCGAAGCGTCCGCGGCGTACCTGCGGTCTCTGGCCGAAGACAATCCGCCTACCAAGTGACGCGCGTCATTCAGCTCGGCGACCGCTTCCGAACGGCAGCGGAGCGACTCGGTATCGTGCCGGGGTCGGAGCGAGCGCGAGCAGTCGCGCGCGTCATCGCCGTGCTTGGCGAGGCAGACGACTTGCCCAGCCCCGGTGACGCTCGTGCGCTGATTCCGCCAACGAGCGAAGCGTCGTGCGTCGCGTGCCGGGGCGCAACCTTTGGATCCTGGTACCGCGTGAGCGGCGATGTCTCGTACCTCGTGCACGTCAGCTCCGAGCCGCCGATCCCAATCACTGCGAACTGACAGAAGGTGCCGAAGGAGGGATTCGAACCGAAGTCGACGACCGGACTCGGGATGGGCCGCAGGCTCGGGAGGCCAAGTCCACGAGAAGGAGGGATTCGAACCGAAGTGGACGACCGGACTCGGGATGGGCCGCAGGCTCGGGAGGCCAAGTCCACGAGGACGAAGGAAGCGTGAAACTGGTCGCGAAGTGCGGCGACTTGGCGATCTGACAGAAGGTGCCGAAGGAGGGATTCGAACCCCCGACCTAGCGCGTATGAAACGCCCGCTCTAACCAACTGAGCTACTTCGGCAATGCGCTTTCACACGATCGACGCGCGAACCCGGCGTCTTGCTGACGAATTGTGAAAACGGCGGCGGAGTATCTTCGTTAGGTGCCCGTCTGTAAAGACCTTCGTTTGCGCCGGACCCGCAAAATCGCGAGGCCGAACAATACGCCGACGAAGCTGGTGCTGGTGGGCCGTCCGCTCGTGTTGCAGCCGCCGCCTGCTTCGTAGCTCTCCGTGGGGACCGCGACCGGAGGCGTGCAGTCGATCACCTTCGCCGCGCGCTTGTAGACGCCCTGGTCGAGCGCGTTGGCGTAGTTGCCGGTGTTCTGGTTGTCGTGGTGGTTGGACTCCCACTGTATGACGCCGTGGTCGCTGCCGGTGGTCTTCCATGCGAACAGGTAGCCGTTGCGCGTGCCGCTGATGACGTCGAGCTTGCCGTCGCCGTTGACGTCGCCCACCGCGGGGCTCGAGGCGATCCAGCCGTTGGTGAATTTCGGCCACGACTTGGGCTCGCGCCCGCATGCGTCCGCGGCGTGCAGGTAGTAGGCGCCTGTGCCCGTGATGATCTCCGGGTAGTCGTCGCCGTTGATGTCGGCGATCGCGTGGTTGATCAAGAACTGGAAGTCCTCGAGCACGATCGGTAGCCCCGGCATCATCGCGCCGGTGCGGCCGCTCCACGCGGTCAAGAGGTGCTGGCTCTTGCGCGGCTTGCCTCCGCCCGCGAGCGTGCCGATGAGAGAGAGCGAGCCGCCGCTCATCACGACGTCAGGCACGCCGTCTTGATCGAGGTCTCCGATCGACGGCTGGCTGAAGAGCGGAAACATCGTGTCCTGAGCGATGTCGGCGTGGTTGTAGATGCCGAACCGGCTCGTCGGATCGAAGTCAGCGACGGTCTTGCCTTGAGCGTCCGTGTAGTGAGGCAAGCGGTTCGGCGGGTCCTCGAAGTTTCCTTGCGGGCCAGGGTCTGCCTTTACGACGAGCGGAGGCGCGCCGTTACCCTGCACGAGAATGTCGGGCACGCCGTCGAGGTCGAAGTCTGCAGCGGCAGGTGCCGCATTGATGCCTTCGGCGACGACCGGGAACAGGTGCAGCGACGTCCGCGTGAAGGGCCAGTTCTTCAGGTACAGCGTCGGCGCCTTGGTGCCGCGACCGTCGACCGCGAAGATCGGCCCCGACGCACCGCCGCCACCGATCTCCTCGTTGGATCCGCTCACGAGATCCAAGATGCCGTCGCCGTTGAGATCGACGGGCACCGGAGTCGACATGATGCGATTGAGTTTGTTCGTGCGCGGCGAGTGCAAGCGTACGGGCCAGCCGTCTTGCATGGTGCCGTCGCGGTTGAACACGTAGATGTTGCCGTCGAACGCGGCCTGCACGATGTCCAGCTTGCCGTCCTTGTTCAAATCGACGACGACCGGCGACGCATACGCGCCTCTCGCGAAGTCGTGGAGCAGATCGCTGCAGTCGCCCGCGGGCTTGGATTTAGCCGGATCGAGCGGGCACGACGGCACGAGCGGCAAGCGATGCGGCCAGCCGGTGAGCGTCTTGCCCGTGTGATCGATCACGTAGACGGTGCCTGGCCAAGTCGACAAGACGATCTCCGGCTTGCCATCGCCGTCCACGTCCGCGATCGCGGGCGCGTTCATCACGCCCTCGTGCGCCATGTCTGCGTCGATGCCGCCGTTCTTGCCGGCGACGAACGCGGGGCTGTTGAGGTAGCTGGGCACGCCGGGATCGGTCTGCGTGGGATCGAGCCCGTCGATGCGCGCGGTGCGGAACGGGAAGCCGGCGATGTCCTTCGGCAGGCCGCTCTTGAGTGAATACACGTGGAGCGTCCCGTCGCTCGAGCAGACGATGATGTCGCGCACGCCGTCGCCGTCGATGTCCGCGAGCTTCGCGCTGCCCTCTTGCGAGCTGCCCATGTCGATCGGAAAGCCGGGGAGCAGGTCGTCGTCCAGGCCGTTGCCTTGGTTGGTCACCGAGATCGTGCGGCGCGCCTCGCCCTTCACGTCGTCGCTGCCGTAGTGAGCCGTTGCGCGCACGCGGAGCGTGATGGTGCGATCGTTGGGGCCCCAGCAATACGTCTTGTCGTCGTTGCAGCGTCGCGGCGAGTCCGGATCGGGCGCGTGCGTCGGGTCGTGATCGAGGGCCGAGGGCGTCTGCACGCTGCGTGGATCGAACGTGGCGAGCGGCACGCTCGTACCGCCCGAGATCGTGCTCCCGGGCACGTTGTTGACCGCGCCGATGAGCGTCTTGAACTCCTTGTCGTCCGGCTCCACGCCAGGCGCCCACTCGACCACGTAGTCGTACGAGTTCGCGCGCTTCGCCGCGACACGACCGAAAATGGGCACGGACCCCTGAACGCGGTCGGCGTAAATCGGCTGGTACCAATCGGGCGTCACGATCTCGACCTCGGGCGGGATCCTGCCGGCCTTGAGGTTGGTGACCACGTTGAACGCGTTCATGCGCCCGTAGTTGAAGCGCTGATCCCAGCCCGCCTTCGACGCGTAAAATTCGCGATTCCCGTTCTCGTCGACCTTCTGTGATTCGGGCACGTTGATGTCGTCGGCGGTCATCTTGAGCGACTGCATGACCTCCTCGGCGGTGAGATTCACCGGCTGCGGCAAGGACAGCGCGAGCGAATACACGAGGCCGGTTATGCCCGAGCCGCGTCCCGTCGCCTCGCTGGCGCAGGAGGTACCGCTCACGCTGAGCCCGCCGTGCCCGCCGTAGTTGGTGCACGAGTCGAACGAGAGGAACGTCGTCGAGGTGTCGAAGCCGTTGCCCTCGTAGCGAATCGAGTGAACGGGCAGCACGTGGTTCGACGTGCTCGGCATGTTGTGGTGGCGAGAGTTCTCGTCGGCCATGCTCGCGATGACGGTGACGCCGTGCGCGTATGCGTAGTCGATCGCGCTCTTGGCGAACGCCGTGTTGCTGATGGTGCCGAGCGCCTCTTGGATGACCTTCGCGCCGTTGTCCGTCGCGTAGACCACCGCCATGCCGAAGTTGTTCACGTCCGTGATGAAGCTGTTGCCGACGCGCAAGGGGATGAACGTGCACTTCGGGCAGGTCCCGATGCCGTCCAACATGTTGTTGCCCTCGCCGGACGAGTCGTTCGCCTCGCCCGTGCCGTGGCCGTAGCGCGTGTCGTCGTAGGGGTTGTTGTCGTTGCGGTAGAAGTCCCAGCCGCTGATGTCGTCGGTGAAGCCGTTCGCGTCGTCATCGACGTTGTCCGTCGCCCACTCGATGATGTCGCCCGCGTCGAGCAGGCAGTTCGCGTTCTTGTCGCCGACCATGCGCACGGTCGTCGAGGGCTTGCTCTGATCCATCTCCGGGAAGCACACTTGGTTCTTCGGATCCGGCGCCGAAATGCGGAC
>JAYVYD010000505.1:0-5321 GCA_043784605.1 Myxococcales bacterium | reverse complement strand
GACACCGAGAGCACCACGACGTCGCCGTCGCGTCGCACTGCGGCCTCGATCGTTCCGCCTCCGGGCATGGCCTCGATCGCGTTGCGCGCGATCTGGAAGAGCGCCTCGGCGAGAGCGGATACGTGACACTCGATCGCGCCGACGTTGGGATCGTAGACGCGCTCCACGATGACTCCGCTTCGCGCTCGTCCGATCGCGCTCTCTAGCGCAAAGTCGAGCATCGCGGCGACGTCTGCGGGCTCGAGCGTGCCTTCCGCGGCCATGGCGAAGCGACGCAGTCGGTCGACTGTGCGCTTGATGCGCCCGAGGCCGCCGTCGCTCCGCAGGATCGCGCCCTTGGCGAGCTCCACGTTGCGGTCGAGATCCTTCAGCGCTTGTTGGTTCGACGCCTGGCTCACCGTCAGCGCGTTGTTCAGCTCGTGCGCCATCCCTCCGACCAGCACACGCAGCGCCTCGAGCTTCTCGACGACGACGAGCTGCTCGTGCACGCGCTGCATTCGCGCGAGCGCGGCGCCCATTCGCTCCGTGCGCAAGAAGGAGTGCACGGCCTGCGCTTGGCGACCGCGTGCGACGACGACTCCCGTGATCGCGGCGACCGACGCCAGCAGGTACGCGTACGGCGGCGACAGGGGATTGGCGATCGCGATCGACAAGACGCCGCTCGCTCCGATCGCGATCGCAGCGCGCGCGGGGACCGGAACGACGTGCGTGAACGCTGCGGCGAAGAGCGGCGCGAGCAACAAGAACGGGCTCGCCGCGCCGCCGGTCTCATGACATGCGGCGCCCCAACCCAACGTGGCGATGATGCCGCCTGCGATCGAGAGAGTGACGAGTGCTTTGTACTTGCCGCGAAGCACGTGCGCGAGCGCCGCCACAATCGCCAAGCCGACGGCGAGCGCGACCTCGATGGCAACGGCCGTCGCGGAAGGCGGGAACGAAGACGTAGCGACGTCGAGCAACGCGACGCCGGTCGAAGTGGCAGCGACCACGCCCGCCATCGGCACGAGCGCGCGCGACAGTGCGTGCTCGCGTTCGGCCATGAAACGCCGCCGCGGTCGGCCCTTGCGCTTGCCGCGCTCTCCCACGCGTTGCGCCTCTTCGCGGAGAGCGGCCGGCGGCGGCAGCGAGAATCTCGGGCGCTCTGCGTCGGCCATGCGCGAGGGCCTATGCTAGCAGTAAGCGCGATGAGAACGCTCGGAGTCCTTTGCGCCATCGTCGCCGTGTCCACTGCTTGCCCGCTAGGCAAGTCCGGTTCGTCCGACGGAGGAACGAGTGGTGGGCTGCTGAAGACGCTCGCGGGTTTGGTGGGCTTCGAGGGCGAGATCGAGATGGTGACGACGGGCTCGTTCTCGTCGTCTTCGAGCGCCAAGATGCTGTTCACCGTGAAGAAGGACAAGCTGCGCATCGAGCTTCCCGGCATGCCGATGTTGAACCTCGTATTTTTGATCGACGGCGGAAAGAAGAAGATGTGGTGGCTCGCGCCGTCTGCGCGGACGTACACGGAGATGCCGCTGCCCACGACGTCGGCGACGCCCACGCCTGTCACGAAGCCCACGGCGACCAAGACGGGCAAGACCGATACGGTCGCGGGGTATTCCTGCGACGAGTGGCAAGTGCAGGATGCCGTCTCGCACGTGCGGACGGTCGTGTGCGTGAGCTCGGGACTCTCGTTCCTCGGCCTTGGCTCCAGTCCGCTCAAGGATCTCGGAGGCGGAACTTGGATGGATGCCGTCGGCACCACGGGCTTCCCGCTCCGCGCCGAGACGATCGACGCGACGGGCACCGTGATCAGCAAGATGGAAGCTACCCGCGTCGAGAAGAAGAGCGAGCCAGACTCACTGTTCGAGATCCCGCCGGGCTACACCTCGACGGGCAGCTTGGCCGTTGCCACGGCGACCACGACCACGCCCCCAAAGCCGCTTCCTACGGGCCGTCCTCTCACGTCAGCGCGCCCGTACAAGGTGTACTGATTCGCCGCATCACCAGAACGTTTGCGTGAGCCAGACTCCAGAGCCGTTCGCGCTCACGGTCGTCCTCGGCGCGGTGACGACGAGCGCGACCCCCACGCCCAAGCACGCCGCTGCAGTGATGAACGACACGTCGGCCAAGGTTCGAAACGTCGCGCCGGTGGTTCTGACGTTGGCGTTTTGAAAGTCTTCGGTGCCGCGCGTGTTGTAGGCGTTGGCCCGTTCGATCGCATAGACGCCGGAGAAAATGCCGAACGCCGCGATCGCCCCGCCGAAGCCGATCGTGATCCAACCCGCCACGCGGCGAGGGTTGCTCTGACTTGTGGGAGGCACGACCGCAGGCAGCAAGCGCACTTCGACGGCGCGCTCTTCGGTGGCGAAGACGTCGAAGGCGAGCTCGCGACCGCCGTAGCCGTTGGCCTCGACGTGGAGCGAGTGCGATCCGATCGTCGTTCGCACGCGCGTCGCCTCTCCTCCGGCCAACGCGACGCCGGTGGTGCCATCTAGCATGGCGCGCGCGCCCGGAGTGTCGACGCGCAGCTTGAACGTGCCGAGGTGCGTGCGGACCTGCGCGAGCGTCTCGCGTGCGCCTTGCACCTCGTTGGGCGGAGCGCCGCCGTCGTCCGCGAGGAACTTCATGAGGTCCTCCTCCGCGCGCACGTACTCGCCAGTCTTGGCGCGCGTAGTCCCGAGGTTCAACAAGATGCTCGGGTGAGGGAAGAGTCGGTAAGCCTCCTCGAACTCCGTGCGCGCAGCGGGAAACGCGCCCTTTTGGAGCAGCGCAACGCCACGTCGAAACGCCGCGCGTGACGCCTCCTTCGCGTCAGTCGTGTCGGACTCTGTGGCGTCGGCGCGCGCGCTCGGTGCGATCGCGGTGACAGCGAGCGCGAAGGTCACGCACGCGCAGAGAGCGTTGAGCGGGGAGCGGAGGCGCATCGGCTAAGGGCGGGGCCCCGATGCTCAATAGCGCGGAATGGTCGTGATGTGCTGCCCTTGCGTGCTCGCGCTCGCGGCGGGCTTGCTGACGAACGGAGGCCTGTGCAAGTTAGGCGGCTTGTGAGGTTTGCCTGCGTCGGCGGGCGCGTCGCCGAGCTCCACCACGGATAGCGCGACCGAATGAGTCGGCGGAGCAACGGGCGGCGCGACAGACGACGGCGTCGAGATCGGTGTGCTCGAGATCGCTTCGGTGGGCGTGCGGTGCCGCAGCGTGAAGGCGAGGGCGAGGGCTCCCGCCACCACCGCTCCCGCTGCGATGGCGAGGCCGACGCGAGAGCTGAGCGCGGCGGGGCGCGAGACGCCTGCGGTCACGCCCGTCTCGGTGGAGTAGTTCACTCCGCCTTGCGTCACCACCGGGAGCGACGCCCCTACCGGTGCGACCGCGGGGCCCAACGCCCGCCATGACGCACGCATCTGCTCTGCGCTGGCATAGCGATCGTTGGGCTTGCGCGAGAGCGCCTTGTCGAGCAGCGCGTCGAGGCCCGAGGGAACCGCCACGCGTACGCACTCACGTAGGCGGCGAGGTCTGCTCTCGAGCTTCTCGGCGAGTAACGCCATTTGCATGTCGGAGTTGAACGGGAGCCTGCCGCAGAGGAGCTCGAACACGAGCGTCGCGAGCGCGTAGAGATCCGCGCGACCGTCGACCTCTTGGCCGCGGATCTGCTCGGGGGCCATGTAAGAGACGGTGCCGACTGTCTCGCCGGTCACCGTCAGCTTCTCCGTGTCGCTCGCGTCGAGCTTGCATACGCCGAAGTCGAGCACACGCGCGCGCTCGCGATCCAACACGGTCTCGGTCGAGAGCTGAGTGTTGGACGGCACGGTGGGCGCATCGATGCGCTCGATAAAAATGTTGCCGGGCTTGAGGTCGCGATGCACGACGCCCGCGGCGTGCGCGTCGATCAGGCCACAGAGGACGTCGTCCACGAGCGGACGAACTTCGTCCCAGCCGAGCACTCCTCCTCGTTCGCGCAGGCGCTGAGAGAGCGAGACGCCCCACAAGAGCCGCATCACCAAGAAGAGCTCGCCCTCCTCGGTGCGATCGACGTCGTACACCTCGGGGACGAACTCGCTCTTGATGCGACGCGCGGCGATCGCCTCGCGCTCGAGCCTCGCCATGAGTGTGTCATCCACCACACTGCGGCTCACGACCTTGATCGCGACGTGCAGCCCATCGGCCGTGCGCTCGGCCGCGAACACCTCGCCCATTCCGCCTCGTCCTATCGACGCGGAGACGATGTATTTGTCACGCAGCACTGCGCCCGGTGAGATCACGTCCTTAGACTAGCCGCTATGGCCGGTGGGTGCCCAACTCCGCTTGGCCCGCTGCACGCGGGGTGAGGAGGGGCACCCGCTCTGGGGAGGTTGTAGCTCTGCGACGCGCACTTGAGCCATGCAACGGCTCAACGATCATGATGCCGGCCGACACTAAAGCCCCCTGTGCTTTTCACGATCTCGCCCATCACAAGGTCGGTCGTCCTAGGAGAAAGCACCGCACGCTCGCCGGTCGATTCGGCCGCGAGCGGCGAAAGGGGAATAGGGAGGGCCTCTTCCCCCCCAGCCGCCTGCGGACCCTCTTCGGCGGACCGCCCGAGGCAGAAGCCAAAACTGCCGGAGCGCGCGGCGCTTTTTTTTCTGGTCTGCGCTGCGCAGGCCAGAAAGAAAAAGTGCTGCGCGTCCGTGCAAGACCCCATCAACAAGCCATCACAGTCCGCCGAGCCTGCCAGCAGCAGGCGCCCATATTTAGCCGCGCGCAGCGCGCAACTAGCGATTAGCCAGCTCGCGCTTGAGCACCTTGCCCGTAGGGTTCCTCGGAAGCGAGTCGATAAAGACGTACTCACGCGGCACCTTCGGCGTGGCGAGGCGCTCGCGTAGCCAGGCCTTGAGCTCACCTTCGTCGAGGGCTTTGCCCTTCTCGAGGACGACGAATGCCTTTACGCGCTCGCCCCACTCGGGATCTTCCACGCCAACAACTGCGGCCTCGAAGACGAACGGGTGCTCTTCGATCGTGGCCTCTACCTCCGCGGGGTACACGTTCACGCCGCCCGTGATGACCATGTCTCGCTTTCGACCCTCGATGAAGTAGCGGCCCGCGGCGTCCACGCGCGCGAGGTCGCCGACGCTGAAGTAGCCGGCGAGCATGCTCTCCTTCGTCGCGGCGTCGTTCTCGTGGTAGCCGACCACGAGCTGAGCGCTCTTCACGTAGAGCTCGCCAACGGCGCCCGGAGCCACGTCGGTCTTGTCCTCACCGATCAGGCGAATGTCGTTGTGGGGGAGGGGCTTGCCGATCGTGCCGGGTGCGTCGCGCAGATCGGCCGGCTTGGCGAGCGTGACGAGCCCCGTCTCGGTCGCGCCATAAAA
>JAYVYD010000504.1:0-16449 GCA_043784605.1 Myxococcales bacterium | reverse complement strand
CGAGCGAGTAGAGCGAGCGCCCATCCGTGGCGTATACGTCGCTCGTCGAGATCGAGACGGACTTCCGCAGCGTGGGTGGCGGTGCGTTTTCTTGCAGGTAGCCGATCGTGTAGTCGCTGCTGCAGCCGGCGAGGAGGACGACGCTAGTGAAGAGCGCTCGCTCGCCCACGGAGCAGCTGCGCTTCTGGAGCGAGCTTCCCGTTCGGGAAACGCCGATCGTAGTCGTCCAATCCTGCCGTGGCCGCATGCTTGTCGTTAGCGTACACCGCTTGCCGTACTCGGTCGATCGCCGCAATCTCGTCCTCGAGCGTCGAGGCGGGCGATGACGCGACCGGTGCTGCAGCGCGCAGCGGGAGCTTCGCCGGTACGTTCACTGCGCGCGCGAGCGAAGCCGTCTCCACCGCAACCGGAGCGGGATCCGAAGCGAGAGCGCGTGTGACCGTCGGCGCTTCGATCACGATCGTGTGTTGCGAGAGCATCGGCTTTCGCGTGGCGACCTCGTTCGGTGCTCGCATCGCGAGCCCGATCGCGCCGACGCCGAGCACAGCCAAGAACATCTTGAGGCCATGCATCCTCCAAAACGACGGAGTCGCCGCGACGAGCCCGACCGCCGCGAACGTGCGCTTACGGGTTTGGTCGCTCGCGCGATAGTCGCGCGCTTCGCGGATCAGCGCGTCGGCGAGCGGCTCGCTCGGCCTCGTTTCGTGGATCACGGACTACCTCCCATACGCAGTCGCAGTCTCGCCACTCGTTCTTGGAAATCCTCACGCGCACGACGGAGTCGCGACGCTGCCGTCCCGACGGGAATCTCCAGCATCGACGCGATCTCCGCGACGGGCAGCTGCTCGACCTCGTAGAGAACGAACGCGACGCGCAGGTCGCTCGGCATCGCGTCGAGCACCTGCTCGAGGAGCTCGGCGGCGCGTCGTCGATCGATGAACTCCTCGGCGGAGATGCTGTCGTCGGTTCGCGTGAGCGCCTCGTCCTCACCCGACTCGCGCCGCCTCGACACGGTCCGGCGAGCGTGTGCCGCGACGTGCACCGCGGTCTTGTAGAGGAACGCCTTCTCCGCGTGCGGCTCGATCTCCGCGAGCCGGCGCGACATCGTGAGGAACACCTGTTGGACCGCGTCGTCCACGTCCGACTGCGGGACGCCCAAGCGTCGGAGCGCGCGAGCGATGGAATCGATGTGCTCCACCACCAATCGGCGGACGCGCTCGTCGGCACGCGCGAGGCTCGGCGCCTTGGCGACGGCGCCTATCGAGATCGCAGAACCCATCATCACGATCATGACTATTCCCGGAGCAAAGCGCCACGATCACAAAAACAGCGTCAAAGTGCCCAAATCGACGCCCCAACGTCCCCCAAGACGCCGAGCGGCGGGGATTCGTAGGCGACGCTCGGTCCAGGCTGAAACAAGAAGCGTGTATGATACATTGGTACGAGCGCCCCCAAACCCACCTCGAACGCGAGCCTCCAAACTGACATTCGCAGTCGAGCGATCGCGCCAAGGTCGGCTCGAGCCGAGGTGTGAGACTCGACCAAGCTAGCGCCTCGGCCGTCGCCGACCAGGCCCCCGAAGACGCCGACCGCCCCGAGGTTCAACTCGAGCGCGTGAGAGAGTTCGACGCGAGGCCCGCCAATCTCGACGCGGCCCGCGTAGCTGCGGAGCAACGTGCTCGCCGTGGCGACCTCAACCTCGAAGCCCGTGGCGTACTCGAAGCCCGCACGAAAGCGCCACGCGAAGAAACGCGAGCCGTCGTGATCGAGCTCGGCGTAGCCCAACGCGCCCACCGAGACCGACGGCCTTAGCAAGCTCGTCATCACGAAGGACCCGCCGACACGGAGGTGCCACGGTGACGGCGCTAGAGGAGGCGGCAAAGGCGGTGGCGGCTCCGGCACGGTGTGCACGATCGTGACCGGCTCGGGCTCCACGGTCAGCGCCGCGATCACCGCGAGCGCAGTCGTCGCGGTAGCGCACGTGGGATCGGACACGTTCCGACGCGTGATCGCCTCGCCGTGCCTCACCTCGATCTGCGCGAGAAATAAGCCGCCGTCCTCGGTGGTGCGCACGAGCATCGACCACTCGCCTCCGCTCGAGCGGCGAGCGTGGGTCGCGCGCGAGACGAACGCCGACCAGAAGACGTCGTCGTTCGGACAGCTCCGAGGCGCCGAGTAGTCGAGCGACACCGTCTCGTCTGCACGTGCTTGGCGGGCGAGCAAACCGATCGCGAGCGCGGACGCCTCAACTAGGCGGCGTGTAGCCGAGCACGGGCGAGAGCCAACGCTCCGCCTCTCGTTGCGTCTCGCCCATCCGCTTTGCGTAGTCCTCGACCTGATCACGACCGACACGACCCACCATGAAGTATCGCGCCTCCGGGTGCGAGAGATAGAGTCCGCTGACGCTCGCCGCCGGTGTCATCGCGCAAGACTCCGTGAGCTCCATGCCGATCTTGGTGGCGCCCAAGAGGTCGAACAACGCGCGCTTCGGCGCGTGATCCGGGCACGCGGGGTAGCCCAGAGCAGGCCGAATCCCGCGGTAGTTCTCCGCGACGAGGTCCTCTCGGCTGAGCTTGTCCGGCTCGAACCCGCACTCGCGACGCACGCGCTCGTGCAAGAGCTCCGCGAACGCCTCGGCCAATCGGTCCGCGAGCGCCTTGGCGATGATCGACTGGTAGTCGTCCAGCGCGTCCTTGTACTCCTTGCTGAACTCCTCGGCGCCGAGCCCCGCGGTCACCGCGAACGCGCCGACGTAGTCGTTCACTCCGCTGCCCTTGGGCGCGACGAAGTCCGAGAGCGACGCGTACGGCTTGCCTACGTCCGTGCCTTGCTTGACGAGCTGCTGACGAAGCATCGGGAAGCGCGCGCGCTCCTTCTGACGAGACTCGTCCTCGTACAATACGATGTCGTCACCAAGGCTCTGCGCGGGGTAGTAGCCGTACACCGCGTTGGCGGTGAGGCGCTTGTCCTTGATGATGCGATCGAGGACGTCCTTGGCGGACGCGTAGAGATCGCGTGCCGCCGCGCCTTGCTCCGGGTCGTCGAGGATCGCGGGGAATCGACCGCGCAGCTCCCAGGCGGTGAAGAAGAACGTCCAATCAATGTATTGTGCAATCTGTTCGAGCGGGAAATCACGGAGCTCGCGCGTTCCGATGAAGGGCGGCTTCGCTACCGTTGACTCATCATGCTTCACCTTGGGTGCGTTCGCGCGCGCGTCCACGATCGTCAAGAGCGGCCGCTCCGTTTTCTTGGCGAACAGCTCGCGCAGCTGCTTCTGGTCTCGCTCGTTCTCGATCGCGAACTCACCCTTGCGACGCTGATCGAGCAGCGCGGAGACCACACCAACAGCGCGCGACGCGTCGAGGACGTGCACCGTGGGGTGCCTGAAGTGAGGCGCGATCTTCACCGCCGTGTGCTGCCGGCTCGTGGTCGCTCCGCCGATCAACAGCGGTAGCGTGATGCCCCGACGGTCCATCTCCTTGGCGACGAAGCTCATCTCGTCGAGCGAAGGGGTGATGAGCCCCGAGAGTCCGATGACGTCGACCTGTTCCTTCAGCGCGGCCTCGAGGATCGTCTCGCACGAGACCATCACCCCGAGATCGAGCACCTCGTAGTTGTTGCAGCCGAGCACCACGCCGACGATGTTCTTGCCGATGTCGTGAACGTCGCCCTTCACCGTGGCGAGCAGCACCTTGCCTTGCGTGCTCTTGCCCGTTCTTGCCTTCTCGGCCTCCATGAACGGCAGCAAGTAGTTCACTGCGCGCTTCATCGCGCGCGCGCTCTTGACGACCTGCGGGAGGAACATCTTGCCAGCGCCGAAGAGCTCGCCGACGATCTTCATACCGTCCATCAGCGGGCCCTCGATCACGTCGAGCGGCTTGGGCAGCTTGGCTCGAGCCTCTTCGACGTCCACCTCGATGAACTCGACCATGCCGTGCACGAGCGCGTGCGCGAGTCGCTGCTCGACCGGATGATCGCGCCACGCCAGATCGACGATCTTCTTCTGGCCCTTGCCCTTCACCTGCTCGGCGAGCTCCACCATGCGCTCGGTCGCGTCGGGTCGGCGGTTGAAGATGATGTCCTCCACGTGCTCGAGGAGGTTCTTCTGGATGTCGTCGTACACGACGATCTGGCCCGCGTTGACGATGCCCATGTCCAGGCCAGCTTTGATGGCGTGGAAGAGGAACGCGCTGTGGATCGCCTCGCGCACGGCGTTGTTGCCGCGGAAAGAGAAGGAGAGGTTGCTGATGCCGCCGGAGATGTGAACGCCCGGACACTTCTGCTTGATGATGCGCGCCGCCTCGATGAACGCCTTGGCGAACTCCGCGTGCTCCTCGATGCCCGTGGCGATCGCGAGGACGTTCGGATCGAAGATGATGTCCTCGGGCGGGAAGTCCACCTTCTGCGTGAGCAGCTTGTACGCACGCTCGCAGATCTCCACTTTGCGTTGAACGGTGTCGGCTTGTCCCTTCTCGTCGAAGGCCATCACGACGACGCCGGCGCCGTAGCGCAGGATGGTGCGCGCCTTGTCGAGAAAGTCCGCCTCGCCCTCCTTCAAGCTGATGGAGTTGACGACGGGCTTGCCCTGCACGCACTTGAGACCGGCAAAAATCACGCTCCATTTGGAGCTGTCGATCACTATCGGCACGCGCGAGATCTCGGGCTCGGTGGCCACCAAGTTGAGGAACTTGGTCATCGCGGCCTCGCCGTCGAGCATGCCCTCGTCCATGTTCACGTCAATCAAGTTGGCGCCGCTCCGCACTTGATCGAGCGCTACCTCGAGCGCCTTGTTGTAGTCGTTGTTCTTGATGAGCTCCGCGAACTTGGCGCTGCCGGTGACGTTGGTGCGCTCGCCGATCATCGTAAAGTTGTTCTCGTTCGTGAACGTGTACGTCTCGAGGCCGCTGAAGCGCGTCAGGTGTACGGGCTCCGAGGCGACGCGCGGCTTCTTGCCAGCGACGGCCTTGGCGATCGCGCGGATGTGATCGGGCGTGGTGCCGCAGCAGCCGCCGACGATGTTGACGAGGCCGTTCTCCGCCCACTCCGCGAGGAAGCCTGCGGTCTGGTCTGGCTGTTCGTCGTAGCCGGTGGCCGCGAGCGGGTTGGGCAGCCCAGCGTTGGGATAGGCAGAAATCAGCCTGCCCGTGATCTGCGAGAGGCGCTCGACGTACGGCCTCATCTCTTCTGCGCCGAGCGCGCAGTTGAGCCCGACGCTCATCGGCTTGGCGTGCGCGATGCTCGTGTAGAACGCGTCGATGGTCTGACCCGAGAGCGTACGCCCGCTGCGATCGGTGATCGTCACCGAGATCATGAGCGGCAGCCGCACACCCTTCTCTTGGAAGACCTCCTCGATCGCGACGAGCGCGGCCTTCGCGTTGAGCGTGTCGAAGATGGTCTCGAGCAACAGTAGGTCGCTGCCGCCGTCGATGAGTCCGCGCACTTGCTCTGCGTACGACACTCGCACTTCGTCGAAGCTCACGGGGCGGAACGACGCGTCGTTCACGTCCGGAGAGATGGACAGTGTCTTGTTCATCGGGCCGATAGCGCCGGCCACGAAACGAGGCCTTTTCGGGTCTTTCCGCGTGTACTCTGCAGCGACCTTCTTGGCGAGCTTGGTCGCCTCGACGTTGAGCTCGTACGCGAGGTCCTCCATCGCGTAGTCCGCTTGCACGATGGACGTCGCGTTGAACGTGTTGGTCTCGATGATGTCGCTGCCGGCGTCGAGGTATTGTGCGTGCACCTCGGCGACGACCTCGGGTTTCGTGAGCACGAGCAGATCGTTGAAGCCCTTCACGTCTTTGCGGTGCGAGGCGAAGCGCGCGCCGCGGTAGTCCGGCTCCTCCAGCTTGTACTGCTGGATCATGGTGCCCATCGCGCCGTCCAGGATGAGGATGCGCTGTTTGGCGAGGTCTACGAGATTGGCTGTCATGACAATGTCCTCTTGTTGCTTCGCTCGAGCGTCCGAAATTTGCGGCCGATGGCCGTGACGACGTTGAGGTGAGGCGCGCGTCTCTCTCTCGAAGTGACGCCGCACGAATCGACGACGAAGCCCGACTTGATGAGCGAGCGCTTGAGCGCCGCGGGGGCTTGGCCCAAGTTCGCGTGTCCGTACGCAGTGGCTAGCGCGCGCTCTTCGTGCGCGTCGAGCGTGACGACCACGACGCGGCCGCCCGGTCGCAGCACGCGACTCAGCTCGCTGAGCGCGACCGACGGATCGTCCAAGTAGACGAGCACGTTGAACGCGAGCACCACGTCGAACGACGCACTCGCGAACGGCAAGTCCCGAGTGTCCCCCTCGACTACGGAGGCCGTTTTGAGGCGCTTTCGAGCCGCCGCCACCATCTTGCTGCTCTTGTCCAAGCACGTGATGCTCGTCGTGTGCGGCGCCAACATCGCCGCGAGCGCGCCGTCTCCGGAGCCGACATCGAGGACGTCACCGAGATCGAGCAGCCCCATCACGCCACGCGCGAGCGACTCCCAGGTGCGCCCTGGCGAGTAGTGCTGCTCCATCTCTCCGGCGAGCGCTTCGTGCCAACCCTCGGGAGTCTTCCTCGCACGCTCCAGCGCGCGTAGGCGCTCTGCGTCCTTGTCGATCGCGCCGCCCTTCGCCGCGCCTCGAACGAGCTGCCACATGTCCCCGGCCGGTGCCGGCATCTTCGTGCAGAGCTCGTACACCACGCGAGAGCCCTCCTTGCGATCACGGACGAGGCCCGCCGCGAGCATCTTCGCGAGGTGCATCGACACCCGCGATTGACCGAGCTGAGTGACCGCGACGATCTCCGCGACCGGCAACGGGCCGTGCTCGAGCAGCGCCATCAGCCGCACGCGAGTCGGCTCGGCGAGCACGGACAACAAGTCGGTCGTCGCCTCGATGGTCATCAGCCCATCATGATAGGATGATGGCTCGAGGTTGTCGAGCCCAAGCCCGGATTGTTCAGGCGCCAGGTCTGAACGGCAGAGTCACGATCGCCCTGGTTCCTCGGCCGATTTCGCTTTGGTACTCGAGGGTGCCGCCGTGTTGGACGACGACGCCTCTGGCGAGCACGACGCCCAGCCCGGTGCCGCCGTCGCGGGTGGTGAAGAACGGCGTTCCGATGCGGGAGAGGTCCGCTTCGCTGATGCCTTTGCCGGTGTCCTCGACCACGACGCGGGCGCCATCGCGATGGTCGCTCTGGACGCGGATAGTGATCGAGCCACCGCGCGGCGTGGACTCCACGGCGTTGCCCACGAGGTTGAGGAAGGCCTCCTTCAAACGGCGCGGGTCTCCGATGATCGTCCAGGTAGTCTGCGTGCGCATGAGCACGACGCCAGCGCTCGCAGCGCGTGCTTCCAGCACCGCGAGCACGTCGTCGATGAGCACGCCGAGTTCCACGGGCTGCGGCTTCAGCTCCTCCAGCGGGCGCGAGAAAGAGAGGTAGTCGCGCAGGATCGCTTCCATGCGCGAGACCTCCTTGTGCATGACCTCCATCCGCTCTTTCGCCTTATCCTCGAGGGGTGATTTCGCGACGAGCCCCAGCAGCCCCTTCACCGCCGACAGCGGGTTCTTCAGTTCGTGAGCGACCTTCGCGCTCAGCGACTCCAATCGACTCGAGCGCTCGACCTGCGTGGCGAGGATCTCTTCTTTCAGCTGGTCGATCTCGAGGCCCGCGCGGCGGAAGGCGTCGTTCACGTTGTACGAGCCGGCACGCAAGAGGAAGATCGAGTAGAGCAACGCCCACGCGAAGAGCACGCTGCGATAGGGATCGGCGACGGCGGATCCGAACCACGGCCCGGGGCACGCGAGCATGACGAGCAGCAACACGATCGCGAGGCCGAGCGCGAAGCCGCCCTCGCGACCGCGGCCGAAGACCGCGAACCCCGCGCCAACATGGCCAATGACCGCAGGCCAGAGAGGGCTCGCGAGCCCGCCGGTGAGCAGGACCGCAATGGAGTGACCGAAGAGCGTGGCCAATTGCGCGGCGAAGAGCTGGCGCGTGGTGAGGACGCGTCGTGCGGCCATTCGCACCTCGACGATCGTGAAGAGCAGCACCGCCGCGAACGTCCCGCCGAGCGCGAGAGTTCGCCAGAGCGGATAGCCGCTCGCCGCGAGGAGACCGACGACCACGAGCGTGTTCGGCAGCATTCGCGACGGTCGCGCGCGGACCCACTCGGTGACGACTACACGCAAGTGCGCGGCGCGGAGCACGTCGAACTTCGGGGCGCTCTTGTCGCGCCTCGATCCCCTACGCTCGCGCTCCATGGGCGGATGTGACGCACTGCGCAGCCCGCCGTCAAGCGTTTGCGACGTGTCGAAGCGAGAGGTTTGGACTGCGGCAGATGCGCGTATGATCCGGCTCATCGATGACCAAGGAGTCGGCCCCGCAGAGCACCAAGCCTCCTTCTGCGATCAGTCGAGCGCGTGAGGTGTTCGAGCAGTGGCTCGCGCGCACTGGTGATTATCGAGTCGCCGCTCAGCGCGCGGGAGTGTCCGAGCGCACGGGACGTCGATGGAAAGCAGAGCCTCGCACGCCTCTCGATTCTGGGGTGGCCGTGGTCGGCAGCAAGACGACGGTCCTCGGTGAACCGACGCGCTTCATTGGGCGCAACGGCGCGCTCGGCGCGATCCACAAGCTGTTTGCCGAGGGCGCGCGCATCGTGAGCTTGCTCGGCCCCGCGGGGATCGGCAAGACGCGCCTGGTGCTGCGCTACGCGGATCTGCACGCCTCATCGTATCCGGGCGGCGTCTTCTTCTGCGACGTGAGCACGGCCACGAGCGCAGACGCGCTCTGCGCCGCGATCGCCAAGACTCTCTCGGTGCAGCTCTCGTCGCGTGGTTCCGACGAGGATCGCATCGCGCAGCTCGGTCATGCGCTCGCGTCGCGCACGGACTCGCTGCTCGTGCTCGACAACCTCGAGCAGGTCGTGTCCGTCGCCGCTCCGCTCGTCGGCGCGATCGCGAACGCGGCTCCGCGCACGACGCTGTTGCAGACGAGCCGCGTGCAGTTGCGGACGCAAGGAGAGGTCGCTTGGCAGGTGGAGGCGCTCGGCACTCCGCAGGGTGCGGTCAACGCGAAGGCTGCTCTCGCCAGTGAGGCCATCGAGCTGTTCGTCGATCGCGCGCAGCTCGTCCGCTCCGGCTATGTGCTCACGGATGCCGACGCGCCGATCGTCGCGCAGATCACGCAACGCCTCGACGGCAACGCGCTCGCGATCGAGCTCGCCGCGGCGCGCATGGGAATTCTCACGCCGGCCCAAATTTTAGCCCGTTTGGAGAAGCGCTTCGATCTGCTCGTGGGGGGCGCGCGCGACGCTCCTACGCGTCAGGTGTCGATGCGCGCCGCGCTCGACGGTTCGTGGGATCTGTTGACCGAGCACGAGCGTACCGCGCTCGCGCAAGCGTCGGTGTTCGTCGGTGGGTTCTCGCTGGAGGCGGCCGAGCACGTGCTGTCGCTCGGCGCCGGCGCAGCGGAAGTGCTCGACGTGCTGGAGTCGCTCAGTCAGAGCTCGCTGGTGCGCGCTCGCACGGGCCTTGGAAGTGAAGTGCGCTTCATGCTCTACGAGACCGTTCGCGATTACGCGCGCGAGCAGCTCGACAAGCAACGCGGACACGAGGCTCGCAGGCGTTTTGCTCGGTACTTCAAGGGCCGAGCGTGCGAGTGGCAGAAGGCGGTCGATCGCGCGGGCGGTGCGGAGGTTCGCGCGCTTGCGGCGACCGACATGGAGAACGTGCTCGCCGCTCACGCCGGAGCCGTGCTCGTGAAGGACGCCGAGCTCGCGTTCGACATCGCTCTCTGCTTGGCAGCGCTCTTGCCCGGACGAAATCGAACCGAGCGAGACGTCTACGAGCGCACGCTCTCGCAGGAGACGAACGACCAAGCGCGCGTTGTGCGCGTGCTCGCCGCCCGAGGAAATGCGGAGCGCACCGCCGGAGACGTCGACATCGCGAGGGCTACCTACGAAGACGCGCTGGCGCGCAGCAAGCCGCTGAAGGACCCCGGCCTCGTAGCGCTCGCGTGGACGGGGCTCGGCGTCGTCCACCAGAACGCGGGGAGGCACCTCGACGCGATCGCGGCGTACGAGAAGGCGCTACCGCTCGCCGAACGCGCGAAGGACGAGGAGCTCGTAGGCCGCACGCTCGGGCACCTCGGCGTCGCGCATCGCGTGGTACGACACGACGAAGAGGCGATGGCGTATTCACAGCGCGCCTACGCGAGCCACAAGAGGGCAGGCGCGACGCGACTTCTCGCGACCGAAGCGCTCGCGATGGGCACCGTGTACCAGCAACACGGCGAGCCCGAGCGTGCGCGTCAGCGCTACGAAGAAGCGAGCGAGCTCACTCGCTCCGTGGGTGATGAGGGGCTCGAGGCGTCCGTGCTCGGAACGCTCGGCACGCTTTACGGTGAGCTCGGCGAGGTCGATCTCGCGCTCTCCCACTACCAACGGGCGTATGACATCTCGGTTCGACTCGGTCTCAAGCGCCTCGAGGGGCTCGCCCTCGGAAACCTCGCGACGCTCCACTTCCAGCTCAATCGCCTCGACGATGCTCGCGGCCTGATGCAGCGCGCGGTGCAGGTGATTGAGGCCGCCGGCGACGAGCTGCACCAAGGGATCTTCACGGCTCACCTCGCCGGGATACTTGCCGCGCAAGGGGCGCTGAAGGACGCAGAGTCCCTCATCGTCGACGCGGAGAAGGTGCTCAGCAAGCGCGACCCGCACGCGTGGGGCCCCGCGGTCAGCCTGCAGCACGCGTGGATCGAACTCGCGAAGGCCAAGCGCGCGGCGTCCGCAGCCGAGGCCGAGCGGTGGCGCGAGAGCGTGCGCGTCCGCATCGAGAACATCCCGCACGAGGCGAGCGATGACGTGCGAGTGAACGTGCGCATGCTCCGGCTCGCGCTCGCCGCGCCGATGGACTCGACCACCGATCTCGATCCGCACGCGCTCACCATCACCGAGGACGCGGCGCTCGTGCGTACTCCGATCGGATCGCGGATCGAGCTCGATCGAAGAAGAAACGTGCGACTCGTGTTGAAGGCGCTCGTCCTAAGCCACGCGACACGCAGGGGAGAGCCGCTGAGCGTCGACGATCTCCTTGCCGCCGGCTGGCCCGGCGAGAAGGTGCTGCGCGAAGCCGGAGCGAGCCGCGTGTACGTCGCGCTGGGCACGCTGCGAAAGCTCGGCTTGAGAGACGCCATCAAGAGCCGGGACGGCGGATACCTACTGGACCCGGAGCTCAAGGTCGTCGTGACGAAGCCTCAGGGATCGAAGACGCGCTAGGCCCGAATCGGGCTCGCACGATTCTAGCCCTTTCCAGCGTTCACGGGGCCGTCGGTCGGAGCGTCCTTCGGAGCGTCGAGCGCCGCGTCGGTTCCTCCGTCGACGCCTCCATCTCCCGAAGGCGCACACTCTACGAGCGGATCCACGTGCGCGAGATTTCCGGCCACGCTCTGAGATGCAGTAAAGCCGATGCCGATCGAGATGCCGTCGCATGTCGTCGTCGGATCGGTGCGGCCGTCAGCCAACACGTCGAGCCCTGTGCTCAAGAAGTTCTGCATGAGTTTGTAGTTCGGGTCGGAGTCACAGAAACCGATCAGGCGAAATCCGAGTACGACATCGTCCTTGCGCGCGCGGCCTGCGATGGTGCCGTCGTCGATCGTCCAAGTCCCGTCCGAGGACTTCTTCAGTCGACCGGCGACGACGCCCTTCGAGAACTTGAGCGGGAACGCGGTCGCGAGCGCGCGGTGACCTGGGAACCAAAGCACGGTGTCCGTCGGCAGCTGCACGACGATGTACCCGTTCTTCACGAAGGCGTCGGGATCGGCGAGCACGGCGTCGGAGAGGTCGGGCCCGGGAGTCTTCGCGATGACGCCGTCATCGCTGATCAGCCACGGCGAGTCTGCGGTGAAGCACGGGTGGTTCCGCCAGGTCGGCTGCGAGCAGTCCCACGGAAGCGGAGCCATCAATCCCGGCGATGGATAGAAGTCCACGCGCACGTGATCGTCAGTGTCTTTGCCGTTGTACTTGCTAATCCGAATAATGAAGTTGTAGTCGCCCCTGCAGAGCGCGCAGTTGAACGCCTCGTCGTTTAGTCCGTATTTCCCGCCGACTTCGGGGATCGTAGAGGCCTGACCCTCCAATTTGCCAAACGTATTGTCGCGACAGTAATTGCCATCTACGGGGATGGCCGCGCCGTTCGGCTTGCAGCTGACGATCGGGTCTTTCGTATCGCAGGTGGGAGACGACGTGCACGTGTTGTCCACGTCCATGCCGAGGTCTTGCCAGGCGTTCGCATTTGCGGTGCCGTCGGGGTTGCGAGATCCCATCCGCAACTCGCGGATGGCGAGGTAGATGGGCGCGTCCTCGGTAGCATCCGTGCTCTTTGGGCGATCGGCGACCGTCGGCATCTTCGCGCTGTAACAACCCGCGCTGCCGGTTCCGCTCCACCAGCCGAGGCCCTGACCCTGCGGCGCGGAGGCGTCTCCGGACTTGACGAGGTCGGGCGAGTAGATGTTGCAGAAGACCGTGAACGACGCGGCGCACGCGAAGAGTCCGCCCACGACCTTGATGCTCGACCTCACCCGAAAAGATTATCTGGCCTTCGTCGCGGTGACCAGGATGGCCGAGGGGAAACCCTCGAACACACCGCGCTCGGCGTTGGTGGTGAAGCCCGCGCGCTCGAGCTTTCGCCAAATCGTCGGCCACGTGAACGTCAGGTAGTACATGACGAACTCTGGCTTGATGACGGCGTTGCGCGCGCGCATGACGGCGTTGAAGGAGCGGGCCATCCACCAGCTCGGCTCGGTCATGCTCGGGATCTCGCTCGTCACGAATACGAAGCGACCACCAGGCTTGAGCGCGTGATGGATGCTCGCGATGAAGCGCGGCTCGTCGCGCTCGAGGATGTGACCAAACGCGCCCACGCTCGTGACGACGTCGAACTCTTCTAGGAACGGCATGTCGAGCGCGTCTCCACGGACGAGCTCCACGCGCGCTTCTCCCGGCGCATCCACGAGCCTGTTTCTGGCCTCGTCGAGCATTCCCTGACTCTCGTCGATTCCGGCGACTCTCGTCTTGCAGATCCCACGTAGCCAGCGCATCGCCGCTCCCGTGCCGCAGCAGACATCGAGCGCGGAGTCGACCTGCCCGATGCGCTCCACCATCGGCTGCAAGATCGCGTCGGGCGTGCGGAATGGCGTCTTGTCGAATTTGGGCGCGAGCAGGTCGTAGCCGCGCTCCGTGGACGAGAGCGCCTGTTGCATCAACTCCGCGAACGTAGGACCGCCCTCTTCGAACATCCCATCCAGTGTACGATGGTCCCCATGATCTCGACGCGCTCTTTGGCAGCGTTCCCGTCCGTGACAGAGCTCGTCCGCGTCACGAAGGGCCTCGCCGCGCTCGACGCGATCCTCTGTGAGGATTGGGAGTCTCGCTCTTGGTCGTTCAACGCCACGTGGGGTGACAAGTCGATGATGGCGTCGATGCGCGACGGAAGCGGCGACGAGATGTTCATCCTGTTCTCGCCTGCGGGCACAGTGATCAAGGGCTTCGCGCACGAGTCCGCGATGAGCCCGTTTCGTCCCAAGGCGAAGAACGAGAAGCAGCGCGGGATCGCACTATATCCAGGCGTCTTGAGCGGATTTCCTGTCGCGCTCGAGTCGTTCCTCGAAGAACCGTCGTTCATCATGGAGGAGACGACGTTCGTGATCTGGAGACTCGGCAAGGCGAAGGCTTGGAGCATCGGAGACATCGCGTGGCCAAAGGCGAAGGACCCCGACGGCTCCGAGGCGCTACTCGCTCCACTCCTTGGCGACACGTCGTCGTACGTAAAGTTCGCCGATGAAGTCTACGAGAAGAAGATCAAGAAGGCCGATGTCGCGCACGTGCTCGCGAACGAACCTCTGAGCGCGGCGCTCGTCCAACGACTCCGGAGCAAACGCTCGCTACTGGAGCTGGCCGACGATCTGGCGGAGATCGGATACGCTTAGCGATAGGGTCCGACGGTCGAGCCAGTCGCTAGTAGCGCCACCGCGTCCACGGCGGCCAGCATGCGCTCTTGGTCCAGCTCCAAGCCAAAGAGCAAGAGTGTGAGGTGCTCGCGCCGCGCTATGACCTTGAGCGGCTTGCACGCGAGGAGCTTCTCGCGCGCCTCCGCGGACGGAGCGGTCGTCGTGTCGTCCGTGATCTCGACTGTGTACGTTGCGTCGAACTCGGGATCTCCGGTGGGTTTGGGCGACGCGCCTTGCACGATCGTGAAGGCGTCGTCGTGGCGCTTCCGGCACGCGCGGACGGCAGTCACGGTCTGTTGGTCGTCGAGTGCGAAATCGATCGTGACCTCTACCGAGTGACGAAGCGCCGAGATCTTGCCCTGAACGGCCCTGTCGACGAGCACGAGCGGCTCCTCTACGACGCCGCCGAGAGCGCCCGCGAGCGAAGACCACGCGGCGACCAGATCCCTACCGCGCGCCATGAACTCGGCCGCCGCGCGTGTCACTCGCGCTAGCCGATCGGCGTCGTCCTCCATCCCAGTGCGCAGCACGGTCAGCTTGCTGCCCTGGAGAGAGAACGAATACGGCGCCGAAGCGGCGATCGCGCGCGCGACTGTCGGCGAGATCCAAGCCCGCGCCAGCGCCTCGTCGCTCGCCTTGATCACGCGGTCGCCGAGCTCCGGCCTCGAGACGTCCACGTCTTGGGCTCCAAACAGCTTGCCCACGGACGAGAGGATCGTGCGCTCGCGTACGTCGAGGTGCACCGTGCCGACGTGAGCGTCTCCCGCGACGATGCGCGTGTACTTCACGGACGAGTTGTCGTTCGAGACGATGTACGAGTCCACGTAGACGCGCACGCCGCCGACCTTCGCGCGAATGGCCATCGGCGTGGGCGCGTACCAAGTGCCGCCCTTGGGGATGAACTCCCCGTTGAGCCGACCCGCCGCGATGAGCCACACCTCGGTGTACTTCGCGCGCGCCTTCCGCTTGGCCCAGAGGAGCGAGCCCATCGCGCCGCTCGCCGCGGTGAAGATGGCGAGCATCGTGAGTGGATCAATCACGCTAGCTGCGCGCGCAGCTTTTCGATCAGTGCCGAGGCGTCGGTGAGCGTGATGCGATCGCGATCGAGGTCGAGCACGAGCTGCGGGTACATGCGGACGACCATGTGGATCGTGAGCGGCGGCGCGCCCATCTGCGCCTCGAGCTCGCTCGCGACTTGCGACCACGGCATCCAGAGCCCGGTCTCGTCGTGGGTGCCCCACCCGATGAGCTGCATGTAGACCTGGTTCGCGAGTCGCGTCGCCGTCGGGCCGCCCGAGAGGGTCACGCGCTTTTGCGTGTAGACATCACGCATACGCGTGGCGAGCTCATGAATCAGCCTCGCCATCCACGGCTTCATCGTCGCGATCTCTTGCTCGAGCACCGCGCGCGTGACCGTGAGCGCGGTTGTGTCTTCGGTGGCGAGCACCGTCGCCGTGCGCGGCCCCTCGCTCAAGATTGCGGTCTCGCCGAACACCTCGCCCGCGCCCAGGCTCGTCATCGTGGTGACGGCGCCGTTGACGATCTTGAGCACGTCACACTTGCCGGACACGATGATGTAGGCGGCGTTTCCAGGCTCGCCCTCTCGAACGATGTACGTGCCGCGCTTGAAGCTCGTCTGCGGGAACTCCGCGCCTCCGCGCATGAAGCGCACGAGGTCTTCTTTGAGCTGGCCGGTGTCCGTGTAGCGATCGCTGCGGTGTCGTGCCATCGCCTTCAGCACGATGCGCTCGAGCTCCGGCGCGACGGTCTGGTCGCCGACGAGCTCGCTCGGCTTGTGGTACCGAGCCTCGCGCGCGAGCTCGAGGGTCTCTTCGCGAGACTCTCCACGATACGGTGGTTGACGAGTCAATAGCTCGTAGAGGATCGCGCCGGTCGAGAACACGTCCGCGCGTGCGTCCAGCAAGAAGCGCTTCCCCTGCGCTTGCTCCGGAGACATGTACGCGGCGGTGCCGAGCACTGCGTCTCCTGTCGCGTCCGTGATGGGCTCACCCTCCGGCTGCGCCTTGCTCGATTGGCGCAGTGCCGCCGCCAGGTCCGGGCTCGACCCGCGAGTCGCCGCGTGCAGCGGCCGCGCGATGCCCCAGTCCATCAAGTAGACCTGACCGAAATCGCCGACCATCACGTTCGCGCTCTTCACGTCGCAGTGAACGATGCCGCGCGAGTGAGCGAACGCGAGCGCGTCACACACCTTCACGATCGCGTCGAGGAAGTTGAACAGCGGTAGCGGAGGGATCGCACCCGCCGGCAGCGCGCGGATCACGTCCTTCAGCGTTCGCCCTTGGACGAGCTTCATCGTGAAGTACAGCTCGCCGTCGCGATCGCCGAGATCATAGACCGGCACGATATTCGGGTGATCGAGCTGACCTGTGGTGCGCGCCTCTCGGAGGAACATGCGCAACATGCGTGCGTCGAGGCGCAGCAGCGGCACGATGCTCTTTTTGGCCAT
>JAYVYD010000503.1:0-3108 GCA_043784605.1 Myxococcales bacterium | reverse complement strand
ATGAGCTTACCGGTAGCAGGGTCCTTATCCGTGCTCTTTCCTTCGCGGAAATAGAACCCACTGCCCGCGTTCCAAGGGCTGAGCATCGGTGTGGGCCGGTAGTCCTCCAAGAAGAACCGCAGCAAGTCCTCGCGCGACAATTTCGTCGAGAGCCAAAACGCTTCGTCCTTCCACCAGCCTCGCGTGTCCGCGTCCGCCTGCGCGGAGACCAGCCGCAGAATCGCTAGCGCCTTGAGGTAGTGCGCCAATGGCGTCGGTGCGCAGCCTTCGAGTTTGTGAATATGGATAGTCATTGGAAGAGAGGGTCCTCCGTCGCGAGGATTGATGCGCGCACGTCGGCAGTGCGCAGTACGGCCTCGAGAAACGCGAGCGTGAAGGGGCCGTGCGTCGCGAGGAGTCCAGCTACGCGTTCCCCCCAAGAGGCGCCGTACCGTGGCCCGAGGCCCATGGCAGCGCCCGTGAGCGACAACTTCATCGGCGGGACTTCGCTCATCTTGCCTGCGCCGTCCAAGAGTTCAAACGCGGGGAGTGTGTCGCCCTCGCACACGCCATGAATCCCTCCGTGCCGCGAGTCCTGATCCCTTGGCGTGCTCGTCCATGTGCAGCGCACTTTGCCGTGGTGAGAGCATACCAGCCACGCCAAGAGATCGAAGTCCACTGCAGACAGCGACGCGATCTCGTTCGCGAGAGGATGCTCGATCAGGGTGTTTGGTAGGTCGAGCGAAACACCGGTCAGCTCGAACAGCTCGATATGCGGCCCCAACAGCGCTGGGTGCATAGGGGCCACCGTCCGCAGGAGCTCGAAGAGCGCGAGCGTCGATGCAAGCTCGTGACGGAAGCCGGGTCGATTCGGATAGGGCGGTCGCGCCCACGCCCCATCAGGCGCTTTGGCGAGATCACGTCGCTTTTCGAGGTGCCGAGAGCGTCGAGCGTCATCGCGTATGGCTGCTTGAAATACCTCGTGCGCCTTGCCGACGTCGTGCCAACGAGCAGCGAGTGTGACGATAGCCGCGATTGGTGCGGGAAGACCAAGAGCCGAGCAGATAGTTGCAGCTTGTTCCTCGGCCTCTCGCCCGTGGGTCGCGATCGTCTTCCACGGGGCGGCAGACAAAGAGTCCGACTCCTCACTGGCAGACGTCCACGCGAGTGGATTCGCTCGTTGTGCCCCGAGCGGCACTGGGTCTACGGGGGATGAACCGGGAGACCACCCGCTCTCTACATCGTAGCCACCGTCTTTGGCCGCCAGCAGCAACGTCATACCGGGGACGATTCGGTCGATGCGCTTGTTGACCCAAGTGCCGTCGAGGTAGTCGAAGACGTATACGTCGTACTTCCATTTTCGAATATCGCCAATCGGTACTGGGCATAGCTCCTCACGACGCGGCGACTCGAGAAGGTCGATCTGTTTCGCGTGTTCGATCGCTCGCCAGAACACCCGCACATCGCGCTCGTCGCCGGAGCGGATGTATCGGCTGACGTCGAGATCAGCCCCTGAGAGATCTGCGCCGGTATCGAAGAGCTCGTCGATATCTCTTCGGCGCAGGACGTGAAGTGGCTCGTACGGGTAGAGACGACCGAGCAGCGCGGTGTCGTGCTTGGCCAGCTCCTCCTCGAATGCTTCCAGCGCGCGTGGCGATCCGTCCGCTTCTCGCGCGAGCAGCCTCGTGACGGCCTCATCCGATGAAGCTAGCTGCTGCACGGTGTACGGCGCGGCGTCTTTGTCGCCTTCGGGAACGCCTCCGACGACCACGACGCGTCCTGATTGGCCGACATAGCGCGCCGCGCGACCGAAGCGCTGAACGAGGCTGGACCACGGCGCGAGATCAGTAACGAGCGTTCGCGCGGAGATATCGACGCCCGCTTCGACAACTTGCGTTGCGACAATGATGCGACCGGCGGTGGGCGGCTTCGCGTCACCACGCAGAAATTCCTTCGCCCAGAGTGCGCGCTCGGCCCCGCGAAACCGGCTGTGTACGAGGCGCAGCTCGGGCGCGTCCGCCTTTCGAGCGCGCGCCTTGCCCTTTCCCTCGAGCATCGAAGCGTTCAGCGCCTCGTGAACTTCGACCGCACGCTGCACCCGATTGAGCACCACGAGCGTCAGCGTGCCGGGCACGTGCTGCTCGGCGACGTAGGCGGCCAGCGCTTTCGGGTCTTGCACCTCCGGCGCGCGCACGAGTTGCTTGCGGATATCGAAAAGCCCCCCGCGCCGCTGTTCAGATGGAATGTGAAGCGGCGGCTCGGCGATGGGCGGTCGATCGACTGTCTCCAGCCATCGAGGCTGCAAGGTCGCGCTCATCCACCACGTGTGGACAGGGCGCAGACGTGGGCGGGCGTTGGCCAAGTCCTGATCGCGAAACGCCGCGAGCTGCGCGCTCGTCGCGAGACCAACGTCCATGAGCTGCACCTCATCGAGAACCCATAGAGCGTCCTGATGCAGGAGCCCGTACTCCATGGGCCACATCCCGCGCGCGGCTCCGTAGCCACGATTGAGCGCTCGCGAGAGCAACATGTCTTGAGTGCCCAGCAAGATCGCCGGACGATCGACGTCGAGTGCCCATCGATCCGCTTCGACTCCTCCCATCAGTACATGGACAGGGACGGGCACAGTCGGAGCGGCGCGCGCAATCCACGCCTCGATTACCCCCTGAGTCTGCTCGACGAGAACGCGCATGGGTAGGCAAAACACCAGACGGCGGGGCCAGCGGTCATCGCCCCTCATAACCCTGTGGTGAAGCCAAGACAGCGTCACACCCGCGGTCTTGCCAAAGCCTGTTGGGATTCTGAGCAGTCGATCGCGACAAGCCTGATCTCGCGCAAGCTCCCGCTGCCATTCGTGGGGTGGGAAGTTCGTGATCTCCTGAAACCACGTGTCGAAGCTTCGCTCAGTCATGATCTGCCCTCACCCTGCACCCCCCACCCGCTGCTATCGCTTCTTTCGAATACGCACCGCAGAACGCTTGCTCAGTGCCATCCGATCCAACGCCTGGAGGGTACCCTGCGCGAGCTGAGCGTAAGTAAATCAAATCGGTTTCTCATGATCTGCGGTTGAACGGGAGACGACTCCGTGGCGCCGTTGGCGATGGAGGTCGCCAGGGGTCGGGGAGTGGG
>JAYVYD010000502.1:0-2584 GCA_043784605.1 Myxococcales bacterium | reverse complement strand
GGAAAATGCGCGCGTCTTGACGTAAGGTGATGAGTCGGATGGCCGATAAAGCGCCTGAGAAACCGGTCGAAGAGAAGCCCAAAAGAGCGCGCGAGGCGCTTCGGGTGGTCACCGCCGAAGAAGAGGTAGCCGCGCCGTCGATCCCGCCGCCGCCCGTGGATGGACCTTGGCGCAGCTACAAAGAGCTCGTGGCGCAGCTGGCGTCGCGCATCGTCGAGGCGCAGCGTCCGATCCGCGTTCTGCAAGCTGTGCGATGGGACAACGCGATCGAAGAGCAGTTCTTCAAGTCGAAGTGCAAGGAGCTCCCGAAGGCAGACCCTGCGTACTACGCGACGGTGGACCTCGGCTTCGATCCGGTCGCGAAGGCAGCAGAGTTCGAGCAGCTCGCGCACGACATCGATCGAGATCTCGGCGAATCAGACGCGCTCGGACAGATCATGACCGCCACGGCGCTCGAGTATCGCAGCACCGTGCAGATGCTTGCTGCGCGCGGAACGCCTGCGTTTTACGCCTATTCACGCAAGCTCTACGGCTCGCCGAAGGACAAGTTCCCGGACGGCAAGCTCACCGTGCGCGACCTCGGTCACAAGCTGTACGGCATCCTCACCAACGTGGACGACGACGCGCTGGGTCCGCGCAACATACGCAACGTCGGCGCCGAGGAGTGCGCCGCGCAATTGAACGAGCGCCTGAGTGCGTACTTCTCGGACACCACCGTGCGCGTCGAGGTGGACGACTCGATCGTCGCCGACGCAGCAGCGGGCAACGACTACGTCAAGGTGCGCACAGGCGCGCGCTTCTCTCAGCGCGACATCGACGTGCTCGAGGTGCACGAGGGCTGGGTGCACGTCGCGACCAGCCTCAACGGCCAACTGCAGCCCGTCGCCAAGTGGCTCAGCAAAGGCCCGCCGCGCACGACGAGCGTGCAAGAGGGACTCGCCGCGCTGCTCGAGATCTTCACGTTTCGCACGTACCCCCGCCGCGCGCGCCGCCTCAACGATCGCGTGCTCGCCGTGGACAAAGCGGAGGACGGCGCGAACTTTCTCGAGGTGTTCGAGTGGTTCCGCACCGAGGGCTACGAAGAGGACGAGTGCTTCCACTCCGCGCGCCGCATCTTCCGCGGAGGCCTCGTCGAAGGTGGCGGGCCGTTCACCAAAGACGCTTGCTACTGCAAGGGCATCGTCCTGAACTACGCGTTCATCCGAAGCGCCATCCAACACAACCGCGCAGACTTGATCCCGTTCTTGTTCGTCGGAAAAGTAGCGCACGAAGACGTCCCGGTCCTCGCGCAGCGCGTGCACGACGGAGTCGTAAGGCCCCCGAGGTACATCCCCTCGATGTTCCGAGACCTGAACGGCATCGCGATCTGGATGGCGTACTCCTCGTTCTTCTCTCAACTAGAGAGCGAAGCCATCGCAGACCACTACGCGAAACTGTTCGCCCGAAATGGGTAGACGTGGGCTGACCAATCCCTACGAAGCGCCCAAAGCGGCGCGCCCGGCACCACGTGATGTCCCCCGCCACCAAGCTCGCTCCGCATTGGAAGCGACTCGCGGCCTATCTCATCGACACCTCGGGAATCCTCGTGGTCGGTGTCATTCTCGGACGAGTGTACTGCCGCGTGACGAGCCAGCCGTATAGCGGGTTGGTGATCCTTTCGTGGGGGCTCGTCTTCTTCTTCTTCGCGCAGTGGTTCCTGATCGCGAGGCACGAGCAGTCGCTCGGCAAGATGCTCTTGAAAACTAAAATCGTCTTGGCCGATGGAACGCACGCACGGATGCTCCATGGCGTGGTGCTGCGGGCTTGGCCTTTGTTTGCGCTTCAGATGCCGTTGCTGGTCTTCCGACCGATCAAACCGCTCACGGACTTGCTCTTCATCGTCGACGCGCTGTTCATCTTCTTGTGGAGTCGTCGCTGCCTTCACGATCGCATCGCCGGGACGTACGTCGTCGACGTTTGAGCGAGAGTCTGCGTAGCGATGCTGCGGGCATTCAGAGTTGCTCGCGTCACTGCGTGCAGCGTGTTCCGAAGTTGCCCAGGTCGTCGTTGCACTTCTGCGTAGGGGCGCTTCGACACGGCACGCTCGGATCTGCCTGCGCACCTGGGCATGCGAAGCGGCAGTTCTTCTTGAAGTCCACGACGGCAGCTTCGAACGTGATGGCGTCCACACTCGCGAGCTGCCTTCGAGCACGCCAGTGATTGAGCGGCATCCGCAGTGTCTGGCGCGTTCTCGGCGTCGGTGCTCGCGTCCTTACCGCGGGCGCCGTCGTTCGTGATCTCCCCGCCGCAGGCGACCGAGACGAACACCGCAAACAATGCGCGCGTCAACCGCGCTGCCCCCCGAGTGCCCCCCGGAAAACAGCAGAAGCGCCAACCCCGCCGATACGAGATTCAACATCGCAATCCTCCCACGACAATTTCCCATTTCCAAAAGCCACCTGCGACCGGAAAGACCGGCGGAGCCGCGCGGCGCTTTTTTTTCTGGTCCGCACACCTCCCAAAAAGCGATCAAAGCATTCCACCCAAACCAAGCAACAACCCAAACAGTCAAACGCGGGCCAGAAAGAAAAAGTGCTGCGCGGTC
>JAYVYD010000501.1:0-18947 GCA_043784605.1 Myxococcales bacterium | reverse complement strand
TCGATCGCGCATCCGCGAGTGCGTGCTCGCGGCAAAGGAAGAGATCGCGAGGTCACGTTGCCGAGCCTCGAAGCCCTTCGCGAAGGCGACCCGCTCTCTACACGATGGGACGCGCGCTCCACGCGCTTGGTGCGCGGCTTGATCGCCCCAAACCGATCGTGCCTTGTCCGTGGCCGCGAGAGCGCCGAGAGCTTGTTTTGAAACAGATTTGCGACCTCGAAGCCCGCGCGACTGCCGACGAGCCCGTGCTCTACGCAGACGAAGTCGACATCGACAAGAATCCGAAGATCGGTCGCGCTGGATGCTTCGCGGACACCAACGTCGCATTCTGACGCCGGGCAAGAACGAGAAGTTCTACATCGCCGGTGCGCTCGACGTGCTCACGCGACGCGTCCACGCCACGGGCAACTACAAGAAGACGAGCAGCCTCTTTTGCCAATTGCTCGTGCACCTCGCCAAGCGCTTTTCCCACGCTTCGCGAATCCACCTCATCGTGGACAACTACCTCATCCACAAGAGTGCTCGAACCGAGCGCGCACTTCACGAGTTGGACGGGCGCATCGTGCTCCACCTTCTGCCTCCCTATTGCCCAGACCAAAATCGCATAAAGTGCGTCTGGCTCGACCTTCATGCCAACGTCACCCGCAATCATCGGTGCAAGTCTCGTTGCCCTACTTGGCAATTACCGCAAGTTCATCGACGCCTACCGATGGCGTCGCTCCCGTCCTACGCTTCTGCTCCAAGCGGCCGTCTGAGTGTTCCCGAATCACGATCGGTGATTTAGCAGCCTATTCGGCCGTGCGAGAATGCGGGCAGCTCGTCACGCCGTCGACTACGCTCCTCGTGCAATATACGGATATGCCTGGGAGCGAACTCGAGGAAGCGGCCGGGCCACCGCCAAACTGACGAGGCAGCTACTTTCTGCCGTGTTTCTCGTCGGAGTCTTCCAACTTCTCGATTGTGCGATCGATCTTCTTGCCGGCGCGCTCGCCCGGACCTTCCGCGTGGTGACGGCCGCAAGCGCCGAGAGCAAAGGTCATCAACAAGCTCGCAACAGCCCGCTGTGTCAGCGAAGTTCTCACTATCTTCATATCGACATCTCCAAGCGTGATTCGTGCCACCCTATCATTGATCCCCCTATGAGGTGAGACGTTTGTGCGTCGTGTGGCGAAAACGCGGGCTCTCACGAGGGAGTCTCGCCTGAAATGACGCTTGAGTCGAGAACCCCCTCTAGGCACACGCATTGCTTATCGGCGTTCGGAAGAGGTAATTCGATGAAGACGACTATGATTCTTTCGACGCTGATCCTCGGCTCGAGCCTGGCATTCGCCTGTGATTCACCCGAGAAGGCGCAGCAGTCCGCCGACCAAGCCAAGCGTGAGGCGGACGACAAGGCGGGGACGACGCGCAAGGCAGAGCAGGACAAACTACAGGCGCAGGGCAACGCGAACCACGCGCAAGACCAGGCGACGATCGCTCTCGTAGCCGCGAAGTCGGACTACGACATCAAGATCGCCACGCTCCTCAGCGACATCGACAAGAAGGTCGCCGATATCCGCGCCTCGGACCTCACGGCCTCTATCAGCGCCAAAGAAAAGAACAAGGCCTCGCTGAAGGCTCTCCAGAGCGGTCGCGACCTGGTCGCGGCTGATGTGAAGATCGTCGACAGCTCGACGTCCGAAGCGTGGGAAGCCACCAAGGTCCGCGTCGACAAAGACATGGCCGACGGCAAGGCGACGATGTCGACCCAGTAATCAGCGGGAAAGAGCTGGTCGCAGACGTCCTAAATGACCGGGCGCGATTCGAGAACATCCAAGTGTCATCCTGAGCGAAGAATAGGTTCCCATGTGCGAAATGGGCACGCGCTTTCCGCAGCGGATCCTTCGCTGCGCTCAGGGTGACAAGCGGTTCCGGAATTGTGCCGTCATTTAGACGCCAACAGGTGCTGGCGGGGGCGTCTGCGATCGTGCGAAGGCGGGTGAGGGGACTCCCGTCTCTGCGGTCAGTCGCGACTGGAGAATGTCGAAGGCCGACTTCGGATCATCGGCGAAGTGAAACAAGTCGAGATCGGCCTCGCTGATCACGCCGTGACGAACCATTGCGTCGAAGTTCAAGATTTCTTTCCAGTAGCTCGGCCCATATAAGATGATCGGGATCGATCGACCGAGCTTCTTGGTCTGCGCCAATGTGAGAATCTCCGTGAGCTCATCGAGAGTTCCGAAGCCTCCGGGAAAGACGACGAGAGCTCTGGCCAAGTGCGCGAACCATAGTTTGCGCATGAAGAAGTATCGAAACTCGAGCGACAGTCCGGGAGTGATGTATGGGTTTGGCCGCTGCTCGTGGGGCAGTCCGATGTTCAGGCCGATCGTCTTGCCTCCGGCCTCCGAAGCACCACGATTGGCCCCTTCCATGATCCCGCCGCCGCCGCCCGTGCATACGACCAGACCGCCTGGGTAGGGCGTTTCGGTCGACCATGAAGTGAGTAGGTGGGCGAGCTGCCGAGCGTCTTGATAGTACCGACCGAGGGGACCGTCGGGCGTCACACGCGCAGAGCCGAAGAACACGATCGTATTTTGCACGTTCTGTCGGGTGAACGTCCGCAATGGCTCCAAGTACTCCGCGATGATCCGCAACGGCCGCGCCTCTTCGCTCTCGAGGAACTCGTCGTCGTTGTAGGCCAACGGCCGCCGTGCCCCATGCGCTTGGCTCAAGACGCCCCTCGCACCCGAGCGAAGTCGATGAAGCCGCGTTCGACGTCCACGCTCGAGAGTTCCACAGCGACGCGGTCTCCGACATCCAGGCCTTCGGACCCCCGCACGACTTTACCTTCCACTGCCGGTCGAGAGATGCGTACCCAAGTACCCTTTTCGGAGGCGCCGGTCACGATCGCGTCGAATCTTTGCCCGACCTTGGCGACCAGCAACAGCGCCCCAGCGGATTTGCCGACCCTACGCTCTACTTTGGCGGCGTTGGCTTCCTGTTCCGTACAATGACGAGCCAGCGTCGCCAGTTGGTCATTCTGATAAGGAGGTTGCGCGCCCGTCAGTGCCGCACGAAGGAGCCTCTGCGTGATGAGGTCCGGGAAGCGTCGGTTCGGTGCCGTAGAGTGTGTGTAGTCCTTCACGGCGAGTCCGAAATGGCCTTGCGTAGTCTGCCCCGGGAGCTGCATGACATATTCGCCGCGACCCAGCAGCTTGACCACTGAGAGTGATAGATCCGGGAACCCACTAGGGTCTACCGATCGCCGCTTGGTGAGGAAGGCCTCCAGTGCCGCCGAGGTCGGCTCGGGAGCCAGCTTCTCACCGAGGCCGAGGGCGAGCGCCACGATGCGTGACCAACGCTCAGGCGATCTTAAAATCCGACGAAGAGACGGAAACCCGTGCTTGGCGAGGTACTGCGCGCTCACGCCGTTGGCACCCACCATGAAGTCTTCAATCAGCTGTTTGGCGCAATTGTCTTCGTCAGGCAGGAGGTCTGCGAGCGCATCGCCTTCGAAGACGGGCCGCGCCTGAATCGTCTGAAGACCTAGCGCGCCATGCCGGTAGCGTAGCGCTCGCATCGATTGTGCAACGCTACTCTGCAGGCGCAGCTGGACGTCCATCCCCGGGACCGAGGCGACGCGCTCGGGAATCGGCCCCTTGCCATCCAGCCAGGCGGCCACGCTGTCGTACGCGAGCTTTGCTTGATTGCGCACAATGGCGCGATAGACGTCGAACGCCGTCACGCTGCCATCTGCGTCCACGGTCATCTCGAGGACAATTGCCAGTCTGTCCGCGTTCTCGCCCAGCGATGTGAGATCCGTGGAAAGATTCTCCGGCAGCATCGGAAAGACCTGAGCGGCGGTATAGACGGAGGTCGTGTTGGCCGCGGCGTGCTGGTCGATCGGCGATCCCTGCTTCACAGTGGCCGCCACGTCTGCGATCGCGACCAAGGTCTTGGTAGTGCTTGCGTGCGGTTCTGCGACCGTCAGCTGATCAAGGTCCCGTGAGTCGTCATTGTCTATGGACGCCCACAAGAGCTTTCGGAGGTCACGAATGTCCTCCGACGGCGTCAACGAAGTCTCGTGAAGCGCGTGCGCTTCTTTCAACGCCTCCGGGGAGAAGTCTGGTTGAAGGCCACGTTCGAGCATCGCGCGGTGGGCGATGCTCCGGAGTTGAGCTCGTGCAGCCGTGTTGTTGGACATAGCGAAACCATACTCGACTCGCAGCCTCAATTGGAGGGTTGGACGACCGTATTCGCTTCGAGCGTGATGGCGGTCTGCGCGAGCAATCGGCCATTGACCGAGGCGCCCGTCTTCAGTGTGATCTGGGTCTGTGCCAAGACCACTCCCTCCATGTGCGCGGTCGTTCCAATGTCGACGACACCCGCAGCCTGCCAGAAGACGTTCCTGGCAATCGCGCCGCCCGCCAGGATCACCTTCGTACCGGAGGCTTGAGTAATGCCCTTCGCGACTTGGAAGATCCAGACGTCGTTCGCGCTGCCCTTGAGCGTGACACTCGTCGGAATCAAGACTCCGTTGCCCCATTTATAGGTGCCGGGCGGCAGCGTCATACCACCAATATTTCCGGCGCCGATTTCCGTGAAGTCGGGAGCTCGTCCAGCCGCATCGGTGTAGGCAGTCATCATGTCGCCCACTGCGGCAGTCAGAACCGCAGGCGTCGGGCACGACGCGGGGATGTTGTAGTTGGCGGCAAAGAGCTTTCCGGTCACCAGACTCGAGGACGAGAAACAACCGCCCGCATCCAGATTCAGCGCGAATCCGGTGATGAATGTCGCGGCCGCCGGACTCAATCCAAGGTCGCCCGTGATGGCGGTACTTCCCGTGGTCGAGATGCCCGTCTTTGCAAGCATCACGAAATTGGGCGTCACTGGAGTTCCCGGACCCGTGACCCTTCCAAGCATCACGGGCGGCGGACCGTGACCATCCGCACCCGCGCCCGAGCCGGTGCCCGGTGATGTCGGGGCTACCTTCGATGGTGTTCCAACGCTCGTGTCACCACCACACCCGACCACGAGTGCGACGAGCAGAAAACCCGTGGAGCACGCGAGCTGTTTCTTGACGCTTTCGAACTTGTTCACGTTGGTCTCCTCGGAGGATTGGGACATCCAAACGATGCCCCACGTATGGTTTGCGGGATTCACCGTGACGCCTGACGTGGTCACATCGCATCGCACGTGCCAAGGGGACGACGAATCGCGGCGCACGACAAGCAGCGTGGAACTGTCGATTGGGCGGCTGCGACCTGAGGCGCGCGCGTGTGACTGTGGCACGGATGCATGAGGGCGATCCGTAGCCTGTGGGTCAAACCAGCGAAAGCGACCACGCCACGCACGCAGGCTCGCTAGTTGCTCGTTCTCGCCCTATGGCCCCCTCAATCGCTGCAATGTTGGTAAGTTCGGTCTTCATAGGCACGGTCGTCGTCACGGCGATCTTGGAGCGATCGGCTCGTCAAAGAGCGCCGCTGAAGGGTCTCGATGTTCGACGCGACAGAGCGCAGCGGCGGCCCGGCGCCAAGCTGCCGTGGTGGTGAACGGGAGAAAGCGACAAAAGGCCAAGCCCGAAGCGGCCGCGTTGTTCGATTCGATATTCGGCGAGAAGCTCAGCAAGTTCGTCGCGCCAAAGTGACTTTCGTCATTGACTGAACAATGCCTTCACGCCCAGGCTCGCGGCTTCTATGGCACCGGCGACATAGCCAGGAAACTGTGGCGACCATTCGCTGGCGATGCCGGTGAGGCGGCCGCTCCAAGGGCCGGATGGCGCCGTGGTGGCAAGAGCTTCGGCGTGGTGGGTGGCGTTGTCCATATCGTTGGCAGTGGCCGTGTAAGGGTCCATCGCCCAGTCCTTCAAGAATTCGGATTGTGGCGTCGCCGCATGTGGACCGAACAGGCGAGCGAGCTGTGCGCGGCAACGCGAACGCAAGTCGTCCTCGGGAATGCCCTTACGTGCGCGCGCTGGCAGGCCCAAGAAGCCGAACAGTGCCGAGCTGCCGCCCGGCATGGATGCATCGTGAATTTCACCCAGAGGTCCACACGCACTTCGAGCTTCGCCGGACAGACCCTGCTCACGCCAGAAGGGCCTCTCATAGACCGCGACATACTTCGCATGGGACGCCATCCACGTGGCAGTCGCACGCCATTTTTGGGACAGCTCTGGCGGCAAGCGTGGTGAAAAGTCGATGCCCTCGATCAGACGCGGCGGCGTCGCGAGCAGCACGTGCTCTACCTGCCAGGTGGTAACGCAACCACTTTGGTCTTCGCTGTCCAGGTGGAGTTGGGGGGCAGCGTCGCGCACGCGTCGCACCCGCTGGCCGGTGATGATCCGCGTCGAGTCTAGGCGGCTTCGCAGCGCGTCGATCAGCGAGCCCATGCCACCCACGAGGCGCATCGACGTAGGCGAGCTCACATAGCCGCCCATTCGCATCGGGGCCTCATGGGGCGAGCGCTCCACCACCATGTCGCCGGACTCGAACTGCTCGAAGCGCTTCAAGCCCAGGTCACGGACGAGGAGGTCCAGCTGGCGCTGATAGGTGGGCCAGAACCACGTCGGCCCAAGATCGACGCGATCGACGCCACTGCCCCGCACGGGGACGGACACAATGCGACCTCCGAGGACATCGCGAGCCTCAACGAGCACATAGTCCGTGATCCCTTTCTGCTCCAACAGAAAGGCGGCAACCATACCGCTCAGGCCCGCGCCGACGATAGCAATGCGCGCTGTCCGCACTGCCTACCTCATAGTCTGTTCTCGCTGGACCTCAAGAAGAGAGCGGACCTTACTTCTTGTCGTAGGTCTCCGTGCAGCCGATCGAGTCGGGGCTCTGCGCGCATTCCGGCGTCGCCTGGACGAGGACGAGTTGGCCAGTCGTCTTCAGCGACCACAGGTACTCGTAGGCGCCTGTCGGCGTGGGGCGCGGAATGCCGGCGCCTCCGCAGTTGCTCCAAATGTCAGTGCCGCCTGTTTGGTAGTCGGTCATCTTGGTGTCGGTGAAGACGACAGTGCCGGTCGAGTCGCTGAGGGCCGATGTGGCGCAGCCGCCAGGGAAACTGAACGCCGTCGTCCGATAGCGCTTGGCTCCGCCCGACGTATCGAACGTGAACTCGTCGAGATTTGCGGTGCTCGCGGAGAAGCGACTCCATTTGCCAACGGGCGACGCGGGCACGACACCGGTCGCGGGAACGGTGGGATTTTGCGGCGGCGCGCTCGCTTGGCTGAGACACGCGTCTAGCTCCGCGCCACACTTGGTCTTCAGACAATTGCCGTCTGCGCACGAGTTCGTCTGGTAGCAGCTCGCGACTGCGCCCGCGGCCGACTTGCCCGCGGCGCTCCCGCGAGTGACGCATGCGTCGATGCACGGGTTGTCGGCGCAGCTCGCCGCGCACTCGAAGATCCCGATGCACGTCAGCGGCGCGCCCGGACCGACATCCTTCGTGCCTCCGTCCGTTGCACCCACTGGACCCGACGCAGCGCTGGCGGAAGTGCACGCGACCCCGAGAATCAGGGCGGAGATGAGTAGGGTGAGTCGAGCAGGCATGCTCACTTGGGACACGGCGCGGGGTTGGGACATACGCCGACCGACGGCTTGGGGAATGTCTGGTTGCAGCGCGCGACTTTGGTGAAGGTGTTCGTCGCCAGAAAGTCGATAGGTTCGCCCGTCCAGCCGCGGACGATGCCGTCCCCTCCGCTATTGTCGATTGTCGTGTTGTTGACGAATGCCGTCGCCGGCTTTCCGCCATAGATGATGACCGCGGCCTCGTCGGCGAAGGTCATCCCGCTGGGGCAATCGAAGCTCGAGATTCCGGAGAGACCTCCCGCATAGGATATTTTTGCATATGCAATTGTATTGCGAGGATCGGGAGTGCCCGCGACTAGGATACCGGGCCAGTCCCCACGCGCCGGCGATCCCTCGGCCGACGTGAACACGATCGGCTTGTCTGCCGTACCCTCCGCGTGAATCGCGCCGATCGCGGAGTTGCCGTCCTTCGAGACAAGTAGGCGAACTCCCTTCGCGAAGCGGAGCGTCACGCCGGGCTCGATCGTCAGGAGTGGCAAGGCGCCCTTGTCACCCACAGTGAAGCTCCCTGCGCCGGTCTCGCCGATGCGATAGGGCACGCCGCGCTCGGAGAGCGTTGTGTTCTCCTTGATGTCGTCGCGCCCGCCGATGGCCGGGAGGAGAACCTCATCGACGGCGTTGCCCGTATATGTGCCGGTGGGCAGTGTGCCCGCAGCACGCCCCCAAATCAGGATGGGGAACGTCACTCCCCCAATGACCGTGAGCGCCTGCGAACTCGGCGCGAACGCCCCGCCCTCACGGAGCATGACACCGAGCGACTGGGAGCCTTTCACCGTGACGTGGTCGGCGATGAAGATGGGCTGTGGGGCGAGGTCTTGATTGCCGCGTACGTCGATCGCGCCGAACTGCGTCGGCCGTCCGCCGTTGGAGTTGCCTCCGCCTTCGACGGTCGTGTACGCGAGGCGAAGGTCAGCGCCGGCACGCGTCTCGATCGAATTCCACGCAGTAGCCTCCGCCCGCTCGATCCGGATCGGTTGGTCGGCCAAGCCCTCGGCGTGCAGCGCACCCTGGACGAGCAAGCCGACACCACCGTAAATCTTCACGACCGCGCACGGCTCGATCGTGAGCGTTCTGCCCGCCGCGATGGACAAGCTCGTCTGGACGAGGTGCGGGCTGCCGGCCGCGGTCCACGTCTCGTCCGCGACGGGCGAGGCCGTATGGACGGTGCCTGAACCGGTTGGCGCAGTGCAGGTGGTGGCGACGCCGTTGGGTGGCCTAACGGGTGACGGGTCGCTGCACGCACTGGCCGCGAGGAGGACCGAACCAAGTAAGAGCTTTCGCACAAGGAGCATGGTAGTCGGCCAGATAGTGACGTTCTCGCGAAAGGCGATGAATGGCGCGCTCACGAAACGCAATGGCGCGCAGTTGATTACCTCGCAATGCCCACTTTCCAGGCCGTCTCGGAGCTCGATGCATTCTTCGGCCAGCCCGCGCGTCGATACGTGGTGCGTCGATCGTTCGCCTACTGGCAGGCCGAGCGTCGCGCGTTCGGTATCATCCTTTGGGGACGGCCCGACGAAGCGGACGTCGACAAGATCTGCGCGGCACATGAGGTGGGCGCGAATCCACTATTCCGCGGGCATACGTCGCTCGTCGACCTGCGAGCGGTCGAGGCGGTGGACCTCCTCGCGTTCGATCGCCTGCTCGCGTACCTGAAGAAGCGTCGTGACGACTGGTCGCCGAACGTCTCGCAGCAAGCAGTGCTGCATCGAGGTGGCTTCGCGCACGCTACGGTGGCGGGTATGTTTCAGTTCCTCAACCCGGGTCATGCTGTCGCGTTCTTCGATGACCCCGTGCAGGCCTATGACGCGGTAGGAGCGTCCGACGTACGCGACGAGCTCGAGGAGCTTCGCGGTACACTCCTCGATCTGCCGGAGATCGTGCGTCGCGTGCAGACCGCGTTCGAGGTGTTGCCTTCGCGCGCAGGCTTCGCCGACGTTGCGCGTAGCGTGGGGACGAGCGTTCGAAGCCTCCAGCGACATCTCGCCAGAGTCGGCAGCTCGCTCCGCACCGAGAGACAGAATCACGTGCTGCGCGCGAGCGAACGCCTCCTCGAAGGCACAGATCTCGACCTCGACGCGATCGCCGCGCAGGTCGGCGTCAGCTCAGCGTCGCACCTCGTCACGCTGTTCCGCCTGCGCCGCGGCACGACGCCTGGCGCATACCGCGTGGGGCGAAGAAACCCGATTCCGACGATGATGGTCGGAACCTCGAAGCGCAAGCCGACCTAATCGGTAGATTGCACTTCGCTACGCAGTCTTGGTGCTCACTATCAATTCGGGGGCGGCGTCGGAGGGATCTTGAACGTGTCCCACGCGGGCGTGTGGTTGTTCTCGCCCGCAGGCTGATTCCATAGATAGAGCGCCGCGTAGGTCGTCACCTTATTTTGCTTGTCGACCATCACGGGCGAGATGAACAGCTGTGGCCTGCCGCTCGCGTCGCGTGTGGAGGAGAAGACGATCCAGTAAAAGGCTCGGCCGTCATTGGTCTTGCCGACGCTCGGCGCCCACTTGGGCCAGCTGTTGGTCACGCCGGGGCTCTTTTTTCCGGAGCATGCGGGCGGATCGTTGGCGGCGAGGCGTGTAGGTGTTCCGCCACTCGCGGGGATGACATTCACCTCCGCCGCCGGCTGGTTGTACATATCCATACCGTTGCCGATGCGATCGAACGCGAGCCACTGATCGTCTGGCGCATAGACCGGGTAGTACTCGTTGAAGTTGGGATCGCTCGCGCCCATCACCGGCGTAGCCGCGCCGCCTTGCCTGTTCGCATAAGGAACGGAATAGAGGTCTGCGGGACCCACCGACAGACGACCCGTGGTGATTGCGTCCGTGGACACATACACGATGGTGTTGCCGTCATGGCTCCACGTTGGCGTGCCTGCGCCGCGCGGATCGCCGGTGCGCGTGAGGTCGCCCGCTGCCGCGCCGCTGGTGGCTTCGAGATCGACCCAGCCGATCGTGACGTCGTCGACGGTGGTCACTGCGACGTGGTCGCCATTCTGCCAGTGTGCCGCGGAGAACGAGAGGATGCCGCGCGGCGCGTGCTCGAGCGCGGCCTTGCCCGCTGCGCCGAGGAATGGCGGAGTCTGCCCGGTCTTGCCTTGTTCGATAGAAGCGATCGCGTCGTTCCAGCCGTTGACCGTGGAGAGCCCGACGAACAAGCCGTCCGGCGTGGACGTGTGGCAGCCAATGCAGTTGGTCGAGAACTGCTGCACTTGGTTCGGCACGAGCTCGGTGCCCACGCTCTCGTCGCCGATCGTGAAGCCCTTGAGCGAGCTGCCGCCGCTCGTCGTCCAGTAGACGATCGAGCCAGGCGCATCGACAGGCGCGATGCCTAACGGCCCCATCGAGCCGAGCGCGAGCGACGAGAGCGTGTTGCTTGCGTAGACGCCGCCGCGCACCGACACCGTGAGCGGTAGGTCGCTCGAGTGGGTGCGCAGCCCGTCCCACATCGACTTGGGCATCGTCCAATACGTGCCGGGTGTATAGACGACGAGATCGTTCTGTTGGTTGGGAGCGTGGACGCGCAGCTCGAAGAGGTTCTCGCCGTTGGCCGCGACCCAGTGGAAGCGCGGGCGCAGCCAGTTGTTCGGATAGAGCGAACCCACCTCCGGCTCGACGAGGCACGGGCCGCCCGCAGAGGCGCCGGCGTCGAGCGGGCCGAAGAGCGTCGAAGAGTTGGGTGGAGCTGCGGGCGCACCGTCGGGTGAGTCGACGATCGGATTGGCGGGGAAGTCGCCGAACGATCCTTGATGCGCGTCGGCTGCGTAACCATCCCCGAGGCGGTTCTCGTCCTGCACCTGCGCGTCGCCCGCGCCGCCGTCGAACAACGACTCGCCCGAGTCGTCACCGCACGCGCCGATTGAAGCAGAGCCCATCGCGATCGGTCCGATGACGAGGATAACTAGCCTTCGCATGTCGGTATCATAGCACGCAGCAGATCGGCACCCACCGCTGAGGCACGTAGATGTCACGCGCGTCTGGTGTAGCGATTTGCGAGCACGCGACGCTTTCACTAGCGTAGGCGTCGATGAGGCTCGCCTGGTTGCCGTTGGTTGCACTTTCGCTCCACTGCGGAGACCGCACTGGGCTCGACGCGGACGAGGCTCCCACGGATGCATCCAAGGACATACGCGTCGCGGACGTCTCTCGCCGCGACTCCACGGAACCCGACGCGCCGATGGAGCGAGACGCAGGCAAGGCACGCTGTCCCACGCCGCCGGACGGAGGAGCTCCGACTTCGTGCGGGCGCGTGCTCACCATTGTCTCCATCACGCCATCCTCCAAGACCTGCTTCCTCAATCTCGGGTTGTCGTACGTCGGCGGACCAGGGACACTCTCCTTCGTCTGCCAAGGTGGGTACGCGCACGCGGACTTCGACAAGGCACCCGGCTTCGCGGGGAGCTATGACAACGACTTCGTCGACGTCTGCTTCGGCACGACCTTCAAGTACAGCGACGGTTGCACCTGGTCGACCGCACAACGAATCTCCGGCACGCTCGCGAGCGGGGTGTTGCAGTTCGAATACTCGGAAGCGCCGATACTCGGGAGTTCGTGCGCCTCTCCGTGCACCGCCACGGGCGTAATCTCGGTGCAGTGATGTCGCCGCCGCTTTGCTAGCATCGACGCGGATGCGGGCAGGAGGATGGATGGCGCCGGTGGTCGTTCTGGCGATCACGCTCGCGGCCAGCGCGCGGGCGGCCCCCACCGAAGCGGAGCTCACGCAGGCGCGACAGAGCTTCCTCGACGGCGTCTCCGCGCAGGATCACGGACGCTACGCCGAGGCCCTCGCGGCGTACCTACAGGCGAGCCGCGTCGCGTCGTCGCCTCAGTTGCTCTTCAACATGGCGACGTGCGAAGAGCAGCTCGGTCGGCTCTTGTCGGCGCGCACGGACTACGAGAGCGCGGTCTCTGCAGCGCGCGCACGCCACGATGACGAGGCGGAGCAAGAGGCGAGCGCGAGACTCACGGAGGTCGCCGCGCGCGTCCCGCACCTGACCGTTCATGTCCCGGCTGATCTCTCGGATCTCACCGCCACCGTCGATGGAGAAAGCGTCACACTGGAGGCGCTCGCGCACTTCGAGCTCGATCCGGGAGTGCATCGACTCAAAGTGCGCTCGCCGTCGCGACCGCGCGAGTTCGAGGCGTCGTTCGATCTCGCGGTCGGTGCCGAGCGCGTGTTCGATGTCGATCTCGGCCCCTTGCCGGTGGTTGCGCCACCGCCACCGCCGTCGCCGACTGCTAGGTCGGTACCGAGCTACCTGCCGGCCTTCATCGCTAGCGGAGTGACGGTCGCAGCTGGTGTCGGGGCGATCGCTAGCGGCGTGTTGGGTCACTCGGCGCGCGCAGACTACCTCTCGCTGAACGCGACTCCGACCGAAGACAACCGCGCGCGCCGCGAGGAGCTTCGCTCGATGGGACAGTCTCTCTACGTCGCGAACGCAGTGCTCGTCGGCGTGACTGCGGTCGCACTCGGCGTGGCGGTGTATTTCCTCGTGCGGCCACCGGGTCGGTCTCTCCCGTCGCTCGCAACCTCGAACATCACTTTCTGACGTCGCGAGGCGTCGGTGCGTCAGAATCCGGGACTACGAAAGCGCGCCGGTGCAGTGGCGCTCGCTGTTGCGGTCGGCGCGGCAGCCGCGTCCGCTGCCACGGGCGGGGCGCTCTCGACCTTGCCGCGTGAAGAGGTGACGACTCGCGCAGCAGGCGTCGCGGAAGGCATCGTCATCGGTGGCGCAGAGGACGTCGCGGCGAGCGTCGGAGGCGCAAGCGGCGCGGGGATCACCTGCGCAGTCGTCGGTCCTGCGCTGCTCATCGCGGGTGGCAGAGTGCGCGAGAACGACCCGCCGAGCCACAGTGCGCCCGCACCGCTCACGGTCGCGACGGCGGCCAACGCGAACCATTGCCGCGCGTCGCTCGCCTTCGCGGGCTTCGGCTCGGACAAAGCTAGGATGAGCTCGTCCATCGAAGCGAAGCGCTCATCGGCGGACTTCGCGAGCGACTTGTGCACCGCGCGCGCGAGCCCACTCGGCAGAGCCGGCGCCACGCGTTGGATCGGGGTGGGATCCTTGTGGAGTAGATCGAGGAGCGTCGCGTAGCTCACGGTGTCGCCGAGCCACGGCGGCTCACCGGAGAGCAGCTCGTAGGCCATCACTCCCCATGAGAATTGATCCGCGCGACCGTCGAGAGGTGCGCCGTTGAGCTGCTCCGGAGACATGTAGCGCGGCGTTCCGACAAGCACGCCGTCGCGAGAGAAGCTCGCGAACCACTCGTCGTAGTCGGACGGCGCCCAGTTCGTCGCGGTCGCGGCCGCGGCGTCGGTTCGCCCGTAGCTGGAGGCGATGCCGAAATCGAGCACTTTGATCGCGCCGTCTTCGGCGAGCATCACGTTCTCGGGCTTCACGTCGCGGTGCACGATGCCACGCGCGTGTGCGGCGGCGAGCGCGCGCGCCGTATCCACGAGCCAGCGCACGCGGGTCTCGATACTCACGGTGCTGTCGCCGACGCACGCGCGCAACGATCGTCCGACGACGAGCTCCATCGCGATGTACGGGGTGCCCTCGACCTCGCCGACGTCGTAGATCGCGACGGCGTTCCCGTGAGTGATCGTCGCGGCAGCGCGCGCCTCGCGGAGCAGCCTGTCTGCGCCCTTCGCGCGCTCGAACGTGTCGTCCTTCACGCGGTCCGGGCGGAGCAGCTTCAGCGCGACGGGGCGCTCGAGCTTCGTGTCGACCGCACGATACACGGACCCCATCCCTCCTTCGCCGAGCAGGCTGACGATGGTGTAGCGACCGAAGGTCGCGCCGGGATCGAGTCGCACACAATCAGTATAACCCGGCTCGCGAAACCATCAGGCAACCATCAACGAAGGACGCCGCTTGAACGGGCACAATGGCGCTTGGTCCTTTCACCCCTTTGATCTCAGGAGGCTTCTACATGCGTATTTCGAGCTCGTTGTTCATCACTGCCCTCGGCGTCTCGACGACGGCGGTGTTCGTTGCCTGCACCGGCGATACGTCGACCGTCGTCCCCGGAGCCGACTCCGGCGGTGGAGCCGACACGAGCACGGCAGACGCACCAGTGGATGCTTTGCCCGCGCCGGACACCGGAATCGCCGACTCTAACGTCGCCGACACCGCGGATGCGACGCCCCCGTGGACGCCAGCCGCGCTGAACGGCCTCTCCGCTTGGTTCGACGGCAACAAGGACGTGTCCGTCGCGAACGGCACCGTGCAGAATTGGAAAGACCAATCCAGCAACAACAACAACGCGTTCAATCTCACGCCCGCGAACCAGCCGACCACGGTCGGCAACGTCGTGAACGGCAGGTCCGTCATCCGCTTCGACGGCGCGGGAAAGCAATGGCTCAACGTGTTCGACGCGGCGACACTGCAGTTCGGTACTGGCGACTTCGCGATCGTCGAGGTGATGGCGTACACGAACGTCGCCTCCAGCAGCGGCACTACGGGATACGGCGCGCTCTGGGTCAAGACGCAGCCGCAAGCTCCGTACACTGGACCGGCGATGTTCGGTAACGACCCGACCGTACCCAGCTCGGCGATCCGTACGCAACTGAAATTGGGGCTCTCTGTGGACTCGTCGAAGACCGGGTACAACGACGGCAGCTTCCACATCGTCGGCATGCGCCGCACCGGCACGACGCTCGAGGCGCGCGGGGACGGCACGAGCAACACGACGGCGAACGCGAGCACCGACGTCAGCGCGGTCGCGAGCGACATATGGATCGGCGGGCGCGGCAACGGCGCGCAGGCGCTCAAGGGTGACATCGCCGAGATCGTCGTGGTCAAAGGAACGCTGTCCGACCCGAACTTGGCGACGCTCGAGGGCTACTTGAAGGCGAAGTACGCGCTCTGACGCGGTAGACTGAAGCCGTGAACGTCCGCTTCGTCTCGTCCGTGTTCGTCGCCGTGACCGCGTCGGGGTGCATGCTGTTAGAGAGCTTCCCCGATGTGGCGACGGCAGACGCGTCTGCGATCGGCGCGGACTCCGGAGCGTTCGACCCGTCGGCGTTGCGCGGGCTCGCGCTGTGGCTCGACGGGTCCAACGGAGTGGTGACGACGGTCGCCGGCGTCTTCAGGTGGACCGACCGCGCGAACGGCAACTCGGCCGTGCAGCTCGAGCGCACGTTGCAGCCGTCGCTTCGCGCGGGCGCTCTCAACGGACACGCGGTGGTCCATTTCGCCGGCAACGATCAGTTCTTGCTCGTGCCCGACAGCGGCGCCTTGCAGTTCGGTACGGCGGATTTCACCGTGATGCTGGTCGTCTCGTGGAGCAACGTCCCCAATGCGCGGGACCACAACGCCGGCTACGGGGCGCTCTTCGTGAAAGTGAGTCCCGTGAGTCCGTTCCCAGGCCCCGCACTGTTCGCGAACGACATCTACCTTCAGGACGGTAGCGTGCGCGCGCAGGTCGACGCGAACAGCTCGACCAACAGCGACGTCACGACGCTGAACGACGGCAAATTTCACGTCGTCGGCATGAGGCGCTCTCGCGGCGTGCTCTCCGTGCGCGCGGACGGCATGAGCTCCAGCATCAACGTCAATGCGAGCTTCGACGTGAGCGTGCCTGGTTCGGGCGTCTACATCGGCGCGCGTGACCCTCGGGATCACGCCAATCAATCGCTGCTCGGGGACATTGCAGAGGTCGTTGCGATTGCCGGGGTCGTCACCGAAGATCAGCTCGGGCGGCTCGAGGCGTACTTCAAATCCAAGTACGCGCTCTGAGCTTCAGGGCATCGCCTTCGACAGCGCGGCATCCAGCTCCTTCTTGCGGACGTCGCTCGTGGTCGCGGACCGCGCCTGCCGCAGCAGCGCGACTACCGTCTCGGCGGGAGCGTCGGTGCGCGCCAAGCCCAGAGCCGCTTCGCAGAGCGAGTCGGTCACGTGCAGCGCGCTCGCGAGCACCGCCGCGTCGAGGTAGGACTCGCGCGCGCGTGGGCCGTCGAACGTCTCGCGAAGTCGACCTAGTGCAAGGTGAAGCTCGACGCCGCGCGCCTCTTCGCCGCGGATGTGACGCAGCGACTCTAGCGCGCGTTCGTAGTGGACCGCCGCTCGCGCCAAGTCTCCGCGCGTCTTGGAGAGCTCCGCCGCGCGCACCGACGTATCGAGCGCGCGACGCGGATCGCCGTGCGGCAATGCGCGCACGTAGTGATGCGCGAGTTGCTCGGCATGCGCCCCCGCGGCCGCGCCCCAATGAGCATCGAGCACACGGCCGATCGAGGCATGCGCCTTCGCGCGGTCCGTGCCCGACAGGCTTCGTGAGAGCACACTGCGCACGAGTGCGTGGCGAAACGCGTAAGTGCCGGTCGTCGATTTCTCGACGAGGCGAGCGTCCACCGCCTCCGCGACGCGATCCAGCACGACGTCGCTAGACAACCCTGACACGGTCGTCACCGTAGGCAGATCGAAGCTCTGCCCCAAGAGCGAAGCGACGGCGAGCAGATCTCGGCAAGGCTTTCCGAGCGCGTCGAGGTGCTTCTCGATCGACTTGCGAAGCCCTTCCGTCAAATCCGTCGACAGCGACGTCGCGTTGGAGCGCGCTCTCTCTCGATGCGCTGAGACCTTTGCCGCCATCAGCTCGCGTAGGTAGAGAGGGTTGCCTCCCGACTTGCCGTGCAGGCTGGTGACCACCTCGTTCGAGGCGCCCCCCTGAGACGTTCGCTCCACGAACTCCGCGACGTCTTCCTTCGAGAGCGGTCGGAGCGGGACCGACACACCACCGGACGCGTGCACCGCGCGCGAGAGCGCCTCACCCCTCGCGCCCGCGATGTGCGGCGTGTCTCGATAGGTGACGACCAGCAGCGCGCGCGAGCCCGCGAGCTCACGGGCGACGAACTGCAACATCGTGACGGATGCCTCGTCTGCCCACTGCACGTCCTCCATCACCATCAGCAGTGGCGTCCGCGCCGATAGCGCGCGCAAATCGCGGACGAATGCGTCGAAGCGCGCGAAGTCGTCGTTCCCGCTCGACGTGGCTGACCCTTCGGCGAACGAGCGCACGCCAGGCAGTTCCGTGTCCACCAAGTCCAACGTCTGTCGCGCGAGCTGCGACCAAGACCAATAGCGAGGGCTCGACGGCGTGGACGAAGGCGGCATGGACGCGCCCGGCGTTAGCGGCGCCGCGCGCTTGGGGACGCGAAGCTCATCATGGCATTGAACGCGTATCACCCAAGTGCCGCGGCCGCGCGCAATGCGTGAGAGCTCGTCGACGATCGCGGTCTTTCCGATCCCCGCCTCTCCCGTGATCCACACGGCGCCGCCTCTGCCGTCCGCCGCGGCGATGAGCCTCGCGAGCAACGAGGTCTGCGCGGCCGTGCGCCCGACGAGCGTCGGCTGCACGAGTGCCGCGTGTTGCGTCGGCGCTTCCACGCGCTCCACGGGTGACGTGAAGTGGAACCCCCGACCGCGTACCGTGACGATCAATTCGTGCGCGTCGTCGCCGAGCGCTTTGCGCGCCTCCATCACCGCGCGCGTTAGCGACGCCTCGCCGACGACCGCGTCCGGCCAGTTTCGCGACAAGAGCTCCTTCTTGTCGACAGCGCGGTGTCCCTCTTCGACCAACAGCATGAGCAGACCGAGCACCTTCGGCTCGATCGACACGGGTTTGCCGAGGCGCCGCAGCTCGAAGAGGTCTTGGTCGAGTTCGAATGAGCCGAATCGGAAGATCATAATCGCCTAAAAAGATGAAGCGAAGTCTTGCCCGAACTCCGACGCGCGCAGGGCGCTGGCGGTCTCTGCATAGGCAGCGAGCTTCTGGCGTGCGTCGGCGGGTGAGGAAGCCATGGTCGAAGGAGGCTATCTCACAATCCGCTCGCCTTCATCACCGTCTAGCGATCGCGGTGCATGATCCTGTCGTACTTACGGTGAGCCTCTCTTCTGGGGCGCCACCAGTTCGGCTGAAGTCGCGCGGTCTGTAAGTAGTTCGCGACCCTATATGGGAGTGAGCTAGAGGCCGTTGGTTCGCGCGTCGTCACACAATGGGTCCCCGGTCACCGACTTGAACGACCGAAGGTGACCAATCATATAGTCGGACGAGAGAGAGAGAGAGAGCCGTGGCGCGCACATGGCGTGCGGGTTTCACCCATAGGAGTCTAGCGCGCAGCCGCTCCGCTCGGCGTCGTCGGAAACCATGCGAGGCGAACGACAAGATAGACGAACGCTACAACCGCCCCTGGACCGACGTTGAGATAGGTACTCGATTGAAAGGTGCGTACGAGCATGAGCTTCACGTTGAAGCGCGCATTGAGCATCGCCGCCAAGCGCTCCGCCTTCTCCTCTGCTTGCCCATGAACGACGCCGCACCAGACGGACCCCTTCTAGCCTACGTTCGCAGCGAGTCGATTTAGCCTACCCAA
>JAYVYD010000500.1:0-6388 GCA_043784605.1 Myxococcales bacterium | reverse complement strand
GCGCACTCGCTCCGTCCACTCCGCCGCCGTTGATCTCATCCACGAGAGCTTGTGCCTAGGAGAGTGAAAGCGGAAGCACGGGGCTCATGCAGCGGATACAGCTTGTGCCTAGGAGAGTGAAAGCGGAAGCACGGGGCTCATGCAGCGGATACCGACACCTCGCGCTCGAACCGCGTCTTGCCCTCGACCGCCAATCGGCCCGAAATGTCGTCGCCCACTGGCGACCTCCATCGCCAACGGCGTCACGGAGTCGTCTCCCGTTCAACCGCAGATCATGAGAAACCGACTTGATTTACTTAAGCTCCACCAAGTGCGCCGGCGAAGGCACGGATGTCGTTCGCTGCAGACGTGAGTGCGTGGGTCGATGTCAGCGTCGCTGCACGAGCCGCGACTCGCGAAAATGGCGCGCTCATAAAAGGCGCTCCCGAAGCAGGCCTTGCCGATCGCGGTCGTTCTGCACCATCTACCGATGAGACGTTCCCTGCATTCAACAATCGCACGCGGGCTCGTTGTCGCGATCGGGTTGGTCTTCGCAGTTGGCTGCTCCACCGCGAAGGCATCATGCGACACAGTTGTCGAGTACCGGCTTGGTGCAGCTGTCGCCGACTCCGGAACGCATGGGTTCGGCGTAAACGTATCTGGCCACATCGAGTCGTGCGAGGTGAGATTTGTGTCCTTCGCAACGACCGCAAGATACCTCGTAGCTCCACCGAGCGGAACGCCGGAAGCCGCGCCACCAGGGCCACACAAGGCCGACTCGGATGTCTGCCACTTGTTCTCCCCGGCGGACGTCGCACTCATCACCGTCGTTGCGGGGCCGACGCCCTCCACAGCTTGGCGTTCAGGAGACTGTCTCGAGGTTGTTCTAGGGAGTGAGATGCTTGCGTACCTAAAGAGCAACATCTACGAAGTCACGGTCACTTGTGGGGTCGACGTTCTGCTCCATTCTCAGGGGCTTGACGCGAACAATCAAAGGTGTGCGCTTTGAACAACCGCATCCGAGCACGAGCCGCGTTCTTCCCTTCTTGACGCACGTGACGCGAGGTTCTCGGCATGCGAGTGCGAGCGAGTCGAGAGGTCTGGGTCGGGCGAATTCGTAGTTGGAAGGCGAGTGGGAAGACCGCCGAGGAATTCTCGGCGCGACAACCCATACAAGCTCAAGACTCTGAAGTGGTGGGAGCAACAGCTGAAACATCACGTTGCCCATCGTCCGCGCATCGAGATGACGCATGTGGAGGTGAAGTCGACGTCGACACCTGGCCTGGTCCGACCGAGAGCACCTTCAACTTGCATGACGGCAAGGCGGTGTCGACCGTCGTCATGGGCCCTACGAGCCTCGGCATCCATGTCTCGTTCTCGAGATCAGTCAAGCCGGTGATCGCGCGAATATGCCGCAATCTGGCCCCGAGCGCGACGCGCGACGCCGTCGGGGCTCTGCCTGCGCTCGTCGATCTCGCGTCCGTCGGAACGGCCACGCGCGGCTCCTATTACGACGCGCCGACCAAGACTCTCGTCGTGCGCCTGCCCGCGAGTGAACAGGCAATCGAACTAGACATATTGGATTAGCGTCAATACGGCTCGTCCGTCGGAGCCTCTGTCGCGCTGGGCGCTGCGATGACCGTCATCGCGGGTGCGGACGCAGAAGGCGCGGAGGCGCCCTTGAGCGCGGGCGTCGGGCGGCGCGGCTCGAGAGCGCTGACGGACGCGGACGGAGCCGTGCTCGCGATCACGATAGGAGTTGGCGAACCGGACGCGGACGGCAGAACGCTCGGGCTCGAGCTCGTGGACGGTTGGGTGGCCGCCGCTGCCACCGGAGACGCGACAACAGTCGACCTGAGCGCCCGAATGCGGGCGGCGCCCGGCCAAACGAACCATGCGCCCGCCGCGACCGCACCGAGCATGGCGAGCCACACGAAGCTCTTGCCTGCCCGTGTGGTGGCGCTCGTCTCGAGCCCGGCCGGCGTGAGCTTGGACTCTTCTTCTTGCTCGAAGAGCTCCTTGGTGGTCAGCAGCTTCGCGGGCAGCTTTCCCCCCGACTTCACCTCTTCGATCACGGTCGGAGCAAACGCCGCTTGCACCGCTTGGCTCGTGAGCGCGCGTGATGAGGGCGCTCCGCCGCTCTCACGTAGCTCGGCGTCCTGGATGGCTCGGGCCAGGGTCTCGCCTCTCTTCTCGGCGAGCTCCGGGAGCGTCAGCCGGACAAAGTCCGCGACCTCTTCGCTGGTGGACTCGGAGTCCAGCTTGGTCATCGCGTTCTCTAGCGCGCGACGCATTGCCGCCGCGGTCGCGAAGCGCTCCTCGGTGTCTCGCACCAACGTGTGAGCGAGGATCTCACGCACGGCCTCGGGCATGCCCGAGGTGTCGATCGTGGGAGGAGCGTCCCCCAGCAGCTTCTGCACGATATCGATGTCGCTGTCGCCCTCCTCGTAGGGCAACTTGCCAGTCACTAGTTGATAGAGACACACACCTAGTGCCCAGAGATCGGCGCGTCGGTCGACGCCCTTGCTCTTGACCTGCTCGGGCGCCATGAAGCGAATCTTGCCTTTGACGACGCCTTCGCCCGTCTCGCCCGCGCGGCGGTTTCGCGCCTTGGCGACGCCGAAGTCGATGACTTTGACCGCGCCCCCTGGCGTAACCAGGATGTTCTGCGGAGACACGTCTCGATGCACGACGCCAAGGCTCTGACCCTTGGCGTCCTTCAGCTCGTGCGCCGCATGCAAGCCGGCGCAGGCGTCTGCGATGATGCGAAGCGCGACGCCAAGGGGCAGCGGCGTTCCCTTCTTCTGCGCGATGCGCGCGACCTTCGCGAGCGAGTCTCCGTCGACCCACTCCATAACCAAGTAGAGGATGTTGTCTTGCTCGCCCAAGTCGATGATGTGCGCGACGTTCGGGTGCTCGATGCCGGAAGCGATGCGAGCCTCGTCGAGGAACATCTCCTGAAAGCGCGCGTCGTCGGTGAGCTCCGTCTTGATGGTCTTGATCGCGAAGAGCTTCTCGAAGCCGCGCTTGCCGCGCAGGCGCGCGAGCCACACACTCGCCATTCCACCCGACGCGATCGGGCAGAGCAGCTCGTAGCGATCGAGCCGGTAACCGGCGCGCAACAAGGAAGCCTCCTCCATGCCCGCATCATCGCTCATGCGGGCCGCGTGTTCTAGTGCACTGCAGTCGACGTCGCGAGCAAGGCTCTCGTCCTTCCCCGCGCACGTGCACGTGCCCGAAAGGCAGCGATTGAGGCGGGCTCGACGTCCATCAATCAGGGAACCTCGGTCTCGTCCTCGACGCATCAAATCGAGATCGGCTCGGACTGCCACTCGCTAAGGGTGAACCGCGCCGCTAGCATCGACGCGTGTTTCGAATCTTCAGGCGATGGACCCGGCGGGCGGTGAGTGAGCGACCGTTCCCCGAAGAGTGGGACGCGATCATGGCCAAGAACGTCGCGATGATCGACACGCTCACCACGGCCGAGCGAGAGGAGTTGCACAAACTCGTCTTGGTCTTCTTGGACGAGAAGTCGTTCGAGGGCGCAGGCGGTCTCGCGCTCACGGACGAGATGAAGGTGACGATCGCCTCGCAAGCGTGCTTTCTCCTCTTGCACCGCGACACTGACATCTATCCGAAGCTCGATTCCATCGTCGTCTACCCGAGCGCCTACAGAGCGACGAAGTTGGAGTCGCTCGGCGGCGGAGTCGTGATGGAGAGCGAGCAGGGGCGCCTCGGCGAGTCGTGGCATCAAGGGCTCGTCGTGCTGGCGTGGGACGCCGTCCTCAGCGGTACCGCCAACGCCGCAGACGGACGCAACGTGGTGCTGCACGAGTTCGCGCACCAGTTAGATCAAGAGGACGGAGTCGCGAACGGCGCGCCAGACCTCGAGAGTCGCGAGGCTCGTAAGAGCTGGGTCGAGGTGCTTGGCGCCGAGTACGCAGATCTACGAGAGCACGTGCACGTCGGTCAACGCGCAGACATCGACGAGTACGGCGCCACGAACCCGGCAGAGTTCTTCGCCGTGACCACCGAGATGTTCTTCGAGCGCGGCACCGAGCTGAAGAAGAGCCACCCCGACCTCTACGAGCAGCTCGCGGGCTTCTATCACCAAGACCCTGCGTCACGCGTCGTAGCCACGCGGCCTACGCGCAGAGAGCGCCGCGCGCGTAAGCCGTAAAAAGAACTAGGGGTCCACCATTGGACGTTGGTCGGTAGCGTGGCGCACTAATTCGATGAACATCTTGAATTGGTGGAGGCGTGTGGGCTTGGTCTGCGCGACGGCGTTCGTTGGAGTGTTCATCGCCTGCGGCTGCAGCGATCCGACGAGCTTCCCGTTTGCTCTCGACTCCGGGAGCGGTGGCGACACGACGGCGAGCGACGACTCCGGCCAGCCCAACTTCGCCGAGACGAGCATTCCCGAAGCGTGCCCTCTCGTAGACGGGGCCGTCGATTGTCCGCCGTCCGCGAAGCTCATCGACGTCACCGGTGTTGGCGCGCAGCTCTGGAGCTTTTGGCCGCCGACATTCACCTTCAAGAAGATCGGCACGCTCAACTGCACGATCTTTCCGACGCATATGACCGTCGCGACCGTAGGGGCGTTGCGTGGGTCGTGGGGGACGGCGGGATGCTCCGCAAGACGGCGCAGTGCGCGGCGCTCTCGAGCTGGAAACAACAAGCGAGCTACGGCGATTTCGCACTATCGCTAGTGGGGCTCTCCAACAACGACAGCCTGCTCTACGTGTTGGGACAGACGAACCTCGCGCGCTTCGACATCATCACGGGCATGTTCCAGAACGTCGGTACGCTGTCGGTGCCGACGTTCGGCGACATGACCGCGAACAACGACGGGACTCTCTACTCCTTGAATGACCCCAACCCGCTCCGCCTCTACCAGGTCAACCCTGCGAGCGCGGCGGTGATGAAGACGTACACGATCAACGCGCCCGGAGGCGGCAACCAAGCGCTCGCGTACTTCGGCGGCCGCTTCTACGCGTTCGAGAATGGCGCCGTGTGCGAGTACGACACGCAGAACAACACCACGAAGAACGTGGGCAACGCGCCTCTGCAGATCACTGGAGCCGGCCAATCGACGGGCGTGCCCACGGTGCCGCAAGAAGCAGGTCCGCCGAACCGACCTTTTTTTGGCTATCCTTCCGGCCCATGCAAACGCTCGAAGTCGACGATCCTTTCACCCTGAAGACTGCCTGTTCGGTGCCGCTCGCGGATGACGCGCGAGTGAACGACGTGCTCGATCGCGCTCGCGCGGCCGCACAGTCCTATCGCGCCTCCAAAATCGCCGATCGTATGGCGCTTGTCCTTGCGGCGATGAAGGCCATGGAGAGTCGTCGCGACGAGATCGCCGCGGACATCTCGCGCATGATGGGCAAGCCGCTCGCGCAAGCGCGCAACGAAGTCGCCGGCATGGCAGGGCGTGCGCGTCACATGATCTCGATTGCCGAGAAGTCACTCGCGGATATCGCATTGCCCCAAGAGGGGTTCGAGCGACGTATCGTCAAAGAGCCCATCGGCGTGGTGCTCGATCTGCCCGCGTGGAACTACCCGCTATTGACCGCCATCAATGTCGTCGCTCCGGCCGTGCTCGCCGGTAATGCGGTGATCGTCAAACACTCGCCGCGAAGCCCGCTCTGCGGCATGCACTTGCAGCGCGCGTTCGAGGACGCTGGCGCGCCCAAGGATCTGGTGCAATCGCTCGACTGCGATCACCCGACGACCGAGCGCATCGTCGGAGACGGTCGCGTCGACTATGTGGTGTTCACGGGCTCGATCTTCGGCGGTCATCGCATCCAAGAGGCCGCGAGCAAACGCTTCATCGACGTGGGCCTCGAGCTCGGCGGCAATGACCCCGCGTACGTCGCCGCGGACTGTGACTTCAAGAACACGGTGGAAAATATCGTGGACGGCTGCATCTACAACGCGGGTCAGTCGTGCTGCGCGGTGGAGCGCGTGTACGTTCACGCGTCGATTTACGATCGCTTCCTCGAGGCTTGTTTGCCGCTCGTTTCTGCCTACGTGATGGGCAATCCGATGGACGAGACGACGACGCTCGGCCCGATAGCGCAGCCCGGCCACGTCGCCGATCTCCAACGCCTCATCCTTGACGCGAAGAACAAGGGCGCGCGCGTGCTCTACGGAGGCAACGCGACCACCGCGGGCGGCAAGGGTCGCTTCTTCGAGCCCACGTTGATCGCGGACGTCGAGCAGTCGATGCGGCTCTTTCAGGAAGAGTCGTTCGGTCCGATAGTCGCCATTGGCAAAGTACACAGTGACGAAGAGGCGCTCGCCAAGATGAACGACTCGCGCCTCGGACTGACCGCGAGCATATGGACGACGGACGCAGATCGCGCACGCAAAATGGCCAAGGCGCTCGAAGCCGGAACGGTCTACA
>JAYVYD010000499.1:0-7687 GCA_043784605.1 Myxococcales bacterium | reverse complement strand
CCGACGACCTCGGCAGCTGGGAGGGGCTTCGCACTGCGGCCGCCGCGGCGAGCGACGCTCACGCTCAAGCCACTGCCGCGCAGGAGCTCGGGCCTCGCTGCAGCGACGCCGCGCGCGGCGCAGCATTCTACGAAGAGGCCGCCGGGCTGTGGCTCGCACAAGGCGACGCCGACACTGCGGAGATCTGCTACTCCGCCGCGTTCGATCGCGACCCCACGCGCGCGCACGCGTTCGACAAGCTCTTCCGCCGAGTGCGTGAGCGCAAAGACGGCCCGCGCTTGCTCACCATCATCGAGCGGCGCCTTCAACACACCGACGATCCTCCCGAGGTCGCGAAGCTCTTCTGGGAGCAAGCGCGCGCGCTCCGCGAGAAGGGCGACAACGACGGCGCGCTCCTAGCGCTCGAGAACGTCACCATGATCGAGCCCGACCACGTCGGCGCACTCGCGCTCTCCGGCGAGATCTTCATTCGCCGAGGCATGTTCGCGGAGGCCGCCGAAAAGCTCGGAACGCTCGCGAAGCTCGACGGCGCGCCCGCGAAGAGCCGACTCACGGCGGGTGTCGCCGCAGTCGATCTCTTCGAGAACAAGCTCGAGCAGCCGGCCAAGGGCCTGGAGATATTGCTAGCGCTCCACACCGGCGGACTCTCCACCCTGCCCGTCCGGGAGCGCCTCGCGAAATCGGCGGCGCGCAACCAGTCCTGGGAAGAGGCCACGAGCATTCTGGAAGAGCTCATGCGCGAGCGTGAAGACTCGAACGGTCGGGTCGAAGCCGCGCGGCTCGCGATGGTGATCCACCGCGACCGAATCGGAGACAAGCTGCGCGCCGCGAACGCCGTCACGAAGCTGCTCGAGGAAGCGCCCGCGGACGCCGAAGCGCTGGACATGCTCTTGGAGATCGAGGCTCCCACCAAGCGAGCCATGCTCGAGAGGGCTAAAGCGATCGTGCTCTCCGACGCGACGCGCAACCCCGCCGACACCGCTAGCGTGTTGCGATTGGCGAAGCTCGCCCAAGCACTCAAAGAGCCCATCTTGGAGGAAGCGGCGCTCGCCGTGGGTCGTGCGCTCGGCGGACCCAACCCAAGTGTCGAGCAAGCGCTTGCACGTTTCGCAGCGAGACGAGCGCGCGTGGTGCCCCAAGTCCGAATCACTCCGCAGCACCTCGGCCTCATCATGGCGCCCCAAGATTCAGGGCCGATCGCCGATCTCTTCGTGGCGCTCGGGCCGACGCTCACCGAGGCGCTCGGACCGTCGCTCGAGGTTCTCGGCGTGTCCAAGCGAGATCGCGTCGACGCGAAGAGCGGCTTGCCGCTGCGCAACGAGCTCGTTGCGTGGGCGGGCGCGTTCGGGATCGAAGAGCTCGAGGTGTTCATCGGTGGTCGCGATCCGCAAGGCGTGCAAGGCGTACCGGGCGAGATACCTGCGCTGATCGTCGGCCCGAACGTGACGCTTCCACTCACGGCGCTTTCGCGCGCGCGCCTTGCCAGGGAGCTCTTCGGCCTCATCCGCGGCACGACTATTCTGCGCTCACGTGACGAGACCACCGTTGCGGCGATCGTCGTCGCAGCGTGCAAGCTCGCAGAGGTTCGGCTCGAGGCACCGCCCTACGCCGTGCAAGCGGAGATCGACAAGCAGCTTGGCAAGGCGATCGCGCGCAAGACCAAGAAGCTCCTGTCGGACGCGTGCAACAAGATCGCTCAGACCCGCGCCGACGCGAAGACGTGGACGCGCGCAGCGGCGATGTCTCATGCACGTGCGTCCCTCGTGGCGGCTGGCGAGCTGGGCGTCGTGCTCGCGGACATGTTGCCGCCTGCTTCGCCCGAAGACCCGCGCGCCGCCGACCTCGCGCGTTTCGTCCTCTCCCCTGCCTACGCGGATGTGCGGCGCTCGCTCGGCCTCGACGGTGGAACATGACCGACCCCAAAAAGCCGGACGGCGACAACTTCGATTGGGACCAGGCACTCTCCGAGTGGGACAAGGGCCCGCCAGAAGAGAGCGATGGCTCGCCCGCGGCGGCCGCTCCCCCGAAGCCTCCGGCCGCTCCGCTCTATCGACCTCCGGTGCCGACGGCGACTGACGATCGCGTCGAGGTCGGCGACTTCGATGACCAGACGCGCATGGCGCCGCCTCTGGAAGCGCCCAAGGAAAGGCGTGGCCGACGCGGAGGCCTCGGACAGCTCTTCAAAGCGCGTGACTCGGCGCCGGACGCTCCGGCCAAGGACGATATCGACGTACTCCTCGACGATTTGTTGCCGGGAGACGACGACGTGGTCACGAGTGCTGCTGATGTCGAGACGCGCGCGGTTGTGTCGGAGCCCTTGCGTCGGCCGTCGGCGTCCGTGCGACCCCCGGTGCCGGAGGGCGCGATGTTCGATCCGTTCGCGGACGACGAGTTCGAGGCAAAGCCTACGTATGCACCGTCAACGGTCCCGAACTTCGAGGCCCCGACCCCGCAGCTACTTGCACCTTCCGAGCGTTTGCACGATCCAGATGAGACGACCGGCGCGTTCCAGATCGCCCCAGTGATGGCAGAGTTGGAGAGCGCACGCCAGACGAAGGGCAAGGCCGACAGCGAGGAGGTCGCGGCCGTCGATCCCTCGGAGCTCATCAGCTCTAGCGAGTACGAAACGGTTCAGTCTCTTCCCACAGAGAAGTCCTCGAGCGCTCCGCCGCCTTCGATGGCTGCAGAGTCGTCTTGGGAAGACGAGCGCCCGGCCGTCGCTTGGCTCGAGGAGGCTGCCCTCCAACAAATGCTGGCGCGAGCAACGTGGCTCGCGGAAGAGGCCCGCTCCGTGCCCGACAAGCTGGGCCAAGCGCGCGGGCTGCTCGTCGCGAGCGAGCTCTACGCGTTGGGTGGCGATCGCGAGCGCTCAGGCGAGCTTGCCGCGGAAGCGCGAGCGCTCGCACCGCAGCTGCCGATGATCGAGCGACAGCTGCGCGCGGCGATCCCGTTCGCGGAGCGAGACCGCATCTTGGAGTCGCTCGAGTCCGAGCTCCGCAACGTGCCAACTCCGGCCGCGAAACTGCACGCGACGCTCTTCGCGTCGACCCTGCTCTCGGCGCAGGGCGACAGCGAGGCCGCGAGCAAGAGACTCGATCAGGCCGCCCGCATGGCACCGACCGACGTGCGCGTGATGCTGCTTCGTGCGGCCGCGGCGCTCGCTCGCTCCGAGACTGCGAGCCCTACGCTCCGCTTCCCCGACGCGCCCGAGACGGCCGTCATGGCGAACGCGGTCGGCAATGCGCTGCGCCTGCGGGGCGTCGAGCGCAAGGACGTCACGGAGCCTCACCCTGCAGACTCGCTTCGACGAGCGCGTTCGGCGATCGCCAAGAACGACGCTGTGGGCGCCGCAGAGCACATCGCCGAGCTGCGAAGCATCCCGGAGCTCTCGAAAGGATCGCTGTGGCTCGCATCCGCGTTCGCAGCGACCCGCACGACGAGCCGCGAAAAGTCGGCGGCGTGGCTGCGAGAGCTGGTCGAGTTGGGCGGAGACCTCGCTCGGCGCGCATTGGCAGCGCGTGGTCTGGAGATGAACGCGAGCCAGATTGTGAGCGACGCTTTGGCGGAGGGAGACGCGTTCAGCCCTCCCGAGCGCGTCATCATTGCCGCGATCGCGAACATCGCCTCGCCGCGACTGCGCTCCGATCTCGAGGCTCTCTCCACCATGCCGGAGTTTGCGCCGCTCGTCTCCGCCGCGTCGTCCGTGCTCCTCGACGCTGACCGCAAGCAAGAGGACGTCGCAGCTCGCTCGCAAGCCGTCACCGCGCACGCGGAGCGCGGGGTTGGCTCGCCTGCGACCCGCGCCGCGACTCGGCTCGGTCGTCTCCTCGCCGCAGGGGCTAGCGATCGCGAGCTCGAGCCTGCAGTGGCCGCGATTCGCGAGAGCGCGCCGGAGCAGGCCAACGCGCTTGGGCTCGAGGTCGACATCCGCGAGGGTCGCCAAGAAAAGATCGTCCAGGCCATTCTCTCCTTCAATCAGGACGAGACGCTCAAGCTATCGCGCACGCTAGCGGCAGCCTTGGTCGCGGAGCGCACGGGGCTCACGGAGCGCGCTGCTCACCTCTACAAAGAGGCGCTCGCGATGGAGCCCAAGCACGAGGCCGCGATGCGTTCGCTTGTCGCACTAGACCCCGAGACCGATCTCGTCACTGCTCTACAGGCCGCGGCTGAGGACGAGTCCGACGGTGTTCGCGCCGCGCTCGCCGCGCTCGAGGGCCTCGTGCGCAGCAACCTCCTCGATTCGCAAGACTCGGTGGGGGTGTTGGAGCGAATTCACCGGCTAGCACCCACGCTGGGCATCGGCGCGTTCTTCGCGGAGCGACTCGCGCGCCGCACGGGCAACGTCGAAGAGGTCCTCAAATGGGTGCGCGAGCGCCGGCAAGTCGCGGTCGATCCGCTCGAGATCGCGATCGAGAGCGTGCGCGAAGCTCTTCTCGTCGCGGACGCTGACGCTGGTTTGGCCGCCGAGCGACTCGAGGAAGCGCATCGCGCGCGGCCCGATGATATCGCCTTGCGCGATCTCTACGAACGCCTCGCGCCCGAGCCTCCTGCGGATCGTGCGGCGTGGCGCGAAGCTCGCGGCAACGCGACGCAGGGTCAGACGAGAACGCTCTTTTTCATCGAAGCGGCGTACGAGTACGAACGCATCGGTGAGCGCGAGGGCGCGCTGCGAGTCGCGCGTGCGGCAACGTTCGGTGAAGTGATGCCGCCGCTCGCACGCGTTGCGCTCGAGCGCGCCGAGCTCGGCGCCAACGAGTCCTCGCGCTTGGCAGACGAGCTGCTCGGTCAGGCCCGCAACGCGCCAGACGTGCGCGCCCGCCTCGAAGCGTTCGAACGCCTCGCGGACCTCGATCAGAACAGCCGCAACGACCCCGCGAGCGCGCTCCTCTGGCACCGGTCGATCCTCGAAGAGACGCCACGTCACCTCTCGAGCCTTCGCTACGTCGAGCAGGTCTTGCTCGCGGAGCGGCGCGACGACGAACTCGAGCCCGTATCGACCGCGATCGCGCAAGCCCTCAAGGGCACCGGCGGCGGCGAGTCTTCAGGACATGCCGTACTGAGCGGGCGCTTGCGCATGCGGAGCGGCGATTGGGACGGTACCAAAGGCGTCGCCGTGCTCGCGGCGGCCGAGAAGAACCCGACGCTCTGGGCGCTCCGGCTCGCGAACGCGCATGCGCGCGCCGCAGACGACAACGAGGGGATGTTCGCGACGTCGATGGCACTGCTCGAACGTGCCTCGCGCCCGCAAGAGCTCGCGTCGCTCGCCGTACGCGCGGCGGAGTCCGCCCAGAAGATAGGCAACCCGACGCAAGCGCTCACTCTGCTCGAGCGCGCGGCGACCGAGGACCCCGGTGACGTGGTGACCTGGGCAATGCTCGCGCGTGCACGAGAACAAGCAGGAAATCTCGAGGGCGCTGCAGAGGCACACGAGAGCCATGCGCGAACGAGCGCCGTCCAAGAGCACCAGCTCGGCGCGTGGTTCGAGGCAGCGACGCTCTGGCAGCGCGCTGAGTCGACCGACGTGTCTACGCGCGACGAGCGAGCGACTGCCGCGTTCGAAGCGGCAGCAGCGATCAACGTCACCTACCGCGACGTCTTCCCGAAGCTCTCGGCGCTCTATGGCAAGCGAGGCGCGCGTACCGAGCTTGCCGCGCTCCTCGAGCGGCGCATCTCGACGGTCCTCGACCCAGACGAACGTGTGACCCTCGAGGTCGATCGCGGTCGCGCGCTAGCCGAAGTTGGCGACGCGGCGGGCGCAAAGTCTGCTTACGAGGCAGCCCTCGCCGTGCAGCCCGACCACGTCCCTGCCCTCACCGCGTTCGCAGATCTCGCGGCATCCGAAGGGGATTGGAACAGCGCAGAGCAGTCGTGGGTGCGCCTCGGGCGTCTCATCACCGAGCCTGCGGAGCAGCAGAAGATCTTCGCGCGACTGGGCGAACTCTATCTCACGCGCTTGCCCAATCTCTCGCGTGCAGAGGTCGCGTTTCAAGAGGTGCTGAAGCGTGCGCCCGACGACCTCGCAGCTCGCGAACAGCTCGTGCGTGTCTACAAGAAGCAGAACGACGCACCAAAGGCGCTCGAGCTTCAGCAGGAGCTCATCGCCAAAGCCTCCGATCATCCGACCAAGCGCGCCCGCGTGCTCGAGCTCGCGGACATCTACGAGAACGTCTCGCACGAGACGCGCAAGGCCGAGCAGACGTTCGAAGCGGCGCGGCGCGAGTTCCCCACGGACGTTCATGTGCTCCGCGGGCTCGCCGAGTTCCACATCAGGCACAAACAAGAGCCTGCCGTGAAGGTCTTGCTGGACCGCGCCGCGGGCGACGCGACGCGAGCGTTCACCGCAGGTCGTTTCACGACGGCGCTCTTCGAGACGATGATCACGGTCTACGAACTTCGAAACAACCAGCCTGCGGCTCGCGTAGTGGCCTCCACGCTCGCGGCGTTCACAGGCAAGCCGGCGGAGCTCGCGGGCGGCGAGGCGCGCGCGCTCGATCCCCGCTTCGACGACTTGCTCGCTCCCGAGGCGCTCACGCCCTCGATGCGTGCGCTCTTGCAGCGAACAGGCGAAGCGCTCGACTTGGCCGCCCCGTTCGATCCACGCGCCATGCGTACCTCGCCGATTGATCCGTCGGACAACCTCGCGCGCCGCCTCGGGCAGCTTGGGCAGTCGATCAACATGCCGAACCTGCAAGTGCTCGTCTCCCCGAGCCTCGGCCGTGTCGTCGTCCCTGTGAGCTCCAATCCGCCCACGATCGTGATGGGCGAGGCGATGTTGGCGGTGACCAACGAGGCCGCACGCGCGTGGTCGATCTTGCGCGCGTTGAAGCTCTTACAAGCGCGAGGCGCGGTCTTCGCGCGACTGTCACCGACGGAGGGTGCGTCGCTCGTGGGAGGCTGGCTCAAATGCTTCAACCCTCAGTGGACTCCACCGGGCGTGGCTCCGGCTGCGGTGACGGACGCGTTGCGGCGCGTACAGGCGAACCTCCCGAAGGAGCTCGGCACGGACGTCGGCATGATGGCGCTCGAGGCCGCGACGACGCTCGGCGCCCAACTCACTGCGATGGGTGGCGGCGTGCTTGCGTGGGCCAACCACGCCGCGCTGCTCGGCGTCGGCGACCCGAGCGCTGCGCTCGACGCGATCGCCTGGATGGGTCGGGGTATGGACGCCGCCCCAGCAGCAGAACAGGAGCGCGCGACCTGGATCGGGCGTAATCCCGAGGCGAAAGACATCATCGGGTACACCCTCACGGCGCCCTACTCCGACGCGCGCAAGGGCCTTTCGCTCCCATAGTCGACGGGGCGCGGAGTTGCGCGTAGCCTTCAAAAGCTCGGCGATGGCGTCGCGCGACCTTGGAGGCTGCCATGGAGAGCGAGCACGGACTCGACCCCACCAGGGATCGCATCATGTCGTCCAAGCGGGGCTGGAGGCTGCTCGGCGCGCTCGCGTTCCTAGGAGGCCTGGCAAGCACGATGTCGTTCGTGTGGGCGTGCGGGAGTAGGCCGCAGAACACGTTCGAGACACCCGAGGCCAGCGGCACGACCGGTCCCGACGCCGAAGATCCGCCCACCGGAGATCCGCCGATCTTCCCCGACGGGAGCAACGACGTGCGCACGTGCGAGAGCCTCGAGTGCAAGCGGGTCGACTGCGGCAACGGCAACACGACGTCCGTCAGCGGCACCGTCTACG
>JAYVYD010000498.1:0-4830 GCA_043784605.1 Myxococcales bacterium | reverse complement strand
GGTCGTCGATTTTGGAGCTCGGACACGGACCGCAAGCGCTGATGGCGTACGCCGGAACCGAGACGAAGAAGACCGGCTTGGCCGTTCAAGGCATCTTGGACAACTACGACAAGATCGTGAGCCAACCGATCGACGACGCGGAGGTCGCGTCGGCCACGCGCTACTTGAGCGACATCTTCGCCGTGCGCATGGAGACCATCGGCGCCGTCGCGGATCTCGTCGTCGCGCAAACCGCGCTTGGGCTCCCCGATGGGTATTGGGACGCGTACCGCTCCGAGGTTCGTTCGGTGGACAACGCGCGCTCGGTAGCTGCGGCCAAGAAGCTCTTCCGGAGCGACAAGGTCCTCGTGATTGTGTCGGGCGACGCCGAAGTCTTGGCGCCCAAGCTCGCGCACTTTGGAGAGGTCGTCGTCGTTGATCCTCAGCAGGACTTCAAGACGATCAAGACCCTCCCTGCGGACCCCGCCGCCTCGCTCGAATAGAGCGCCTGACGCATCAACGATTGACTCCCCGGGTCAATCCTGGACGTACCCGCGCCTTCGGAGCGCCTGTGGAAAACCACTGAACAAGCGGGGGACGTCCGGTGCGCTTCGTGTGTTCACTCCGGTGCGCCGGTTCAGTGAACCTCGTGGTTTTGCTGACTTGCGATGCGCACACCCGAGCCACCACATTTTGTGTTGAAGAATGGTTGCGCACCGCTACATCTTGGGGTTATATGCCTGTTCCGCCTGAGCGAGCTACAGTGCTTCTCAAGTAGAGGCTAGGCGTGCGTGGGTTTGACTTGAGCCACTGAACTGAACACGCGCGCTCCTGAGCGAGAGCTCGTGTACCCTTTGTAGTGCGGGTGGGTGGTGGCGCTCTTTCTTTTAGTGATGGGGTTGGTTCAGCGTCCGACGCCGAGCGTCTTTTTGGCTCGGGGGGCGATGGCAGGTTTTGTCCACGACAGGCCGAGCGGGTCTGCGCGTGGCGAAGGAATGTGGAGGCGAACATGGCACAATCGACGAACGGACACGGGATGACGCAAGCGACGAAGAAGAGCATCGCGCTCAAAAAGGACAAGACGCGCCGTGCAGCAGGCACAGCGACGGCAACCGCCTCCGACGTGACCAAATCCGTTCGATCTTCCCATCGCGGACCCGGCGTGCCGATGTTGCGCGTGAACACAAAGCCCGGCATCGACCCCCTCGCAGCGGGCTCGCCTGGCCCCGCCAACAAGCCGCTCGTCTACGAGCGCCGCTCCAGCATCATCACCAACCCGGACGGCTCCATCGTCTTCAAGATGGAAGGCGCCGAGATCCCGTCCGACTGGAGCCAGCTCGCGACCGACATCGTGATCTCGAAGTACTTCCGCAAGGCCGGCTTGCATGGCGACAAGGCGCAGGGCGAGCGAAGCGTTCGTCAGGTCGTCCACCGCATCGCGCACACGATCCGCACGGCGGGTGAGCAGTTCAGCGGCTACTTCGCGACAGGCGCGGACGCGGACACGTTCGAGGCCGAGCTCTCCTGGCTCCTCGTTCACCAATACGGCGCATTCAACTCACCCGTCTGGTTCAACTGCGGCCTCTTCCACGAGTACGGCATCGAGGGCTCCGGCGGAAACTGGGCCTGGGACATGGACGGCACGCACACGCGCGAGCGCGGCAACGACATCGACGGCGTCTTCGAGACCGACAAAGCGTACGAGCGACCGCAGTGCTCCGCTTGCTTCATCCAGACGGCGAAGGACGACTTGATGGGCATCTACGAGCTCGTCAAGAATGAGGCGCGCCTCTTCAAGTACGGCTCGGGCACCGGCACGAACTTCAGCACGATCCGCGGCAAGCAAGAGAAGCTCTCGGGCGGCGGGACGTCGAGCGGCCTCATGAGCTTCCTCGAGGTGTTCGATCGCGCGGCGGGCGCGACCAAGTCCGGCGGCACCACGCGACGCGCGGCCAAGATGGTCTGCCTCGACATGGATCACCCAGAAATCGAGGACTTCATCAACTGGAAGATCCGCGAAGAGAAGAAGGCGCACGCGCTGATCGCGGCGGGCTTCTCGAGCGACTTCAACGGTGAGGCGTACCACACCATCAGCGGCCAGAACTCGAACAACTCGGTCCGCGTGACCGACGACTTCATGCGCGCAGCTCTCGCAGGCGGCAAGTGGCAGACGATCGCGCGCACCACGGGTGCCGTCGTCGAGACGCTCGACGCGAAGGACCTCTGGATGCAGGTCGCCGAGGCCGCTTGGGGCTGCGCGGACCCGGGCGTTCAATACGACTCGACGATCAACCGCTGGCACACCTGCCCGAACACGTCGCGCATCAACGCGTCGAACCCGTGCAGCGAGTACATGTTCTTGGATGACAGCGCGTGCAACCTCGCGAGCGTCAACCTCACCAAGTTCCTCCAACCCGTCCACGCCGTAGATGGAAAAACGAAACAGGACTGGTCGTTCGACGTCGAGGGCTACCGGCACGCGTGCAAGACGTTCTTCATCGCGCAAGAGATCTTGGTGGACCTCTCGAGCTACCCCACCGCGAACATCGCGAGGAACAGCCACGACTATCGTCCGCTCGGCCTCGGCTACGCGAACCTCGGCAGCTTGCTCATGATGCTCGGCGTCCCGTACGACAGCGACAAGGGTCGCTCGATTGCCGCGGCGCTCACCTCGATCATGTGCGGTCATGCGTTCAAGACCAGCGCGGAGATGGCGGCGACCAAGGGTCCGTTCGCGGGCTACTCGGCGAACCGCGACCCGATGCTCCGCGTGATGAACATGCACCGCGACGCGGCGTATGCGATCCACCGCGAGCAGTGCCCGACCGCGCTGTACAAAGCGGCGTGCGAGGATTGGGACGCGGCTGTGCGCCTCGGCGAGAGCCACGGCTACCGCAACGCACAGTCCACGGTGCTCGCGCCTACCGGCACGATCGGTCTGCTCATGGACTGCGACACCACGGGTATCGAGCCCGATTTCGCGTTGGTGAAGTTCAAGAAGCTCGCCGGCGGCGGTTACTTCAAGATCGTCAACCAGTCCGTGCCGGGCGCACTCGCGAACCTCGGCTACTCACCCGCGGAGGTCCAAGAGATCGTCGCGTTCGTGACGGGCACCAACACGCTCCTCGGCGCGCCGCACATCAACCGTCGCACGCTCAAGGAGAAGGGACTCACCGACGCCGACATGGCGAAGGTGGAGACCGCGATCATCGGTGTGTTCGATCTCGAGAGCGCGTTCGCAGGTTGGGTCCTCGGCGAAGAGGCGATGACTCGGCTCGGCGTGCACAGCAACAAGACGTCGTTGCTCAAGCATCTCGGCTTCACGCAAGCGCAGATCGACGAAGCGAGCGACGTGATCGTCGGGCGCATGACGGTCGAGGGCGCGCCTTACCTACGCGACGAGCACCTCGCGGTGTTCGACTGCGCGAACCGCTGCGGCAAGACGGGCCGGCGCTTTCTCGCGCCAATGAGCCACGTCAAGATGATGGCCGCCGCGCAGCCATTCCTCTCGGGCGCGATCAGCAAGACCGTCAACCTGCCGAATGACGCAACCGTCGAAGAGGTCGCGAAGATCTACGAGGAGGGCTGGCGCCTCGGTCTCAAGGCGGTCGCGCTGTACCGCGACGGATGCAAGGCGTCGCAGCCGCTGTCCACCTCCGGCAAGGAGAGCAAGGACGACGCACTCGAGGCGAAGAAGGCCAAGGCCGCAGAAGCGCTCACTCCGCTGCCGATCAACGACAATCTGCAAGAGACGATGCAGCTCAACCTGCCGCTCACGCGCCCGCATGGCCTGCGCGTTCGCTTGCCGAAGAGGCGCCAAGGCTTCACGCAAGAGGCGCGCGTCGGCGGTCACAAGATCTTCCTGCGCTCCGGTGAGTACACGGACGGGACGCTCGGCGAGATCTTCATCGACATGCACAAAGAGGGCGCCGCCTTCCGCTCGTTGATGAACTGCTTCGCGATGAGCGTCTCAATCGGATTGCAATACGGTGTGCCGCTCCAGACGTACGTCGAGCAGTTCACGTTCACTCGCTTCGAGCCGCAAGGCACGGTCGAGGGTCACCCGAACGTCAAGATCGCGACCTCAATCGTCGACTACCTCTTCAGAGTGCTCGGCATCGAGTACCTCGGTCGATACGATCTCGCTCACGTGAAGCCCGAGGCGGACAACAAATCCGTGGACGAGCGCGCCGAAGGGCTCATCCCGGTGGATCCGCCGTCGATGCGACCCATGGAGATCCCGGCAATCGACGAGACACCACTGCTGGCCACGCAGAGCTCGACGAGCGATCGCGCGACCACCGTCGGTAGCCCCACACATGGCTCGGCGCTCGATGCGCAGCTCGATCAGATGATGGGCGACGCGCCCGTGTGCGACGGCTGCGGGCACATCACGGTGCGCAACGGTGCATGCTACAAGTGCCTCAACTGCGGCAACTCGATGGGCTGCAGCTGACCGTCTAAACTTTCGCTCGGCGATGAGGCGGCTCGAGAGGGGGCCGCCTCATCCTCATTCTCACGGGCAGGTCTTGCCGCACTCGGTCTGCACGTCGCCAAAGCAGCTCGGGCCCCAGAAGGTGTCGCAGCAGTAGGGGTCCTTCGCGCAGACCTTCATCGTGCACGTATCGCAAGACTGGCCGAGGCGCGCGCCGGCGGTGCACACGTCGTGACCACACGTGCCGATGATGAGTCCACCGTCAGAGCCCTTGCTCGGATCGGGCGGAGTCGCGTCCGCGCCGAAGCACGAGGCCGGGTTCGCACTTTGTCGAGGAGCGAGCTTGTAGCCGTCGGTCGGACCGCACGTCGCGTTCTTGCCGCCCGGCAGCACGAAGGTGCAGCTCGGCTGCGCGC
>JAYVYD010000497.1:0-22165 GCA_043784605.1 Myxococcales bacterium | reverse complement strand
CGCGTGCTCGATGCGTACAGCTACATCGGTCCGTTCGCGATGGCCGCGGCGCGTGGCGGAGCGCGAGAGGTCGTCGCGGTGGACGAGAGCGCGCTCGCGTTGGAGGTCGGCGCCGAGTGCGCGCGTCACAACGGACTCGAGGGCAAGATCAAGTTCGAGAAGCGCGACGCTCGCATCGCGATGCAGGAGGCCGGTGAGTCTGGGGGCTTCGATCTCGTCCTCGCCGACCCTCCGCGTCTCGCGCCGACCCGAGGCTCGCGCGACAACGCGCTCGTCGGGTACACGAAGGTCGCGGAGCTCGCCGCGCGCGCGACCAAGCTGGGCGGCCTGCTCGTCTTGTCTTCGTGCTCGGCCGCTGTCGATTTGCAGTCGTTGACGCGCGCGCTCGCGGTGGGCGCTTTGCGGGCGAATCGCTCGGCGATCGTCATCGACCGAAGCCATCAGGGCCCCGATCATCCCGTGAACGCAGCGCACCCCGAGGGCCTCTATCTCAAGAGCGTCATCGCCCGCGTGGAGGCACGATGAGACCCCTCTCTGCGTTGACGCGCGACGAAGCGTCCGCCTTGCGCGGACTCCTGTTCGATCTCGACGACACCTTGCTGACGCACGGCTCGCTCACGCAAGACGCGTATTCGGCGCTCTGGGAGCTCAAGCGCGCGGGGCTCTTTCTCGTCGCAGTGACAGGGAGACCCGCGGGTTGGGGCGAGGTGATCGCTCGACAGTGGCCGATCGACGCGGCGGTCACCGAGAACGGCGCGGTCGTGATCTCCCGTGAAAAACAGGCGATCCGAAGGCAAGACATGTGTGACGAGGCCGAACGGCGTCATCGGCGCGTGCGACTCGCAGGCGTGGTCGAGCGCGTGCGGGACGCCGTGCCCGAGGTTCGACTCGCAGACGACGTCGCCGCGCGCACGAGCGACATCACGTTCGACATCGGCGAGACCGTGCACCTCCAAGACGACCGCGTAGAACTCGTCATGAAGGCGATCCGCGACGCAGGCGCGCGCACGATGCGCTCGTCGGTCCACGTGCACGCCACGTTCGACACGCACGACAAGGCCTCCGGCGCCGTCGGGTGGCTCGTCGGGGCGCGCTCGGAGGACGCCGGCTCCGCCCTGTCGCGCTACGCTTACGTGGGAGACAGCGGCAACGATCGGGCCTGTTTTGCGGCGTTTCGGACCACGTTCGGGGTCTCGAACGTCAGCTCGTCGATCGACAAACTCAGCGTCCTCCCGCGCTTCGTCGCAAAGTCTCCCATGGGCCAAGGATTCGCGGAGATCGCACGCGCGTTGCTTGCTGCGCGGGCTCCATCGTCCTAAAAACAAGGCATGTCCAAGTCGAGCACGCTGATCGAGTCTGCCCAGCGCCACCTCTACGGCAACTACAAGCAAGCGCCGATCGTCTTCACGCGCGGCTCGGGCGTCGAGGTCTTCGACGTTGACGGCAAGCGCTATCTCGATTTCGCAGCGGGCGTCGCGGTCAGTGTCGTCGGTCACGCGCACCCCACGCTGGTCGCCGCGATCGTCGAGCAGGCAGGGCGGCAGATTCACGTTTCGAACTACTTCTACAACGATCGCAACATCGAGCTAGCAGAGCAGCTCTGCAAGCGCACGGGCTACGACCGCGCGTTCTTTTGCAACTCGGGCGCCGAGGCGAACGAGGCGCTGCTCAAGCTCGCGCGCCACCACTTCTACGGTAAGGGCGACAAGTCACGGCAGCGCGTGATCGCGTTTCACAACGCGTTTCACGGCCGAACGATGGGCGCACTCTCGATGACGGGCACACCGAAATATCGCGAAGGCTTCGGCGAGATGGGACCCATCACGCACGTCGCGTACGGCGACCTCGACGCGGTGAAGGCAGCAATGGGCGCCGACGTCTGCGCCGTGATCGTGGAGCCAGTGCAAGGCGAGGGCGGCGTGAACGTGGCGCCCGCTGGCTTCATCGCAGGTCTTCGCGCGCTCTGCGACTCGAACGGCTCGCTCTTGCTCGTGGACGAAGTGCAGACCGGAGTCGGTCGGCTCGGTCGCTTCCTCGGGCACGACGGCTGCGGGGCTCGCGCGGACGCGATCGCCCTCGCGAAGGGTTTGGGCGGAGGCGTTCCGATCGGCGCGATGCTCACCACCGAGGCGCTCGCCAACGCGCTCCCTCCCGGAACCCACGGCTCCACCTTCGGCGGCAACCCGCTCGCCTGCGCCGCATCGCTCGCGGTGCTCAAGATCACGGACGACGAGAAGCTCGTTCTCGCGGCCAAAAATAGGGGCGAAAAGCTGCATGGCCTGCTGACTCGCCTCGCCGCGGACCTTCCTCTCGTATGCGAGGGCGCGCGCGGAGACGGGCTCCTTCGTGGGCTCGTCCTTCGGCAAGGAATCGTCGCGAGAGACGTCCTCGGCAAGCTCCAGCAAGCGGGCGTGCTCCTGACGGCAGCGGGCGAGCGAGTGATTCGCTTCTCACCGCCGCTCATCGTCACCGACGCGCAGCTCGACGAAGGCGTCGCGGTCGTCCGAGCCGTGCTCGTTGCGATGTCGCCGACCGCCCAGGCGAACGCGAACGTCTGATCCGGTGAAGCCTTGCCCCGCGTGCGGAAAGCCCGTCGATCCGCTGCGAGCGGGGGCGGTCGCCATCGTCGGCGGACGCTTCCTCTATTTCTGCGAGCGCGCGTGCAAGGCCGACCACTTCATGGGCGTGGCGTCGACCGTGGTCAACGACGATGTCGAGACCGCCGAGCCGCCTGCGGTCTCCCTCCACGAACCGCGCGCGTACGCGACCGTTGATACGTCAACCGATCCGCCTCCGCCACCCGACGCTTCGCTCGGCGCGCCGAGCGAGCCTCCCCATGACGAAGAGCCGCCACCTCCGTCCACGCTCGAGGGTGCCGATCCTCTCGCCGACGAGCCGACTGCTCCCGCCAGCATGTTGCCGCGCGCGCTGGCGGCGCTCGCGATTGCCGCGGGCCTCTTGGTGATCGGCCTGCCGCTTCTTGGGACGAGCGGGCTCTCGGTGCGGACGCCGATCGGGCTATTTGCGGCAGCGGTCGCCGTCGCGCGTCAGCTGTTGTCGCGGCGCGCTTGGGTGACGATCGGCTCGCTCGTCTGCACGGGCGCTTCGGTCGTGTGGACCCACGTCCAACACGACTCGCACGAAGGCGGCCTCGTCAGCTTCCTCGGGCTCGCGGCGGCGGTGACGGTGGTCACGGGCGAGCTGATCGGCCGTGAACGCGAGCCGATCGATCGAGCGCGCCGCCGTATTCGTGACCGACTCGACATCGATGTTCGTCTCGTCGACGACAAAGGCACGCGCGTCGTGGGCTCTCATGAAGCGCGGCCGGGCGAGCAGGTCGTGGTCGACGCCGGAGAGTCCGTGGGCGTCGACGGCGTGGTCGCGAGCGGAGAGGCGCTCGTCGTGCCGTGGCTCGACGCGCCCAACGACATGACCAAGCGCGAGGGCGACGCGGTCGTTGCGGGCGCAAGCGTCGTCCGCGGCAAGCTCTGGATCACGACGACATGGGCAGGCGCCGATCGCGCGATGTGCAGACTCGCGCTCTCCGAGTCCGCGCGCCCCGATCGCGCAGCGCCCCTCGCGCGTGCGGCGCGATCCATCGCGAACCAAGGCGCGCCTCTGGTCGGCGTGCTGTGCGCCGCGGGTGCCTACGCGAGTAACAATCCGATCTCGGTGGCACTGGGCGTCGGCGGCGCGGCCGTGTTCGCACTCATGGCAGAGGCGTCGGCGGCGGCCGTCGGGCTGGCACACGCGCGAGCGCATCTGCGCGCGCAGCGTAGCGGCGTCGTCTACAAAGACGCGGCTGCCTTCGATCGTGCGGCGCACGTCGACGTCGCAGTGGTCTGCGCGCGCGGAACGCTACTCCTCGGAGAGCCTGAAATCGTAGCGATCGAGCCCCTTGCAGGGTGGGACTCACAGCGCGTGTTGTCGGTCGCCGCGGCCCTGGCAAATGGCTCCGCTCACCCCTTCGGGCAAGCGATCCTGCGCGCCGCTCGCGCCCGTTCGGCGAAGCCGGAGCCTCTGCGCAACGCCGTCCAAGACGGCTCCGGCGCGACCGCGCTCGATGCGGCAGGGGAGCGTGTCGTGCTTGGCCGGCGTGCCTTCTTGCTCGCAGAGCGTGTGGGCGTCGCAGCGGCAGACGCACGCGTGAGCGAGCTAGAGGCGCAGGGTCGAAGCGCGCTCATGCTGGCCGCGTCTGGGAAGATCGTCGGCGTCATCGGCCTACAGGACGGTCTGCGCGTCGGAGCCCGAGCCGCCGTGCAGCGTCTGTTGGACGCACGCATCGAGCCGGTCATGCTCTCGGGTGAATCACGCGAGACGTGCGAGACCATCGCGCGCGCGCTCGACATCGAACACATCCGACCCGAGGTGCTCGCACAAGAGCGCGCCTCGGAGGTTCGCGCGCTCGCCGAAGGAGGCAACGTCGTCGCCGTGCTCGGTCACCCGCCGATAGACGACGCTGCGCTCGGCGTCGCCGAAGTCTCGGTCGCGATGGTCGCCGCCGGATCGACGCCGGGCGAGTGGACGGCGGCGCTCGCCTCCGACGATGTGCGCGACGCCGTCTCCGCCATCACGATCCCGCGCGAGGCTCGCGAGCGAGCGCTGCGGGCTCTCGTGATCGGGCTTGGCCCAGGCGTACTCGCATCGCTTGGGCTCACGCTCGGCATCGTGCCGCCGTTCGTCGCGGCATTGGCTGCGCTCGCCGGCGCCGTCGCCGCGCTCAACCTCGCGCGCAGCTGATCAGCTCGCCTCGATCGCGGACACCTCGAAGCCGGCCTTCGTGATCGCTTCGCGAATCGCAGCTTCGCGCGCGGAAGCGTCGTCGACGTCGACCTTCGCGGTCCCCACCTCGACGTGCACGTTGGAGACGCCGGCCTGCCGCGACAGCACGTTGCGCACCGCAACTACGCAGCCGCCGCAGGTCATTCCCTTGATGTCGATCGCCATGGTCTTCATGTTTGCTCCCGTCGCCAGCTTGCCAAGCCGCCACACTTTGTCGTGTCACGGCACAGATGTCAGTCTTTGACCGCGGACCTAGAAGCGCAACCTATCCAAGCCGATTGCGGTTCTCTATTCTACCGTGTCCGTTCTCCCGAACGCTCACCATGGCCGAATCCAACTCGTCAGCAATCCCCACGGAAGAAGTCGCCTCACGCAGAGTGGGGACCGTCATCAAAGGGAAATGGACGATCGACGCCCTCCTCGGGACCGGCGGCATGGCGACCGTCTACGCGGCGACTCATCGCAACGGCCAGCGCGCGGCACTCAAGATCATGCACACGATGTTCGCGCGTGATCGCGAGGTGGTCGAGAGGTTCTTGCGTGAGGGGTACGTCTCCAACAAAATCGGACACGCCGCCTGCGTCCGCGTCATCGACGACGACGTCACCGAAGAGGCCGAGCCGTTCTTGGTCATGGAGCTCCTCGAGGGCGAGACGTTACGAGATCTCTGGAAGCGCACGGGCAAGCGCGTGCCGCTCCCGCAGGTGATGCATGTCGCCGAGCGACTCCTCGACTGCCTCGCAGGCTGCCACGCAGCCGGAGTCATCCATCGCGACTTGAAGCCAGCCAATATCTACGTGACCAACGCCGGCGACGTGAAGGTCTTGGATTTCGGCGTCGCGTTGATGAAGGGCGTGACCGTCGCGACGGCCGGCATGGCGCTCGGTACGCCCGCGTACATGTCTCCAGAGCAGGCGAAGGGACTCGCCGACAAGATCGACCATCGCGTGGACATCTTCTCGGTCGGCGCCGTCATTCACGCGCTCGCGTCGGGAAAGCGAGTGCACCGCGCGACGAACGAGCAAGACGCGCTGAAGATGGCAGCGACCATGGCGGTACCGTCCGTGGCGACGATCGCTCCCGACCTGCCGCAGCGGGTGGTCGCACTCATCGATCGCGCGCTCGAGTGGGAGCCCAGCGCGCGCTTCGCGGACGCTCGAGCGATGCAGGCCGAGGTGATCGAGATCCAGAAGGCGCTCAAGGCCAGTCCGACCGTCGAGGCGTTCTCGGTGGAGACTTTCCACGAGGACGACGAGCCCATGGAGGCGCTCGCCGAGGATCATCCACGCACCTTCCGCGCTCGCTCCGTGGCGCGAGCGCTCGGCGATGCCATCGAGGCGACTAGAGCGCGCAGCAGGCACGATCCGGAGGCGGTCTCGGCGATCGATCGCGCCTTCGAGGTGATCGCCGACGCATTGGTGGAAGATAGGGCCGTCGTCCTCGAGGTGCGACAGGCGTCGTTCTTCGCGATGGGTCATCCTGCCTGGGCCCCCTCCGGTGGCAGCGAGCGCGTGCCGCAGGAACTCTACGCCGCGGGGGTGCGCGCTCTCAGGTTCACGAGAGGCGTCGGCCCCGAGGACGTCACGCACGCGATCACCCTGCTCGGCGGCACGGCCGAGCTCACGGCCGATCGAGACCTCGCGAGCTGTCTATGGGATCTCGATCTGCCCTTGATTCGCGCCGTCGCCGTCTCCGGCTTCGTCGCGGGGGACGCGCAGGCGCGCGAGCGACGAACCTCCGACCTCCTTGATCTAGAGGTCGCGCTTGGCACCGCTCAGCGCAAGCACGCGCATCGCCTCGCAAACCCGAACCTCCGCGCGCCGTCGCCGCGAGGGCCGCTTTCGCTCGACGAAGAGACACGCGCACGACTCGAGGGAGAGCTCGTCCTGGGTGAGGAAGCGCTCCTCGATCGTCACACGGATCTGATGACCGCCGCGATGCTCGACGCTGCCGAGCACGGTGAGGTGCCTGCGGTGCTAGGTGCGATTCGTCGGTGGGCGATCCTCGCGATGTCCAACGGTCAGCACGTCGACGTCATGCGTGCCGCTCGTGCGCTGTGCAACAAACTCGCGCACGCCGTAGGGCCCAACGCCGCTCCCAAGCTCGAGGCGGCCGTCATGGGCGCTGCGTTCGGCAAAGAGGCGCTCGTGTCGGCGTTGGCCAACCAGGATGAGTCCTCGCGCAGCGCGATGGCGCCCGTCGTCGGCAGGATCACGGACGCAGATTGGCCTTCGATCGTGTCCGCGCTGCAAAAACCGATGAGCGAGCAGAGCGCGAGCCTCTTGCTCGAGCTGGTCGCCCGCGTCGCTCGCAGCAAGCCGGCGGAGCTGGCCGCGGCGACGAGCGAAGCACCCCCACCCGTGCGGCGAGCGGTACGCGATTGGCTCACACGCGAGGGCCACCGCGACGCCGCGGCCGCAGTGCCGGCGCCGAAGCCTGGCGAGCGGGCGCATGCGGCAGAGACCTCTTCAGATGAGGGGCTCGTTCTAGCGCTCTCGGCACTCGCCAAGCTCGCGTCGAATCGACAGCACACGACCGCCGAGTACGAGCGCACGGTCGGCGACGCGGCGGGCGCGCTCGCGCGAATGCCGAAGCAGTCGGCGACGATCCACCTCGAGTTCGCGCAGTCGGCGATCTATGTCGACGGAAGGGTCGCGCGCCTCTCGCAGTCCGGGTTCGACAGCGCGATGGAGCTCGCGAGCTTGTTGTCGAAGGACGGCGCGCGCATCCTCTCTCTCCCGCGCTCGGCCACGGCGGACGATCTGCGGCGCTTCGGTGCGGACATCGCGGCGAACTCGAACACCTCGGTGATCAAGCGCTCCGCGATGTCGGAGGTCGGCAAGACCTATGGCGCAGACCTGCCGCACCTCACGATCGAGCAACGGCTCGTCGGTTCTGCCGCAGCTCTCACGCGCTCGCTCCAAGCTATTGCCGAGGTGACCCGATCTGGGCCGCACGTGGAGCTGCCTGCGCTGGCGCGGGCCGCGCGCTGCATCGTCGACGACTCCGTAGGCACGACAGCGGCGCTGCTCGGCCTCGGCACCTACGCCCCTGACACGATCACGACGAAGGTCGCCGCAGCCGTCGTCGCCGTCGCGGCCGCGCGCGAGATCACCCAAGACCGAGCGACACTCGCGGCGATCGTCGTCGGCGCGGCGTTGTCCGTACTCCCGCGGCCGGCCCTCCTCGTCGGCCTTGGCTGCGTAGACCCGACCTCGGCGGCCGGCGTGATCGCCCATGAAGCCGCGCGCGCGTTGAACGAGGCAGAGCCACCCGACGCCTCGTTCGCGGCCGAGCTCGTCGCGACAGCAACGCGCTGGGCGGATCTGCGCGCGACACAGTCCTACGACGAGGCGGTTCGCGAGCTCGCCAACGACGCTCGGTTGAGCCCGTTTGCGCTCCGCGCGATCTGCGCGTCCATGGGCATCATCCCCGGCGGCACCATCGTGGAGCTCTCGGACGGAGAGATCGCCGAAGTGCTCGCCGCGAACGAAGAGGACGGCGCGCGGCCGCGCGTGAGGCGCGCTTCGGACTCTCGCGTCATCGAGCTCGAGCTCGAAGACGAGCTCAAGATTGCACGCGTGCTCGAGATGGACGGCTGGAAGACCGGCCCGACGATGAGCGCAGATGCGCCGTCGCAGCGCGCGGACGATGCCAACATCGAGGGCGACGAGAGCTCGCAGAAGGCCCACTCTTTCGTGCGAGAGAGCGCCGACAACGAGCCTGCTCCAACCGCAGAGGGGACGCTGGCGACGACGCCGCTGCTGCACGTGCTGGTCTACGTCCTCGATCGCTCTCTCTCCGGCACGCTCGAGTTTCGCGAGTCCGAGGGCACTCGACATCTCGTCGCGCTCACGAACGGAACGCCGACGCGCGTCGTGACGGGCAGGCTCATCGCTCCGCTGGGCTCGCAGCTCGAGGCGGAGGGCAAGCTCTCCGACGTTCAAGCTGCCAGCGCGATCACGAACGCCAAGTCGGAGGGAATGGCGCTCGGCCAGTATCTCGTCCGGGAGGGCAAGCTCACCGAAGCGGAGCTCCAACGCGCGCTCGAGGTGCAGGTGCGTCGCAAGCTCGCGGGCCTCGTGAACCTGGCCGACGACGCGACGTATGCATTCTACAAAGACACGGATCGCCTCGAAGTGCCGCCCTCGGCGCACACGCTCGACGTCGACGCGCTCGACGTGATCTTGGAGGGTGTGCGCGCGTGGACGCAACGAGATCGCATTCGCGAGACGCTCAACCGATACGCAAAGCTTCCGCTCGCGCTGCACGCCGAGTCCACGCCCGAGGCGATGGACCTGAGCGCCGCCGAGCTCGCGGTCCTCGAGAAGAGCCGCAACGAGTCCGTCACGCTCGCATCGTTGATGAGTCAGCCACCCATGGACGCGAGCGATCTGATGTCACTCATGTACACGCTCGTCATCACGCGCCAGATCGTGGTGCCTGGCCAAGTGAAGGGCCCGCTTGGCGCAAAGCCTTGGAAGGTCCGAAGGCCAGCGCCGCCGCTGCCTCGCTCGCCGGGGTCACCCCCGGTGAAGGCGTCACCTCCGAAGTTCCCGCAGACGGTGCCGTTCGCGTTTCACCCCGCGCCTCCGCCGTCCGAGCCGCTCGTCGAGCCTCCGGCAGAGAAACCGCCGATCGAGCGGAAGCGCACGCCCAAAGTGGCGCGCGTCATGCGCGACGAGACGATGAAAGACATCGTGCGCATCGAGCAGCACCTCGCGCGGAAGGACATCCCGACCGCGGCGCAGGTCGCGAGCCGGGCCGTGACGGAAGACTCGGCCGACCCGGATTTGAAGGCGATCTCGCTCTGGATAAAGGCTCTCTCAGCGACGCTGAAGCCCGCGGAGGTCATCGCGCAGTTGGGGGTCATCCTGCTCGACTTCCCCGATTGCACGCGCGCGCGACTGTTCCGCGCCAAGCTCTACAAGCGCGACAACGCCAGGCTGCGCGACGCGGTCGCCGACTTCGAGCAAGTGCTCGTCGACGATCCGACCAACAAAGACGCGGCGTCGGAGGTTCGCCTCCTCCGACTCATGGTCAAGCCGAGCCGCCTCTAAGACTCGACTACCGACGAACAGGCATCGGCGCGGTCTGGTAGCGCGCGACGAGTAGCTCGCGCAGTGTCTGGTCGCGCTCCTTGAGCTCCGGCATCCTCGCCGTGCCGCCACGCGCCCCTTGGGCGATCTCCGCTTGCGCGCGCCACTCCTCGGAGTCCGGCAGGCCGAGCCCAGCACGGAACGCCGAACCGAGCTCGATCGCGTCTGCGAAGCGCGCAGCCGGATCCTTCGCGAGCGCGCGACTGAAGAGCGCGTCGATGACCGCGGGGGCCTGCGGGAGCCACGTTCGAAGCGGCGGCGGCACCTTCTCCACCTGATCCTGCCGGACCGCGAACTCGCTACGATCGGTCGTGGGGAACGGCAGGCGGCCGCTCAACATCATGTAGAGGACGATCGCCGCAGAGTAGAGATCGCTCCTGCCATCCACCGCCTTGGACAACACTTGCTCGGGCGACATGAAGGCCCCCGTACCGACCGCGTTGCTCTGACCTGCCTGAGAGGTGGAGCGCGTCGCGATACCGAAGTCCGTGAGCTTCACGACTCCGTCCGCGCGCAAGAGGACGTTCTGCGGCTTGACGTCGCGATGCACCAAGCCGATCGCGTGCGCGGCCGCGAGCGCGCCGAGCAGCTGCTGGAAGTAGTGCCACGCTCTCAAAAGCGGTAGCCCCGGGAGCGCACCGGGCCCGGCGAGTGTCGCGCGCGCGACCTGACGCGCGATGAGCGAGTCCAACGTCTCACCCTCGACGTACTCGAGCGACAGCATCACGCGGCCCTCGTGCTCGAAGCACTCGTGGAGCGTCACGATGTTCGGGTGTGAGAGCCTGCCGAGCGCGTCTGCCTCACGCGTGAAGTAGTCCCGCAGCTCGTCGAGTGAGCCCCTCGCGCCGCGCATGATCTTCAACGCACAGAGGCGCGGCTGCGCTGCGCGAGGATCGTTCGGAGCAAAGAACTCCCAGGCGCGCCACACGATCGCCATGCCGCCCTCCCCGAGCTTCTTGTCGAGGACGATACGCGACGACGCGCGCAGGATCGTGGCGCCCTTGAGAAACACGCCCTCCGTCGCGTCGAGAGGCATGAGCGCATGGCAGTTCGTGCAGACGCGCACGCCAACTTCCACGCGCGCGCCGCACTGTCCACACACTCTCATGTTCAAGGCAATGCGACGGGAGCCGCGAAGTACTTCTTCACGGCGTCCTTGTACGACTGAGTGAGGTACGTCTGATCACCCGCGCCCGTGCCCCAAACCGCGCCGACGCCGCCCGCAGCGATGAGCTCGTTCACGTGCGCGAAGAAGTAGTGCGCGCGGTTGTCGCGCCACGCGCCGATCTGCCCGCCCGCAGTCCCCGACGGATCACCGAACGGGATCTGCCACCAGATCATCGGCAGCTTGAGTCCGTCCGTCAGTGACTTCACCCACTTGAAGTGCTGCGCGAAGTTCGGGAGCGTCTGGTTCGTCTCGTCCCAGTAGAAGTCGTCGCACTGGTAGTTCGCGGTCTTGGTGCACGCGCACATCGGCTGGTGGTTCGCCTCGTAGCAGCCCGCGTCGCGATCGCTCGTGTCCGTCGAGACGAAGTCCGCGCGGTCCAGTCCGAGCTGTTTGAAGAACGCCACGGTCTTCGCGCCCTCCGCCGCGACGTCGAATTTCGGATCGCGATTGCGGTCCACGTCCATGTTGGTGCTGAAAGCCGACGCGTGAAATCCGAGGAGCGCGTTGGGCGCGCGAGCGCGAACGACTGCGTAGATGCAGTGCGCGAAGCCCACGACCGTCTCCGGCTCGCCCGCGCACTCGGATGCGCCGAACGCGCTGGGGCTCGCCGCGCGCTTGTCCGGACCGATGCCGTCCTTCCCGGTCGCCTGCTGCAAATACCCCAGAAAATCAGGCTCGAAATGAAGGACAACGGGAACACCCGCGGCCTTGATGTCGGAGAGCATCTGAGAGAAGTCTTTGAAGTACGTCTTCATGAACGCGGCGTCCGTGAGCACCCCGATGTTGCCGTCGCCGTTCGACGCCATCCCGTAATAGGTGAGCATGGGGACGACGCCGCGCTTGGTGGCTTCGGCGATGCGCTTGCCTGCGTAGTCCGGATTGGAGTTCCACGTGGTCCACCCTCCGGCCGTCGAGAGGCCGACGAGGTAGTGGTAGTGCAGGTCGAGCGTGACGCCGAGGTTGTACGCGTCGTCGTTGCCGTCGTTCGTTCCGTCGTTGCCCATACCGATCAAGAAGTGTCCGGCGTGTGCGCCGCCGAGCTTCTTCGTGAACGCGAGCGCGGGAGAGTCCGTGCTCGTCGCGCCATCCGGGTTGTTGACGATCGCGCCGTCGGGCAAGAGGATCGAAGTGTCTCGTGTCGGGCCGCCGTCGTTCACGGGCTGCGGGGTGCTCGTGTCGTCGCCGCCACAAGCCAAGAGCAACGCAGCTGCCGAGAGGATCGCGCTTCTCACGCGTTCAGGCTAACACCGCCCTATACTGCCGCTCGATGAGACTCGCGCCCCTCTGGATCATGCTCGCGTTCGGCTGTGACAAACCCGCGGAGACTCGCCTCACGGCGTCGGCGGATCCGCCTGCATCTGCGCCTCCGACGGTCGCCTCCCCGAACACTGCGCCCACGGCGTCGGTCGCCATGCCCGCGGTCTCGACGGCGCCGGCGTCTTCACAGCACGTCGCGCTCGTCGCACCCAAAGGCACCGCCACGACGATCACGTCCGCCGCCGTCGTGTCTGCGCCCACGACTCCCGCGCCGCCAGGCGTCGGCATGCACTTTGACGGCAATCACTTCACAGTGGACGTCCCAACGCCTACGGCATGCGCGATCAACGCCGATTGCAAGGTGTCCGTGCGCTTGACCGCGAAGGACGAGTTTCACGTCAACAAGGACTACCCCTACAAGCTCAAGCTCGACGACGCGCAAGGGGCGGCGTTCATGGGGACGGACACTGCGGGCAAGGGTGTGTTCTCCAAGTCTGCCGGCGACTTCACGTTCGACGGCGAGAAGGTCGGCGTGATGACCATCAAGCTGCAAGGCACGCAAGCTGGGATGGTCGCGCTCAACGGCACGTTCAAGCTGAGCGTTTGTAACGCGGCCAACTGCCAGCTCGAGCAAGCCCAGGTGAGGGCCACGGTGCCAGTCCAATGAGCCGTACGCGGTGACGAGACAGGCGAAGGTGGATCTCATCGTCGACAAAGCGCACTACGACGAGCTCGTCGTGGGCACGATCTTGAAGGCGAAGACGAGCGTGTGGATCGCCACCGCCAACGTCAAAGAGATGATGCACGAAGCGCCGATCGGCACGACCGCGCGCGCACGCGGGCGCTACGTATCCATCCTCGAGTCTCTGCGCGACATGGCCAGGCGTGGTGTCGAGATTCGCTTGCTCCACGCGGGGACTCCGTCGCGACCGTTCCGCACGGCGCTCGCCAAATACAAACCGCCCGCGCGCTTCGAGATGAGGCAGTGTCCGCGCGTCCACTTGAAGCTCATCGCGTGCGATGGCGGCAAGCTCTACCTCGGCAGCGCGAACTTCACGGGCGCGGGGCTCGGCGCGAAGGGGGAGGGTCGCCGCAACTTCGAGATGGGCGTGCTCACGGACGACGACGTGCTGCTCGACCAGACCCAGGAGCGTTTCGACCGCATTTGGCGCGGGAAAGAGTGTGCATCCTGCAAGCTTCGGGACGTGTGTCCGAAGCCGCTCGATCAGATCAAACTGACGTCGCGTTCGGCGAACGTCAACAACTCAGAGGATTGGCTTCGCCAGCCTCAATCGAAGAAAGCGCCCAAGTGAACCTGGAGATTCGAGGCTCTGTCCTCGTCGTGGTCGCGCTCTTGAGCGGCGCGCTCGTGTACGGATCGTATCGACTCGGCGCTCACAACGCTCAAGTGGTGCCGCTCGCTTCGCCGAGGTCGGTGGCCTCGGCGCTGCCGATCTCGGCGTGGGCGACAGCGAGCACGAGCCCGCTTCGCGCCGTGTCGTCGGGTGCGGACGAGAGCTTCGCGGTCGGCGAGCGCGGCGCGATCCTTCGCCGGGCCAACGGAGAAGTCGCCTGGACGACCGAGCCGCCGACCACGGATCGAGCGCTCTACTCGGTCGCGCAGCGAGGCAAGGACGTGCTCGCAGCAGGAGATGGGGTCATCGTCGAGCGCGCCAACGGTCACTGGAAGCTCACGAGCGACGTGCCGGGCCTGCATGGCGCCGTGTATTCGTGGATGGGCCCTGTCGTCGTCGGTGATCGCGGTGCGGTCGGCGTGGAAGGCCCCAGCGGCTGGCGTTGGGAGACCTCGGGCACGCAGGCGAACCTCCGATCCGTTTGCGCGGGGCTCACCGAGACGCTGGCGGTGGGGCAAGCCGGCGTCGTGTTGCGCTGGGCCGGCGGCTGGAAGCAAGAGCCGAGCGTCACCACTGAAGATCTCGAGTCCGTCGCGTGCGACGACACACGCGCGGTCGCGGTCGGCGCTCACGGCATCGTGCTCGTGCGTGAGAACAACGCGTGGCGCACAATCTCGACGAGCGGAGCGCGTCTCTATAGTGTAGCGGCGACCTTCGGAATGAAGAGCTGGCTAGCAGTCGGCGAGAGAGGCGCGATAGTCCGCTCCTTGGGCACGGAGCCACCGGTCATGAAAGACGACTTATTCGGCGCAGCAGAAGGACCGCAAGGAGAGCTCGTCGTCGGCGCCGGCGGACTGTTCGTCCACAAACTCTAGTGCGCTTCTGTCACTGATTGTTGAACGAGTCTGTGAACGTGTTGAGCATCAAGAAGCTGACGGCCAATACGATCCCGAACGCGCTCATGATGAGACCCGTCAATCGCCAACCGCCGAAGCCTTTGCCCCAAGCGAGCGCGGCAATCGTCCCGCCGACGCCGAGCAATAGACCGTATTTGTAATATGTGAGCTCGATGGGTATGCGAGTGCCGGTCGGCATCTTGAGACCGAGTATCGAACGCAGCAGCGGAATGAGCGTCACGAAACACGCGAAAAACCCGAGGATGCCGCTCGCGCGAGAGCGCCAGCCCCCATCGTCTTTCACATCCATCACATTGGACATCGCCTACACCCGCTCAAGCAGGCCTGCCGCGCCCATCCCGCCGCCGATGCACATGGTGACGATGGCGCGCCTTTGATTTCGACGCTTCAGCTCGTACAATGCAGTCGCGACGAGCTTGGCGCCGGTGCAGCCCAGTGGGTGACCGAGCGCGATGGCGCCGCCATTGACGTTCAGCTTCTCGTCGGGAATGCCGAGCGTCCTCTGGCAATAAATGGCTTGGCTCGCGAAGGCCTCGTTCATCTCGAACAGGTCGATATCCGCTATTGTCAATCCAGTCTTGGCCAACAGCTTTTGAACTGCGGGGATTGGCCCGATGCCCATGATGGAGGGGTCTACCCCGGCGCTGACGAACTGACGGAAATAGCCGAGCGGTTTGACGCCCAATTTGTCTGCAGTCTCTTTACTCGTGATGATCGCGGCCGCCGCGCCGTCCGAGAGTGGCGACGCATTGCCTGGCGTGACGCTGCCGGTCACCGAGAATGAAGGCTTGAGGCCCGCGAGGCCCTCGGCGGTCGTGTCCGGGCGCGGGAGCTCGTCGCGATCGAACGTGAACGAGACGTGCTCATTGCCCTTGTAGCGAACGCCTTGAACAGGGACGATCTCTTCCTTGAAGCGGCCCGCCTCGATCGCCGTGGAGGCCTTTTTTTGGCTCCAAAGCGCGAACTTGTCTTGGTCCTCTCGCGAGATCGAGAACCGCTTGGCGACGTTCTCCGCGGTGATGCCCATGGGCGTGTACACGTCTGGGAAACGGTCCATCGCCTCGGGTGACATGCTGAGTTTGTTGCCCGTCATCGGCACCATGCTCATCGACTCGACACCGCCCGCGATCACGATGTCGCTGGAGCCCATCGCAATGGCGCCCGCCGCGAGCGCAATGGCCTGTAGTCCACTCGAGCAGAAGCGATTGATGGTCATTGCGCTGGTCTCTTGCGGCAACCCACCCAAAAAGCCGACGACGCGCGCGATATTGAGGCCTTGCTCGCCCTCGGGCATCGAGCAGCCGAGCACGAGGTCCTCCACCATCTCGCGTTTGACTTGAGGCACTCTCGCCAACAACGCGGCAATGACCTCTCCCGCGAGCTCGTCCGGGCGCTTGTATACCAATGACCCCTTGAGCGCGCGGCCGACCGCAGAACGAACAGACTCGAGAATGACGATTTCTTTCATGGCCGTTAGTTCCTGAGCGGTTTGTTGTTCATCAAGAAGAATTGAATGCGGGCTTGCGTGTTGGGCTCGCCGCACAGACTGACGAAGGCCTCACGCTCGAGCTCGAGGATCTCGTCCTCCGTTACTTCGCGTGAAGCGCCGCCCTTGCCACCGCACAGCACCTCGGCGAGCTTGCCGGCGACGACTGCATCGTGCGGTGTCGCGTATCCGCCGGCGACGAGAGTGCCGACCATCATCTTCAACGTCGCAATGCCGCTCTCTCCGGGCAAGATGAACGCGCGAGGCGAGACGGGGTGATAGCCGGCTTCGGCCAGTCCGATGGCCTTGTTCTTGGCGTCATTGACCAATCGCGCCTTGTCGAACGTGACTCCGTCAGTGTGTCGGAAATATCCGAAGTGCTTGGCCTCGACTGCACTGGTGGCCACCTTGGCCATTGCGATGTTCTTGAAGACTTGAGTGACATACTCGTACGTATTGACGTTCGCGCCTTCGGGAATCCCTTCTAGTGCGCGCCAGAGCATGTTCATCGTGCCGGCGCCGCCAGGGACCAGCCCGGCGACTCCACACTCCACCAATCCACAATACGTCTCTGCGGCGGCCTGCACGGCGTCGCCGGCGAAGCAGAGCTCCATGCCTCCGCCGACGGCCATTCCGTAAGGTGCAATCACGACGGGCACGCGCGCGTACTTCAATCGCTGCGTGGCCATTTGGTAGCCTTTGACCATCTCGCGAATTTGGTCCCATTGACCCATTCCCGCGCTCATGGCCAACAATGCGAGATTGGCACCCACGCAGAAGTGCTCACCCTTGTTGACGACAATGAGCGCGCGGAAGTCCTTCTCTGCGCGGTCTGCCGCGTCTCCCAACATCTTGATGACGTCGGGGTCCAGGCTGTTCATCTTGGTCTTGAAGGTGAGACCGAGGACGCCGTCTCCCATGTCCCAAGCCTCCGCGCCGTCGTTCTTGAGGACGGCCGCTCCGCCCTTGCGCACGGTGTCGATTGTGGCATTGCGCGGATCGATCTCGCGCGCGACATACTTGCCAGTCTGCAGGTCCCAGACCTCATTGCCCTTGTAGAAGGAGGTCGCGCCGGCGGCCTTCATCTTCTTGATGGAGTCCGGCAAGGCCACGCCGTCTTTGTCCATTCGCTCGACAGTCTCGACGAAGCCGAGCGCGTCCCAGGTCTCGAAGGGGCCGAGCTCCCAGTTGTATCCCCACTTCATCGCGTCATCGATCGCGATGACCGAGTCCGAGATCTCCGGGATGCGACGCGCGGCGTACGCCAAGGAGCGGCTCAATACGGTCCACGCGAATGCGCCCGCTTTGCCTTGATCGGCGACGAGCTTCTTCAAGCGCGGGCCAGTCTCTTCAATACGCGAAATTGATTTGGTCGCAGACTTGATGCCCTCGTCACCGCCCTTTGCGCGATAATCGAGAGTCTTCGGATCGAAGGTCAATATGTCTTTGCCGACCTTCTTGTAGAAGCCGCCCTTGGTCTTGTTCCCCAAGAGCTTCTTCTCGGCCATGGTCCGAATGAACGCGGGGACCTCGAAGACCGCGCGCTCTTCGTCAGTCGTCAATGCGGCGTGGCAATTGTCTGCGACGTGAATGAACGTATCGAGCCCGACGAGGTCTGCGGTGCGGAAGCTCGCGCTCTTCGGGTGGCCCATGGGCGTGCCTGTGATGTTGTCCACGTCCTCCGGGCTCAACCCGTCTTTCAGCATTTGATGAATGCCGACCATCATGGCGTACGTGCCGATGCGATTGCCGATGAAGTTGGGCGTGTCTTTGCCGACGACGATGCCTTTGCCCAATTGGTCTTCGCCGAACTTGGTAATGGCGCTCAAGGTCTCTTGGGCCGTCTCCGGGCCAATGACCAATTCGAGCAACTTCATATAGCGAACTGGATTGAAGAAGTGCATCACGAGGAAGCGCTTCTTGAAGCCGTCACTGCGGCCCTGGACCATGTCGTGGATGCGTAGACCGCTCGTGTTCGAGGCGACGATCGCGTGCTCGGGCAGCACCTTCTCGAGTTGCGCGAAGAGCGCTTGCTTGGGCTCGAGCTTCTCGATGACGGCCTCGATGACGAGGTCGCAACTGGAGAGCTTCTGAAGATCGTCCTCGATATTTCCGATCGAGACGAGCCGCGCGCCGCTCTTGTGGAAGAACGCGGCGGGGCGAGCCTTGATGGCCTTGTCCAGGCCGCCTGCGCTGAAGCGATTGCGTGCGTTGGGGTCCTTCTTCTCGGCATCCGTGAGGTTCGGCGGGACGATGTCGAGGAGCACGACAAGGATGCCTGCATTGGCGAGGTGCGCGGCGATGCCGCCGCCCATGACGCCGGCGCCGATGACACCGACTTTGCGAATCACGTGACTCATGCGTTCTCTCCTCATTGGGGCCGTGACTGTACTCCGTAGCGTCGATGCCGCGCAACGCGTCGCGTCGCGTCTCGATCTATTACGGTCTGCCAATGAAGACACTAGAACGTGTTGGGCTCGCATTGTTGCTCGTCGCGTGCGGTGGCGATGACACGGTGGGGACCGGTCTAGACGGCTCCACCAACAAGGACTCGGCGACGGCCGACGGCTTCGTCGAATCCGGATCCGACAGCGCCGTCCCCGACTCGTCCACGGCTCCAGACGCGGCGATGGCGCCCGACACGAGCGTGCTCACGTGCGACGGCGGTCAGACTGTCTGCAATGGCGTCTGCGTCGACACCACGATGAACGACAAGAACTGCAGCATGTGCGGCTCAGACTGCAAGGGACCGTCATGCTGCGCCTCCGCCTGTACGGACCACAACATTGACCTGAAGAACTGCGGCGGTTGTGGCAAGGTTTGCCCCAATGTCGCCAACGGAGCCGTCGCGTGCAATCAGGCAAACTGCGTGATTGCAACGTGCAATGGGGGCTTCGCCGACTGCGACAAGCAATTCAACAACGGCTGCGAGGTCAACACCACTAGCGACATCGCCAACTGTGGAACGTGCGGCAAGCAGTGCGGCCCGTACAACAACGGAATGGCCGGCTGCGCAGCAGGCAAGTGCACCCTGGTGTGCAAGCCGGGGTTGGGCGACTGTAACAACATTCTCGCGGACGGCTGCGAGGCCGCGCTCAACACCAATGCCAACTGCGGGAGTTGCGGCAAGGCGTGCCCGAACATTCAGAGCTGCGTCAACTTCCAGTGTCAGTGACCTATTTGGCGACGATATAAACGTCAATCATCTTGGACGGGCCGCTCGCGGGGAATGGCGTCATGCCGATCTCTCCGCGGACGAGCTTCGGCAGCACGTCGAGCCCCTCGATGACCTTTGCCCAGATGGTGTAGCTGCCGTCGAGGGACGTCGTGGGCACGAACGTGATGAAGAACTGAGAGCCGTTGGAGTTGGGTTGGCCCGTGTTGGCCATGCCGACGACGCCCGGGCCGTCGAAGCTGAGCGCGTTCGTCTCGACCCCGAACGCGTATCCAGGACCCCCGGTGCCCCAGCCGATTTGTTTGGCCGAGAGCGTGTTGGGATCGCCGGTCTGCGCCATGAAGCCGTCAATCACGCGGTGGTACAGGACCCCGTCGAAGTAGTGGTGCAAGGAGAGAAAGACGAACGAGTTGACCGCGATCGGCGCGTCCTTCGACAAGAGGTGCATCACGATGCGACCCACGTCGGTGTCGATCACCGCGGCGTAGTCCTTCGCCGGGTCGAGCACTTGGTCGGCCTTCGCGAATTTGTGAGTGGTCGTCGCGTCCAAGGAGGGCACGAGCGAGTAGCCCGTGGGGACATACATGCCGCCGCCGTCTGCGCCGCTATCCACCGGAGGCTGTCCTCCGTCCGTGGGCACTGGGCCGCCGTCCGGGTTTGGGTTGACCACCGCAGTGGACGAGCATGCGAGACAAGGAACGAACAAGGCGGCGAGGACGAAGCGCTTCATGTGGCGTAGTCTATCGTCGGGATGGGCCCGGTGTTCCTAAATGTCGACGGAGGGGAGCAGGACGACGAGCCGGCGGCTCTGTACGCCTTGGCGCAGCTCGTCAACGTCGCCTGCGGAGGTCACGCGGGAGACGCCGCCTCCATGGGGCGCGTGATCGATGCGTGTAAGCTGCACGGGACGAAGGTCGGCGCACACCCTTCGTATCCGGATCGAGCCAATTTCGGCCGCGCGGCGATGGTGATGGACGAGAAAGCGTTGTTCGCCACCGTGCGTGATCAGTGCGCGTGGCTCGCCAAGGAGGCGAAGGCTCGCGGCGCCGAGGTTGGGTTCGCGAAGCCTCACGGCGCGCTCTATCACGCGGCGAACAAGGATCAGCTCGTCGCGCGCGCGACGCTCGGAGGCATCGTGGACGCGCTTGGAGACGTGACGATCGTCGGACCCCCAGCGGGCTTCTTGTCGCAAGCCGCGCGGGCGCTCGGCCTGACGTTCGCGCGCGAAGACTTCGCCGATCGAGGCGTGCAGCTCGACGGCTCGCTCGTGCCTCGCGGTCAACCTGGCGCGCTCATCGGCGACTCGGCCGTTGCCGCGGCGCGCGCCCAATCCATGCTCGCGCGCGTGGACACGATCTGCGTTCACGGAGACACGCCCAACGCCGTCGCCATCGCTCGCGCGGTGCGCGGGATCATCGATGCGCAAGCTGGGTGATCGCGCGCTTTTGATCGAGCGACCGGCGAACGTTCCTGCGCGCGTGCTGCTGGAGCGCGTGCGTGCGTGGCCGAACGCCGTAGACGCTGTGATCGCAGAGACGCATGTCGCGGCCTATTTTTCGGCCGATCCGTCGATCGACGAGGCCGCGGTCGCCGCTCTCTCGGCCCCGTCTGTCCATCCGAGCACCGTTGCGCGCGAGCACGTGTTGCGCGTGAGCTACGACGGCGAGGATCTTCACGAGGTCGCCGCGCGCACTCGCATGTCTCCCGCGGAGGTCGTGCGTTTGCATTCGGCGGGGACGTACGAGGTCGCGATGATGGGCTTCACTCCCGGATTCGCGTACCTCTCCGGCATAGACGGGCGGCTCGTCGTTGCGCGCCGCGCGGTGCCGCGCACGAGCGTTCCCGCGGGGAGCGTCGCCGTGGCCGGACCCTACACGGGCGTCTATCCGCGAGAGTCGCCCGGTGGATGGAACATCATCGGCACGGTCGTCGACTGCGCGATGTTCGACGCCGAGCTGGGGCCGCGCCTCGCTCTCGGTGATCGCGTCCGCTTCGAGCCCGTGACATGAGCGCGCTCGTGATCGAGCGGTGTGCGCTCGCACTCGTCGTCGATCTCGGACGGCGCGGTCATATGCACGAGGGCATTCCGTGGAGCGGGCCGATGGCTCCGGAGCTCTTCGTGCGCGCGAATCGCGCCGTGGGGAGCTCGGATGGAGCGGCCGGGATCGAAGTGCACGGATCGCTCGAGATTCGCGCCCTCTCGTCGATCGTCGTCGCCGACGAGCACGCTGTGGTCACCGAGCTCTCTGAGGGTGAGCGACTCTCCCTCCCCTCCGATCCGGAGCTTCGTGTTCGCTACTTGGCAATCCGCGGCGGCATCGACGCGCCGCTCGTGCTCGGGAGTCGCACGACGCTGCCGCAAGTGATCGGCACTGCGCTCTCGCGAGGCGTCGAGCTCGGCGCGGGCAAGCTCTTCGGAGATGCGGAGATCGGCCCGCCGATGGTGGACGCGCCGATCGCGCTCGTTCTGGGCCCCGACATGGACTGCTTTCCCAACGGTGTGAGCCCGCTCCTCGAGCACGCGTACGAGATTGCTCCGGCAAGTAATCGAACAGGGACGCGCTTGCGCGGTCCGTCGATGGTCACGCGCGTTGGTGATGCGAGGCCCTCGATGCCGATGGTGCTCGGCGCGATTCAAGTGCCACCGAACGGGATGCCGATCGTGCTCGGCCCCGATCACCCGACGGTCGGAGGCTATCCCGTCGCCGCGGTGATTCGCCACGATCACGCCGGGCGCTTCCACTCGCGACCGATCGGTTCGCGCGTGCGCTTCGTCCTCCAAACAAAGCTACGCTGAAGGCGTGGTGCGTCGTGACGCGAACGAGAGGGAAACCTCGCGAGAGGCGGATCTCTCGGACGCTAGCTGCACTTCTCTAGCGGGTGAGAGTCCCGTTCCGGTAAGCGCCGAAGCGCCGGATAGCAGGCC
>JAYVYD010000496.1:0-3165 GCA_043784605.1 Myxococcales bacterium | reverse complement strand
CACGACCAGTTCCGCGCCGAGATGAAGGAGGGCGTCGCGAGGTTCTCTCGACGCAAGCCCATCGACGGCACGGTGTGGAGCGACTTCGAGAAGGGCATTAGCTACGTCGAGGGAGAGTTCGGCGCGAGCCAGACCTACGAGTCACTGCGCACGCACTTGGAGACGCTCGACAAAGAGCGAGGGACGCGCGGCAATAGGCTATTTTACCTCGCCGTACCGCCCTCGGAGTTCGGGCCGATCTTGCAAGGCCTGAAGAACGCCGGCGTGGTGGCCGACAACCACGAGCGATGGACGCGAGTCGTCGTCGAGAAGCCGTTCGGTCACGATCTCCCGAGCGCGAAGGCGCTCAACGACATGATCGCTGCGGCGTTCCACGAGCGACAGGTCTTCCGAATCGATCACTACCTCGGCAAAGAGACGGTGCAGAACCTCCTCGTGTTCCGCTTCGCGAACAGTTTGTTCGAGCCACTCTGGAACCGCGAGCACGTCGATCACGTGCAGATCACGGTCGCCGAAGAGATCGGCGTCGAGGGTCGCGGGAAGTTCTACGAGCAGACGGGCGTCACCAAGGACATCGTCGAAAATCACTTGCTGCAGCTCCTGTGTCTCACCGCGATGGAGCCTCCGATCTCGCTGTCTGCGGATGCGGTGCGAGACGAGAAGGTCAAGGTACTGCGATCGCTGCGCGGCATGGAACGGCGCGCCGTCGCGGACGGCGTCGTGCGCGGCCAATACGCCCGCGGCTTCGTGCGCGCCGACGAGGTGCCTGGTTATCGTGAGGAGCCGGACGTCGCCACCGACTCGCGCGTCGAGACGTACGTCGCAATGAAGGTGCACATCGACAACTGGCGCTGGGGGGGCGTCCCGTTCTACGTGCGTGCGGGCAAGCGACTCGCGCGCCGCGTGACGGAGATCGCGGTGACGTTCAAGAAGGTCCCGCACACGCTGTTTCACAGCCCCGATGGAGGCATCACGCCGAACGTCCTCGCCGTGCGCGTGCAACCAGACGAGGGCATCGCGCTCCGCTTCATCTCCAAGGAGCCAGGGCAGCACACCATCCTGCGCGACGTGGCGATGGACTTCCGCTACGGCTCGTCGTTCGGCTCGAACACGCCCGAGGCCTACGAGCGTTTGTTGCTCGACGCGATGCGCGGAGACGCGACGCTCTTCACGCGGCGCGATGAGGTCGAAGAGCAGTGGTCTTGGATGGATCACGTCTTCGACGCGTGGAACGCGAGCGGCAACGCACCCCCGCCCCTCTACGACGCGGGCTCGTGGGGTCCCGAGGCCGCCGAGAACATGCTCGCGAAGGACGGCCGCCGCTGGAGAAAGCCGTGACCTACACGGCGAGCTTCACGACGCCTCCGATGAGTTCGGTGCTCGCGATCGTCGAGCAAAAGCTCCGCGACATGTGGAAGCCCGAGCCCGGACAGCCCGCTCGCTCGCGCGCTTGCACGATGAACCTCCTCGTCGTCACGGGGACGCCCCACGTCGCGGATTCCTACGTCGCGATCGTCGACGAAGTGGCCGCGAGCACGCCGGCGCGGGCGATCGTCGTGTCCATGGATGCATCCGCGAACGAGAGCCTCCTCGATGGCGACGTCACGGCGGTAGGCGGAGACTCTTCGACCTTCAGCGAGCGCGTACGATTGCACGCTTCTGGAGGCGCTTGCGCGCGCGTGGGCAGCGCCGTGGAGGCGTTGTTGGTACCCGAGATCCCGACCACGCTCGTGTGGCTCGGGCGCGTGCACGTCGAGGACCCGCTGTTCATAGAGCTCGCGAGCTATGCGGAGCGCGTCGTGCTCGATACCGAGTACACCTCGCTGTCGTCCCTCTTGTCGCTCGCCAAGTGGGCCCGCGCCGACGCCGGGCGTCCCGCAATCGCAGATCTCGCTTGGTCCCGCATCGCCACGTGGCAAGAGATGACCGCGCGCTTCTTCGATGACCCGAAGATGCGCAATCACGCGTTCAAGATCAGCAAGCTTACGATCCAACAGGCCTCGATGAAGGGCTCTCGGCTCGGCTCGGAGGGCGCACTCTTCCTGGGTTGGCTCACGACGCGGCTCGGCTGGAAGCTGGAACGCCTCGGCGGCGCGCTGCGTTTGAAGCGCTCGGACGGCGGGAAGGTCGCGCTCACGTTGAGCGCAGTCGCGCCGCGAGAGGGAGTCGCGCCGCTCACGCTCGCGGGCGTCCACTTCGAGGCAGAGCATGAGGGCGTCATCGCCAAGGGAGACATCACGCGCGAGCTCGCGAGTGGTGCCGCGGCGCACGCGGAGACCCCCGACGCGGACGTGCTCCGCTGGAAGCTCGACGTCGCGCTGCCGTGCGCGACCGAGCAGGTCGTACGGATGGGCCCCAACAAAGGCGGCCGCTATCTCGAGCGCGTACTCCACCGACCGGGCCAAGATCCCGCGCTTGCCGAGTCCGTGGTGATCGCCGAGGAGCTCAACGACGACGGCGTCGTGTGCACGTGATCATAGTTCGTGATTTCGTTCGCCCTGCGAGCTTGCTTCTCACGTCAAGCGGCTCAAGTCCGCGGTTAATCGCCTAAGGACTTGGCACGGCATGTTCGTTTACGGTTCACACTAACGAGGCAACGATGACGACCAAGGTTGTGCCGGGGATGCTCATCGCGGTTGCGTCCGCGGACGATGTCGCGCGAGAGGCGGCCGCTCGCATGGCGCGCGTGCTCCACGACACGATCAACGGACGAGGCTCCGCTACAATCGCACTCTCCGGAGGTGAGACGCCCAAGGCCACGTACGGCAAGCTCGCCACCGACGGAAAGGTCGACTGGACGAAGGTCCACGTCTTCTGGGTAGACGAGCGCGCCGTGCCGCCGACCGACAAGCAGTCGAACTACCGATGGGCAAAGGAAGCGCTGATCGATCCGGCGAAGATTCCGCTCGAGAACGTGCACCGCATGCCCGCCGACAGCAAAGACCTCGAGCAGGCAGCGCGCGAATACGAGGCGATGTTGAAGACCAAAGTGCACGCGGGTGCGGGTGGCGTGCCGGCGTTCGACCTCATGGTGCTCGGTGTGGGAGACGACGGTCACACGGCTTCGCTATTTCCGAATCACCCCGCCGTCAACGTCACCGATCGCCTCGTGATCGCCATCGGCGAGACACCTGGGCGCATCCGCATTGCCGCCTGCGCAGCCGC
>JAYVYD010000495.1:0-5448 GCA_043784605.1 Myxococcales bacterium | reverse complement strand
ACCGGGAACGACGCGTCCTTCAGGTTCAAGCACTCGGCGGCTTTGTAGTGGATGTCGCCACGCGTGCACTGATCGAGGTGGTGCGCGAATGCGGGTGAGCCGGGGATCGGCGAGCCGTTCTCGAAGTACCCGAGCGTGCCGTCCTCCAGCTTGGGGAACGTGCCCATCTTCTTCAGGAAGCCCGGCGCGTCCGTCGACAGGCGCTGGCCGAAGTCGCAGCCGTACAAGTAACAGCCGATGCGCGTGATCATCAGGCCCGACGCGAGGCTCGGCACCGCGACGTCCGCCCAGGGCAACATGCGGATCTGGTGGCGCAGCAAGAACACCCAGCTGCCCAACATCCCGCCGATGAAGCCGCCGTACGCGACGAGGCCACCCTTGCGGAACGCGAAGTAGTCGGCGGTCTCGTGGAACTCGTCGAGATTCGTGATGATGTAAAGTACACGCGATCCCGCGAGCGCCGCGAGCGCCGTCCAGACGTAACAGTTGGCCATCGTCTCGGCGGGCAGGCCGATCTTCCGCGCGAGCGGGAGCGTGATGTACCAGCCGACGACGAGCGAGAGCCCGAGCATCACTCCATAGGAGTAGATGGGGACGCCGCCGGTCGGGGGGGTCCAGTCGGACGCGCGCCAGTAGTAGGCGCCGGCACCTGCCGCCGCGGCGATCACGAGGCCGGTGAGCGCGTCTTCTCTCGTGCTCTTGCGTTGCGCCCAAACCCCATAGATGGCCGAGAGGACGGCGATTGCGACGAGCGCCCACCAGAGCTTGAGCGGGCGATTGGGGAGCGGGATATGAAAGAGGATCGGATGCATGACTGCCGCGTCCTTATACCCGAGCCGCGATTCGCGGGAGCCTCAATACACTCGCGCCCGCCTGGGCGTTGTCTCGTCGGGCGGCACGCATCGCTTCGAGTGTGCCTCCGGCGCTTGTCAGAGTTTCAGTCCGTACTGTGGTACCAAAGACCGTCATGCGAGCCTCCGTTGCATTCGCCCTCTGCGCCGTTGCTTGTGTTCCTCCCGGGAACAGCACGCCCAGCGACGCAGGGACCACGACGACCTCAAACGGGGGACCCACGCCGTCTGCGCGTCCAGCGCCGAACGTGATGATGGCCCCGTTCGAGGACAACTTCGATCGCGTCGTCATGAAGCGCGACGCGGCGCCGATCGCTCCGCTGTTGCCGATGATGGCAGACGGGCATCTCGCAAACGCGTCTGAAACGAGCCTGATCATGCCGCCGCCGCTCATGATGCCGGACATCGCCGACGACGGCCTCGCGCCGAACTGGCGCCAGGCGCAGACCAACGTGTGGCACCTCGAGAACGGTCGGGTGTGCGGGCAGATGGCGCACAACCACGGCCTCTGGCTAAATCGCGTGTTGGGCGTGAATGCGCAAATCGAGTTCGACGCCACGAGCGACTCGCAGCTAGGTGACCTCAAGGCGGAGGTCTGGGGAGACGGCCAATCCTCGGCGACCTCGATCTCGTACACCAACGCGACCAGCTACCTGACGATCATGGGCGGCTGGAAGAACAAGTTCCACGTGCTCGCGCGCATCAACGAGCACGGCGAGGATCGCAAGGAAATCACGGTCGATCCGACGAGCGACGACCCGCGCGAGAAGCCCGTGGTGCGCGGTCAGAGCTACCACTTCAAGGTGGTGCGCAGCGACGGTCACACGGTGCGCTGGTCCGTGGACGGCCTCGAGTACCTCACGTACGACGACCCCCAACCGCTCACCGGCTTCGGGCACGACCACTTCGGCTTCAACAACTGGGAAGTGAAGGTCTGCTTCGACAACGTCAAAGTCACGCCCCTCCCTTAGATCGGGTTCGTATTAGACTGGGGGGCACGGTGGACGTTTCCGAGTTCGAGACCCTAGTCGCTGAGCTGGAGTCGCGCGTCGACCGCCTGCGGTCTCTGTACGAGCAGTACTTCATGGGGATCGAGAGGACGATCCCTAGCGTTCCGCTCAAGGACGTGGAGCGACGCATTCAAGCGCTGCGGCGCGATCAGCCCAGAAACACGGGGCTTCGGTTCCGCTTCCAGATGATCATCCAGCGGTACAACACGTACACCGCGTATTGGCAGCGCATCTGCCGCGAGATCGAGGAAGGCACCTACAAGAGGCACATCCAGCGCGCGAAGAAGAAGTTCCTCGACGACGTACCCGCGTCGGACGCCGTCAGCGCAGTGGTGGAGCCAGGAAAGACCGCGAGCGGATCGTACGAGCTCTCGCTCGATGACGCTCTGGACGACGGACCGCAGCTCGAAGAGTTGCCCAACGAGCCCGCGCCGAGAGTACCGCTCGTCTCGACGGCCACCGCGATCGGTAAATGGCGCAAGGTCGAGCCCCGCGAAGAGCCGCCCACTCGGCCCAAGGCGCCTGTCGTCGTCTCGAGGCCGGCTACGTTCATGAAGGCTGCGCTCCCCAATCCGACGATCACGGAGAAGGCTCGCTCCAAGCCTCCCGAGCCGCCAAAACCCATCGCGGCGAGCCCGCAGCCCAAGCCCGCAGCCAAACCAGGAGACCTCTCCGACGATCGTCTGCGGCAAATCTACTCGCAGTACGTGCAGACCAAGCGCGCTCAGAACGAGTCAACCGCTCAGGTCACCTACGAGAACTTGGCGAAGACGATCCAGCAGTCCACCGCGAAGCTGCGCGAGAAGCATGGCGGCAAATCGATCGACTTCGAGGTGAGCATCAAAGACGGCAAGACCGTCCTCAAACCCGTCGTCAAGTGATGCCGAGGCCCGTTCTGTAAGCATGCTTACAGTTCGGCTGTCACGCGGCGCGATGTCGTCAGTGCGTGAGCGCGCGTGAAGATGGCGGCAGTGGTGTGGTGCGGTCGTCGTGCGCGGTGCAGAAGAGGATGGCGCAGTGACGCCCCTCCTTTTGCTTGATCCGGGTGCAGAGCTCGGCGAGGTCCTCGTCCGAGTCGACGACGCTGCCCTCGACGGGCTGCGCGGTGCGCGAATCGTAGCGGCAGTGATCCAGAGCGACCCATCGCCCTTGGTATTCTTCGATTTGACGAATTTCCGGCCAGGTTTGTCGACTGCCCATGCACTCAACCTCGTCCCCCGAGTTACCCAATGCAGAGCGAAAAGCTCAATCTACATCGCTCCGACCACCAGTCGCAAACATCGCCCCTGGTGTCCGAATCGCAGCCCAAGTACACCGCCCTCTTCATCAACGTCAAGGAACGGCCCCTTCCATGCTGAACGTGCGTTCCGCACCTCATGCGCTCGCAGTGCTTGTTTTCAGCTGCTCGCCCGCCGTGCCGCAGCCGATTCTTTCGGCCGAAAAATCGCTCGACGCATCCGTCGACGCGCGCCCAGCGCCCAATCTGGTGGTCCGGACATCGGTGGAGCTCGCCACTGGGGCGACGTTGACGCCCGACATCGCTCCCGGCTCTCGGCTCTACGAGCTCGACCCGCACCTCGCGGCTCACTCCTCGTTTCGAGCAGGATTCGCGGTCTCCGAGGAGCTTTCGCCGGACGGCAAGACGCTCGCGGTGTTGACGAGCGGGTTCAACCGCTTGCTAACGCCCAAAGGGGATGCGGTGCAAGAGACGGCGGGCGAGTACGTGTTCTTCTTCGAGCCGCAGGCGAACGGCGAGCTGAAGGAGCTTGGCGCGGTGGTGGTCCCGAACAGCTTCATCGGGCTCGCGTTCTCGCCCGACGGCGCGCACCTCTACGTGAGCGGCGGCTCGGACGACGTCGTGCGCGAGCTCACACGAGACGCGGCGACGAACAAATTCGCGGACGGCACGCCACCCATCGCGCTGCACCATTTGAAGGGCGCGGACGGCGGTGGGCTCGGACTCGAGGAGGGCCCGTTCGCCGCGGGCATCGGCGTATCCGCGAGCGGCAAGATGCTCGTCGTGGCCAATCACGAGAACGACAGCGTGCAGCTGATCGACGTCGCCACGCGCGGCGTACAGAAGGAGATCGATCTGCGTCCTGGCAAGGGTGTACCCGGCGGAGAGTTCCCGCTCGGCGTGCTCGTCGTCGGAGAGGATCGTGCGTACGTCACCTCGCAGAGAGATCGGGAACTCGTCGAGATCGATCTCGCGTTAGGGGCCGTCTCGCGGCGCGTTCGCGTGGGTGGGCAGCCGACGCGCGTCATTGCGACGAAAGACGGCCGGAAACTCTTCGTCGCGAACGCGAACAGCGACACCGTGAGCGTGATCGATCGCGAGTCGTTCACCGCGCGCGACGAGATTCGCGTCGCGGGTCCCCTCGGCTCGGTCGCACTGAGCTACCGCGGATCGAGCCCGAACGCACTTCGACTCTCGCAAGACGAAAGACGCCTGTTCGTCACGCTCGGAGGCGCGGACGCAGTCGCGATCGTCGATCTCGCGAGCGACATCTCAGGCGTGAGCCAGGTCGTTGGCCTGGTGCCGACGGGCTTCTACCCGAACGACGTCGTCGTCTCTCCCGACGGGCGCTCGCTCTTCGTGGCGTATGGCAAGAGCGCGACGGGACCCAACCCGCGAGGTCCGCGTGGCGACCCTACGGCCATGGTGAAGCCCTTCGACGTCGTGATGGGCGACGGAACGCAGTTCGGTTTGCAGCTGATGAAGGGTGGCGTTCACGCGTTTCCGATCCCGGAGGCTGCGCTGCTCGCACCGTTGACACATCAGGCATTGGCCAACCACCACCTCGACGCGCCTCCAACGACGCCGCCGATCTTCGCCGCGCTCGCGGGCAAGATCACGCACGTCGTCTTCGTGATCGGAGAGAACCGCACCTACGATCAGGTGCTCGGCGACGTGCAGGGCGCGGACGGCGACGCTTCGCTGACGATGTGGGGCGAGAGCATCACGCCGAACCTCCACGCGCTCACCAAGCGCTTCGTGCTGCTCGATCGCTTCTTCGACTCGGGCGGTGTGTCGGGAGACGGCTGGCAGTGGACGATGGCAGGCCGCGCCACGGACGTCGCGGAGAAGGCGATTCCGCTCGAGTACGCGGGCCGCGGACAGCACTCGTACGACTGGGAGGGCACGAACCGGAACATCAACGTGTCGCAGGCGACGCTCGATGAGAGACTCGCCTTCAACCCGAAGACGCCCAAGCAGATCGATCTGTTGCCGGGCCGCGCGGACGTAGGCGGCGTCGACACGCCCGCGCAGGGTGGGCACGGGTATTTGTGGGACGTCGCGCTGGCAGCGGGAAAGTCCGTGCGCAACTACGGGTGCTTCGTCGAGGACTATCGCTACACCCTGCCGAAGAACGACGCCGCGCGCGTGCCGCCGATCAAGGATCCGTTCGCGAAGAAAACACGCGTCGCGTTCCCGACCGCGTCGGCGTTGCACGACGTGACGGACCCGTATTTCCGCGGGTTCGACATGACGTTCCCCGATCAGTACCGCGTGAACGAGTGGGCGCGCGAGCTGGACGCGTACGAGAAGAACGGCGATCTGCCGGCGCTCGAGCTCGTTCGTTTGC
>JAYVYD010000494.1:0-6584 GCA_043784605.1 Myxococcales bacterium | reverse complement strand
CGAAGGAGTCGTCCGAGCTCCACACGAGCGTCCCAGAGCGAGAGACACGCGTCGTGCTCCACGCGACCATCGGGTGCGGGGCATCGTGACTCTCGAAGTCCGGCAAGACGTACGAAGTCATCCCAGTGCCGAACCCCTGCGCATAGAGCACCTCGTCCTCGCGCGGGCCGTCTTGCCGAAGTCGAAGCTCAGGTACGTCCGCCGGCAGCGGCGCATCCAACACCAGCACGGCGACATCGAACGCCGCGTGCACCTTGTCGTAGCCCGCGCACCTCTCGACGGCGCGCACCCCCACACGACCCCAAGGCAGCGCGCCGCCGCCCAACTCGATGCGTACGTCACTAGGCGCCATCTCCGCCGATCCAGGGGTGGTCAGCGATTGCATCACGCAGTGCTGCGCCGTGATCACGAGGTCTTCGCCCACCACGACGCCGGAGCAAAACGCGCCGTTGGCGATGACGCGCACCGTCGCGTCGCCTTCACTGGCGTGCCCGCTCGGCAGGTCATCGAGCCGCGTGTCTGCCTCGATGCGCATCTGCGTCGCGAGCGTGAGGTGCGGATAACTCAGCGCACAACCTGCGCTCGTCAGGCTCGACAGAGAGAGAACGGCAAGCCATCGCACCAGGACTCGATACTACGCAAGCCGAGTGCCACGACTTCCTCCGAGCGCACGGATGTCGCTGGTCAATTGTGCCGTAAGGTGCGAGAAACGGCCCGATGAACGGCCCGGAAGATGGCGATCGTCCTTCTATGAGGCCGAGCTTTCGATCGATCCCGGCGCCGCCGGAGAGCCGTCCGGCGAAGGTCGTGGCCTCGTTCATCGATCGCCTCGCGGAGCTCCAAGGAAAGCGTCCCTGGCTGCCGCTCCTCATCGTCGGACTGATCTCGATCTTGGGAGGTTGGCTCGCGACTCGGCTCGAACTGCGCACGCGCTACGACCAGCTCTTGCCCGAGTCTCAGCCGAGCGTCGTCGAGATGCGACGCGTGATGGACAAGACCGTCACCGCACAGAGCGTGATGATCATCCTCGAGGGAGACGATACGGCGAAGCTGCGCGCGTTCGGTGATGCGCTCGTCCCGAAGCTCGAGGCGCTCGGCAAAGACATCGTGTCGTACTCGGAGGACGGCATCCGTCGCGCGCGCACGTTCCTGCGGCCACGCGCCGGGCTCTTCGCCAAGACCGAGGATCTCGAGAAGCTGCACGACGACGTCGAACGCCGCTGGGACTGGGAGGTCTCGCACGCGACGGGCACCTCGCTGGACGACGACGACGCGCCGCCACCGATCGACGCCGCAGGGATGAAGAAGCGCTTCGGCGGAGAGGGCAAGGACGAGCGGTTCCCAGACGGCTACTACCAATCGAAGGACGGTCACGCGCTCGTCGTCGTCGTGCGCACTCCGATTGCCGCGGGCGATCTCTCGCGCGGAATGACCGCACAGACTCGGATCCGCGCGACCGTCGCCGACGCCCAACGCTCGGGCGACTTCGCGTCCGTGAAGGTCGGCTACGCCGGTGATCTCTCGACGAGCCTCGCGGAATACGGCGCGATCAAGTCGGACCTTCTCGAGGTCGGTTTGATGGGCGTCGGGCTCGTGCTGCTCATCGTGTTTCTCTACTTCGCGCGCTTTCGTGCGCTGCTCGTGATGGGGATCACGATCCTCTGCGGCCTCGCGTGGACGTTTGGCCTCACAGAGCTCGTCATCGGCCATGTCAACGTCGCCACGGGATTTCTCTTCAGCATCGTCGCGGGAAACGGCATCAACGTCGGCATCCTCTACCTCGCGCGCTACTACGAGGAGCGCCGCTCGGGCCGAACCGCGAAGGAGGCGATCGCAGCCACGCACAAAGCTACTTGGCAATCGACGCTCGTCGCCGCAGTGACCGCTGCCGCCGCGTACATGTCATTGTCGATTACCGACTTTCGCGCGTTCAAGCACTTCGCGTTCATCGGTGCTTCCGGAATGCTCGCGTGCTGGGTCGTGACCATTCTCATGCTCCCGGCGCTCTTGATGGTGTTCGACGCAAACACGGATCACACGGCGCTCGAGGGCCGCACGAGCTTGATCCCGCGTCTACGCTCGCGTGGGCTCTCTTACGGTCGCGTGTTCGCCGCGCTCGTGCCGCGCGCTCCGCGACTGGTCGTCGTCACCGGCGCGCTCATCGGGCTCGTGGGCGCGTGGGCGACCGTCCGATACGCCCGGAGCGATCCGATGGAATACGACCTGCGAAAGATCCAAAACGATCGCACCGCCGGCGCCGAGATGTACCGCGCGAGCGAGGTCGCGGATAAAATCCTCGGTGAGTACAAGAACTCGATGGTCGTGTTGACCGACACGCCCGCGCAAGCCAAGGAGCTCGAGGCCGTGCTGCGCGATCGATGGACGGCCGCGCCCGAGGGCAAAAAACCGTTCGAGGGTGTGCACTCGCTGTTCGACTTCGTGCCCGGCGATCAAGAGAAGAAGCTCCCAGTCTTGCTGGACACGGCCGAGCGCATCCGCCATGCACGTGAGCGCGGCTGGGTGAAGGACGCAGACTGGAAGGAGCTCGAGCCCATCCTCCCGCCGCCCGATTTGAAGCCGTTCGTCCTCGCCGATCTGCCGGAGGATCTGTCGCGCAGCTTCACCGAGAAGAACGGGACCCGCGGGACGCTCGTGCTGATTCAACCGTCCGTTTCCGAGGACGACGAGGACCTTCGATATCTGATTCGATATGCAGACAGCTTTCGCGAGACCCAATTGCCGAGCGGCCCGGTCGTTCGCGGATCGGGGCGCGCCGTCGTGTTCGCGGACATCCTGAAGGCCGTCACGAGCGACATCCCCAAGGCGGTCACGCTGTCGTTCGTCATGACGTTCGTCACCGTGTTTCTCACGTTCAGGCGCGGCATCTACTCGCTCAGCGTCTTGCTCGCGCTGTTCGTCGGGCTCGCCGCCGTAGGGGCCTATCTGTATTTCGGCGGCGTGAAGATCAACATGCTGAACTTCGCCGCTCTGCCCATCACGTTCGGTATCGGCGTCGACTACGCGGTGAACCTGATGCAGCGCTATCACCAAGACGGCAGCGACAAGAAGATCCAGAGCGCGCTGCAGACGACCGGCGGCGCGGTGGTGCTCTGCAGCCTGACGACGATCCTCGGTTATCTCGCGCTCATCAAGTCGCACAACCAGGCCATTCGAAGCCTCGGCAGCGTCGCGGTCGTGGGCGAGATCTGCTGCTTGCTCGCCGCGGTCGTGGTGCTCCCCGCCGGCTGGTACTTGGTCGAGCAGCGCGAGGCCGCGAACAAGGCCAAGTCCCGATAATCGATTATCGACGACGAGAGCGTCACGCGCACGAGCAGGAGACGTTGCCGTTGTCGACGGGCCCTTGGCCTTGCCCGTTGGGGCACGCATTCGGCTTGGGCGCGCAGAACGGCGGGGGAGGGGTGAAAGGCGGAGGCGCGCAGCCCTGACCGCCGCCAGTGCCCCCTCATGCCGGCGACGGGCACCATCACGTTCAACACGTTCGCTCCGAACGGCTCGCTCGCCACAGGGAGCTACGCGATCAAGGGAACATACCCCGCGTTCATGTCGAGCACCTTCACTGCGACTCTCTGCCACGACGTTCCGAAGTGCCGTTGATGATTGAGTAGTGGCGCAACGATCGATTGCGAGCTATACAGTCCGCATCAATCGCGCCTCTCATGGCGTCATTCGCTGAAGTCCTCTCGCAAGTGGGGGCGCAGCGCTCGCCCGGCAGGTGCCGGGATGCCTTTCCGACCCGCGGCAGCGAGGATTGGCCCCTAAGCTCCTGCGCTCTCTCGAGAGCGCGCCGCAGAGAGTCTCCAAAAAATTGTTTTCGTCTCGTTCCAGGCGCCCCCGGCGTCATTCTGGTTCCTCGTCTTCGTCGTCCGTTCAACAACAGCCGCCCGCGGAGGCGCGCTTCTCCCCGATCGTGTCCGCACCTCGCGCGCCGATAACTCCGGAGATCGCGGCCGCCATCGCAGCGTCGCCGTTCAGCGCGATTGGCCTAGACCCCGCGATCGTGCGCGGAATCCTCGAAGAGGGCTATACGGTCCCCAGTCCCGTGCAGACGGAGGTAGTCCCTCACGCGCTCGCCGGTCGCGACATCCTCGCGGGCGCCCAGACGGGCACCGGAAAGACGGCAGCGTTCGTCTGTCCTATCGTGCAGCACCTCTCGCGCAACCCCGTCACCGACGGAACCATCCGCGCGCTCGTGCTCACTCCCACGCGCGAACTCGCCGCACAGATCCACGAGCGCGTCTCGGTCTACGGGCGCTACACGGACGTGCGCAGCGTCGTCGTTTATGGCGGCGTCAGCCAGCGCCCGCAAGAAACGGCGTTGCGCTCGCGCCCGCCGATCCTCATCGCGACGCCCGGTCGTTTGCTGGACTTGATGAATCAGGGCTTCGTACGACTCGGCTCGATTACCCACTTCGTCTTGGACGAGGCGGACCGCATGCTGGACATGGGCTTCGTCCACGACGTTCGTCGCGTCTGCGCGGCGCTCCCCAAACAACGCCAGACGCTGTTCTTCTCGGCCACCATCCCGGCGCCGATCGAGCAGATGTCGAAATCACTATTGGTCAATCCCGCACGAGTGGCGATTACGCCCGCGGTGACCACTGCAGAGCTCATCGAGCAGTCGGTCGTGCACGTCGCCAAGAACGACAAGCGCGCAATGCTCGAGAAGGTGCTGCGCGACGACACCGTACTGCGCGCGATCGTCTTCACGCGCACCAAGCACGGAGCCAATCGCGTCTGCGAACAGCTAGACCGCGCCGGCATCGGGTCGGCCGCGATTCACGGCAACAAATCGCAGGGCGCACGCGAGCGCGCACTCGAGGGGTTCCGCGCCGGCACGACGCGCGTGCTCGTCGCCACGGACGTCGCATCGCGTGGCATCGACGTGGACGGCATCTCGCACGTCATCAACTACGATCTGCCGGACGTCGCGGAGGCCTACGTCCACCGCATCGGTCGAACGGGTCGAGCCGGCGCCGTCGGTCGCGCGATTTCGTTCTGCGATCACGAAGAGCGCGGCCTGCTCGCCGACATTGAGCGATTGATCCGCAAGAAGCTGCCGGCCACGGGCTCACCCGCGGACATCGCCGCCATCGCCGCCTCCGATCCCAAGCCGCTTTCCCCCGGCGAGGGACGCGGTCCGCGCCGTGGCGGTGGTCGCCCGATGAATCGCCGTCGCTACTAGCGATTAGCGTGTTCCACGACGACCGGCGCAGAGAGCGCCGGCGCTTTCACGGTGATGGCATCCTGGAGGGTCTCTTCGGAGACCATCAAGATGCCTCCCGGGAGGTGATCGTACGGGAAGTAATATCCCTGGCCGGTCTTCGTACCGCTGGCCGTCGAGGCAAGGACGACCTGCGGCTCGCCGCGCGTGATCCATGACTGCGCCATTGATGTCGTGCTCCACTGGGTGGACCCATCGGATAAAATGTAGAGCCCTCGATGCGAAGGCACCTGTTGTCGGCCCTCGAGGCCATCGTGGTACCCATAGAACCGGTTGTCCCCGCGGACCTGCATGTAAAAGCGCATGTAGTGAAAGTCGCTGATCCACTTGTTTGGGCAGTAGCTAAGGATGTCCGTGCGCGACGACGGGTCGATCATGGTCTTACCCAAGAAGTCGTAGACCCAGCGGCCGAGGTGGCCTTGCTCGTGCGAGGAGTCTGCAGGCCAGTAATTCGGCGGCGTCCCCGGGGCACCGCAGTACGGCGCGTGTTGGAGGCCGTGCGCATGACCGACCTCGTGCGCCATCACCTCTGCATCGTTGTCACCGACGCTCGCGGGCGGACCCAGTCCAGAGAGCCCGCCACCCGCGTTGTTGAGGACACCGTAGTAGTAGAGGCTCGACGGGACGCCGTCTTTGCCGTGGAGGTTGTTGATCTCCATGAGGGCCACATCGTTGCCTCCGCTGCCCATCAGCGTGTACGGCGCATGCACCGTAAGGTCGATCGATGCGATGGGGTACAGCTGCATGAAACGATCGGCGATCGACTTGAGCTTCGCGGGGCTCGTGTCGGGCACTGGGTCTCCGCCGCCCCGGACGATAGGCACGAGCTGGAGGTGCATCACGTCAGCACCGCCAACGACCGCGAGATCATCGAGCGAGCCGTCCATCGGATACCGTGACGTGCTCTTCGGCGTAGCGGCGTCTCCGCCGGCCTGATTGAGCACTACGCCAAAGGTGGCAGAAGGCTCGAGGGTGTCACCGGGGAGGTCGACGTTGATCGTCGAGTCGAGCTCCGCCATGGTCGAGGGCTTCGTGACTAGCTTGGTGTTGTACACCACACGAGTCTCGCTCCCAGTAGGACCCGAGAATCTGATCTTCACGCGCGCCGTGAGCGTGGTGGGTTGCCAGCCAGGACCCGGCGTCACGAAGATCCGCAGCACCGCCGCTCGCTTCGCGATGAGTTTCACGGCCGGGAGGCACTGCCCGCTCTTGCTGCACTCTCTGGCTGCCGTGCAGTCGTCGCTGGTCGTGCACGCGGCGCCCGCGTTGGCGAGCCCGGTGATGGTCCGATCGGCACGCGCACCGTCCTTGGCGAGTGGGACCTCGACCACCTGAAACGCGG
>JAYVYD010000493.1:0-7036 GCA_043784605.1 Myxococcales bacterium | reverse complement strand
CGCACGAGCGCGCGCGTGCCCTCCAAATCGGGCACGCCCCCGAGCACCTCGACCGCCAGCTTCCGGCCGTCGGCGTCGAGCGACTCCAACGCGCGCACCGCTGCCGGAATGGCGTCCCGCCCTATCAAGACGAGCGCCTCCACGGCGGCGTTACGGAGCCCGATGTTCGTGTGATCGTCGAGCGCCGCCACGACTGCACTGACGACTTCTGCACGACGCGGCGCCGAGCGTGCGACCTGCGCGGCCTCTTTTCGAACGCGCCAGTCCTCGTCTCCGAGCGCGCGCACGAGCAGCTCTCCTACGCCATCGACGTCCTCGTCTTGGAGGCGCTGCACCGCGAGCCGGCGGGTCTCCGGATCCAGGCTCGTGAGGCTGGCAAGGAGTAGGCTCACTTGGAATTCTCCGCTGCGAGCTGCGCGATCTCTGCGTTCGCGATGGGCGTGAGGATGTTGGCGAGCCGCGAGACGTCGAGCACGAACACGAGTGAGCCCTCCTTCTCCGCGACGCCCTCGATGCCGCGAGCGTCGTCGCCGAGACCGAGAGACGGCGGAGGACGGACCGTCGCGCTCCTGAACACCTCCGTCACGGCGTCGACGACGAGTGCGATGAGCCGACGCTCGGATTCCACTACGATCCACTTCGTGCGTCGCGTGGTCGGGACGAATGGCAGACCGAAGCGCAGGCGCAAGCTCACGACCGGCACGACCTCGTCCCTGTAGTCCGCGACGCCGAGCACCGCGGGCGGCGCGTTGGGCAGCTCGAGGACCGTAAGCGCGTTGACGATCTCGCGCACCGCGGGGATCGGGATCGCGTACCGGAGGTCTCCCACCACGCACCCGACGTAGTTCTTCGACGGGTCCTCCTTGAAGCGGGGCAGGCGTTGTTGCATCAGCGATCCGTGTGGATGAGGGTAGTCACGTCGATCAACACGATGATCGAGCTGTTCGACGCGCGCGCCCCGCTCGCCTCTCGCAGTGCGGCGGGTCTGCCGATGCCTAGGATGTGCGGCGGTTGGTCGCCACCGAGGACAGACGCTGGCTCGATCTCGTTCTCGCCGAGCCGGTACACTTGAAGCACCTCGTCCACCAGCAACCCAACGAGCTCGTCCGTCTTGATGTCGACCAGGAGGATGCGTGTGCGTCCGTCATGGCTGCTCTCCGCGAGCCCGAGGCGGCGTCGCGCATCCACGATCGTGACGAGGCGCCCTCGGACGCTCACGACGCCGACGACGGAGCGGGGCGCGCGCGGCACCTCGGTGATCGGCGGCGGGCGCAGGATCTCCGCAACCATCGAGATACGCACGCCGTAGCTGTCTCCCGCAAGGCGGAACGCGAGGTACTCGACGCGCTGCGAGTCACCGACGCGCGGCGCACGCTTGTTGCGGCGAGCGAGCTCCGTCACGACGCGCTCCCGAGCGTTAGCGTACGCATCTCGAGGCTCGTCGAGAGGACCTCTTCGATGAGGGCGGCCACGTCGAGGACGAGGGCGACCCGCTGATCTCCGAGCTCTGTGGCGCCAGCGAACCCACGTACGTTCGAGAGCGACTTGCCGAGCGCCTTGATGACGATGTCCTGCTGGCCGACGAGGCGATCGACGACGAAGCCGATCCGACGGTCTCCGATCGACGCGATGACCACGAAGCCGCCGCGCCGCGCGATCCTTCGTGCAGAGAGGGAGTCCGTGTCGTGCCCGAAGTGCTTACGGAGCCTGCACACGGGGAGCGTGGCCCCGCGCTGAGTCATCAGCTCGCGACCCTCGAACGAGCGCACGAGGCCCTCGTCGAATGCGATGGCCTCCTCGATGCTCGTGAGCGGGACCGCATACGTCCGACCGCCGACCTCCACCATGAGCACGCTGATGATCGCGAGCGTGATGGGCAGAGTGATCGTCATCTTCGTGCCGATGCCCACCTCGCTCGAGATGTCGACGATGCCGCCGAGCTTGGCGATGTTCGTCTTGACGACGTCCATGCCGACGCCACGGCCCGACGTGTCGGTCGCGACGGCTCTCGTGGTGAACCCGGGCCTGAAGACGAGGTTCAAGATCTCGCGCTGTGGGAGCTCCTTCACCTCTTCGGCGGTGAGCATGCCGAGCCGTATCGCGGCGGTCGCGATGCGCTCGAGATCCATGCCACGCCCGTCGTCCTCTACTTCGATCACGACCTGGTTGCCCTTTTGGTAGGCGTTGACGGCGATCGTGCCCACGGGGGGCTTGCCGACCTTCACACGATCCTCGCGCGTCTCGATCGCGTGATCGATCGCGTTGCGAATCATGTGCATCAGCGGATCGCTGAGCTCCTCGACGATGAGCTTGTCGATCTCGGTCTCGGCCCCCGTGATGACGAGGTTCACCTGTTTGTCGTGCTCGCGAGAGAGCTGACGGACGATGCGCGCGAGCTTGTCGAACGCCTGGCCAAGCGGAACCATGCGGACCTCGAGGATGCCGCTCTGCATCTGACCGAGGTGTCGCTCGAACGTACGATGGAGCCGCTGCAGCTCTGCGGCGAGGTCTCGCGTGCCCGCCCGCGCGCGCACGCTCTCGATGATCTCGAACATGCCCGTGCGGACGATCGCGAGCTCGCCGACGATGTTCATGAGGTGGTCGAGCTTGCGGATGTCCACCCGCACCGTCTGGCTCACGCTCCGGAGCGAGACGTCTCTGTCGGCCGGCGGCGGCACGATCGAGTTCGGCGCGACCGAAGGCGCGCGCACGTGCGCCATGGACGTATGCGCTTCGCCCTCGAAGTTGGGCATCGGCACGCTCGGGAACTCGCTCGGCATCCCGTGCGTCGGCGCACTCGGCATTGCCATCGCGGGCGGAGGCGAGCTCGTGCGCGCCGATCGCCGCGGCACCTCCTCGATGTGGAGATCCGGCGCCTCGATGGCGGCTTTGAGCAAGGCGATCGACTCACGGCTCGCGATCAAGATCTCGAGCTCGAGCGTGTCGCCGTCGCTCGCGTCCCCCGTGGGCAAGTACGTGATGATCTCGCCGTGCGAGCGCGTCTTCGACTTTAGATCGTCCAGCGCGGTGTCGATCGTCGCGAGTGAGAAGCGCACGCGCATTTTGTAGAGACGAAACCCTGACTGGATGTTCGTACGAAGCCGGTGCTCCTCGTACTCGGTGAGCACGCCGAGCAAGCCAGGGTCGAGCTCGTATTGAACGACGGGGTTGGCCTCGGCTGCGCTCCCGCGCTGCGTGACATGACCGAGTGCATGCAGGAGTGCGCGCACCTCGACGGTCGGCTCGGGGAGAGCCCCGCGCTCCGAGGCGAGTAGCTTCGTGTAGAGGTCGACGGCGCGGAACACCAGATCGAGCACCTCCGACGAGAGCTCGACCCTCCCGAGTCGCAGCTCGTCCAGGACGTCCTCGAGCTCGTGCGAGAGTCCGCTCATCAGCGCCGCACCGAACAGGCCGCTGAGGCCCTTCAGCGTGTGCACTGCGCGGAACACGTCGTTGATCAGCTCGGGGTCGCTTCGGCCATTCTTCAGGTTCTCGTCGATGGCAAGCAGGTCACGCCCGAGTCCGTCCACGAGCTCTTGGGCCTCGGGAAAAAAGTCTTCACGTGCGCGATCGATCGGCCCGCGACCTCCGTTGCCTCCGCCTTGGTCGGTCATTGCGACGCCTTGCCCTTGAGCACCGTCCCCACCATCTCGCGCAGCTGCTCTGCGGTGAACGGCTTGGGCAGGTACCCGTTCGCGCCGAGAGCGAGGCCTCGCTCCACGTCACGCTCGGTGTGCTGCGTCGAAACTATCAGTAGCGGCGTCGTCTTGTGGTGCTCGCTCTTGCGCACGAAGCGAATGAGCTCGAGCCCGTTGATGTCGCCCATGTTGATGTCGGTGATGATGAGGTCGTAGGGCCCGCGCGGCAGCTGGCGCATCGCCTCGAAGCCGCTCGAGGCTTCGGTGACGGCGTATGCACCGATCGCGTCGCCCGTGGCGCCATCCTCGAGGATCGCGCGGATGTACGCACGCATCGATCCGCTATCTTCGACGACGAGAACCTTGGGCATCGCCTCTGACGAGTCTACTACGCGCCGAGGCGCCGGTGGCGCAATTGTCGCCGCTGTCTTCGGCGAATTGTCATCCCCTTCGGCGAACGACAACAACTGAGGAGATTGGCTTCGCCCGCAACAATTGCGGTGACCCTCGGTCGCGTGGCATCCTTACCGGCGATGGCCCTCGCCCCGCCAAAGACCGCCGCTGCGCTCGTGATCGGCAACGAGTTGTTGAGCGGAAAGGTCGAAGAACAAAACCTCGCCGTGTTGGCGCGCGCCCTCCGCGGCGTGGGCGTCGCGCTGCTGCGCGTCGTCATGGTGACGGACGAGGTCGAGCTGATCGCGTCCGAGATCCGCGCCCTCTCGTCAGCGCACGACTGGCTGTTCACTTCGGGCGGGGTCGGCCCGACGCACGACGACGTGACCATCGAGGCCGCCGCGAAGGCGTTCGGCGTGCGCGTCACGAGCAGCCCCGAGGTCGAGGCGATGATTCGTGCACATTACAAAGAGCGCCTCACCGACGGGCACCTGCGGATGGCGCTCATGCCCGAAGGCGCCACGCTCGAGACCTCGCCCGAGATGCGATGGCCGACGATTCGCATCAAGAACACCTGGCTCATGCCCGGCGTGCCGGAGGTCTTCCGGATGAAGATTCCCATCCTCTTGTCGCGTGTGGGCGGTGGCGTCGCGTTCGTCTCGACCGCCGTCTACACGAAGATGGACGAGGGCGTGCTCAAGCCGCTGCTCGATCGCGTCGTCGCGGACTTCCCGGACGTGGACGTCGGGTCGTACCCAAAGTGGGAAGACCCGACGTACAAGACCAAGCTCACGTTCGACGGTCGAGACGTCACGCGGGTCCACGCCGCGCGCGACGCGTTCGTCGCGACGCTCCCCAACGGCGAGCCGCAGCGCATCGAGTGATGCGCCGTGAGCAGTCGGGGGAGCGTCACGGCGTCGTATTCGCGTCGTTCGCGGCTTGCTTCTCGAGGTTTTTCTGCACGGCCTCGAGAGCGCGCGCGGCGTGAGAGAGCGTCCGTGCGCTCGTCAACAGCGCGATGCGACCGACCTTGAGCCCGTAAGCGGCCCACGCCTCGCCGATGTCGAACGCGGCGTCGACGATCGTTTCGGCGGCCTCGGTCGTCGTCTCTCCGTTGCTCTTTTCATTCTCGACGACCTGCGCCACGGCCGACTCTTTGGCTTGCTCGTTCATCACTTCTTCTCCTCTTGTTGATTGTCACCGCCGGGTTTTGGAGCGCACGCTCCGCACGCGAGGATTCGCGGCGCGGGGCGCCCGTTTGCCGGAGGATCCGTCAGACCCATGAACGCGCGCGCACCTGCGTCGAGTCGTGTGCTGCACTTGGCGCACTGCGCTGGCTGAGCGAGCGTGACCTCTTGGAACGCGAAGACGCGAGCGAGCGGGTCTTCGCGCTGCACCCGTTGCTTGAGCTTCGTGCGCTCGTGCTCGATCGACTCCGCGGCCCTGCGCAGCCGCTCCTCGACGCTGTTGCTCGCAACGTCCGCGACTTGCAGCGCGTCTTCCAAAATCGTCCGAACGAGGTTCGAGACGGGAACGCGCAGGTTGTCCGCGAAGCGCTTGAGCTCTTGCTCGAGCATGGCCGGGACACGCGTGTGCAAGACGCGCTCTTTCTTTTCCGAGGACTTCGAGTCCTCGCCAGTCGAGTTAGGCTCTTCGTTCATGGGGGCTCCGCGACGCCTCTGTGTCACACCGTGATACATGATCACCTCCGTGTGATACGTCAATCCCGAGGATGAAAATCAGTTCCCCTCGACGCAACTCCTCAGCACGCCCGTTGCGCTTCGGGCCTGCTGGTCGCTAGACTGCTTTTTGCCGCGGCGAGAAGGTCTCTCCTAGGCACCGTCAACCGCGTTCTTTCGAGCCGCCCCGCGCGCCCTCCGTAGTAGTCGGGGCGCCGCCCAACCCGAGCCCATGTGGAAGCTTGTAATTGAGGACGACGAAAGCAAGCGGACCACCGTTCCGCTTACTCGCGACGACTATACGGTCGGGCGCAAAGAGGGGAACACGATCCGCCTGACGGAGCGGAACGTCTCGCGCGAGCACGCGAAGATTCATCGCGCGAACGGACCGACGTCGAATTACCTGCTCGAAGATCACTCGAGCTACAACGGTGTCTACGTCAACGGTCTGCGCGTGGTGCAGCCGCAGGAGCTCCAGCACGGAGACCTGATCCAGATCGGCGACTACCGCATCGTGCTCCAAGACGACGCGCTCGGAGTGGACACTGCGCCTGGCGCTCAGACCGGCGCCCCCACCGAGGCGATGAAGGCGACGCTCCCGACGGGGCCGCTCAATCGTGGCTCGGAGCTGATGCAGCGTCCGGACCGCCTCGTGATGTTGGCGGGGCCGACTCCAGGCGCCGAGTATCCGCTCACCACGGAGCGCGTGACGATCGGTCGCGCGGAGGACGCGACGATCTCGGTCAATCACAACTCCGTCTCGCGTCTCCACTGCGAGATCCACGCGCTCGGCGAAGGGCGATACGAGATCGTCGACAAGGGCTCGAGCAATGGCGTCCGCGTGAACGGCTCCGATCTTCGGCGCGGCATCATCGAAGCCGGTGACGTGCTCGAGCTCGGCGACGTGCGGCTTCGCTTCGTCGGAGCAGGTCAGATCTTCTTGCCCGGCGTCGGCGACAGCCAACAGCTCGAGGCGCTCGCCGATCGCACTCCGTCTTCGTTGCCGGTGCAGCCGCGCGTCGGACCGGGGAGCTCGTCGATCGTGCCCTGGGTGCTGTTGGGAGCCGTCATCGCCGGCGGCGTCGTGATCGGCGCATGGATGTACACGCAGAAACCCAAGACGGTAGATACGGTCGGCACGAACAGCACCACGTCGGCCAATCCCGAGCAGGCCGCGCTCGACGCCGCGAAGGCGCTCTGCGACCAGGGCAAATGCGATCTCGCGCATGACAAGCTCCTCGTCTCCATCTCGGAGAGCTCGCCCCTGCGCAACTCGAGCGACTACCAGAACATCGAGACGCACTGGGCGGACGGCGTGCTCGCGCG
>JAYVYD010000492.1:0-17961 GCA_043784605.1 Myxococcales bacterium | reverse complement strand
GTGGAGGATTGCCGCCGCTTCCTTGGTGATGCGCTGGCCCATGCGGCGCGCCTGCATCACGACCTCTTGCTCCATCACCCGGCACTGCTGCTCGACGAGCGAAGGCGGCACATCCAGCGGGTTGTTGTCGTTGAGCTTCTGGACGATCTGCTCGGCCACGGCCATCTCGGAGCGGTCTTTCAGCGCCTTCTCGAGCTTCGTGTGCACGTCCGCGCGCAGCTCGATCATCGTTTGAAACGAACCCACGTCCTTCGCGAGCTCGTCGTCGAGGGCGGGGAGCACCTTCTCTTTGATGTCCGTCATGGTGACGACGAACTTGCCCGTCTTGCCTTTGAGCTCGTCGCGCGGGTGCGCGTCGGGGAATTTCGCCGAGACGTCGAACTTGTCGCCGATCTTCTTGCCGTCCAGCGCCGCGTCCAGCTCGGGGAGCGCCTGCCCGGCGCCGAGCTCGAGCTGCACGCCCATGCCGCCACCGTCCTTCACTTCTTTTCCGTCGAGCGAGAGCACGAAGTCGATCGTCGCGACGTCGCCCTTCTTGGCTGCGCGCTCCGGCTCTGGGGTCTTGAGCGCCGCATGCTGTTGGCGGATGCTCTCGAGTTCGTCATCGACCATCTTGTCGGTCACGGCCATCGCGGGGCGCGAGAGCTCGAAGCCCTCGTACTTCACCTCGCCGATGTCTGGCGTCACCTCGAAGCGCGCCTTGTAGATGAGCGCCTCGGTGCCCGCCAGCTTGCCCACGTCGACCGACGGTTGCGAGACCGGGGTCATGTTCTTTTCGTTGAGCGCTTGCGGCAGCGTGTTGTTGATCAGCGTGTTGGCGACCTCGCCGAGCACTTGATTTCCATACAATCGCACGATCACGTCGCGCGGCACCTTGCCAGGACGGAAGCCTCGGACGTTCGCCTTCTTGGCGAGGTTGACGTACGCCTTGTCGAGCTCTGTCTTCACGGTGCTTGCGGGCACCTGAATTTCGAGCTCCATCATCACGGGGGAAATTCGCTTCTCGGTAACTTGCATGGGCGGCCGCGCACCTTACTTAGCCCCCCTAGTTCGTCAAGCGTGACCGCTCGGAAACCGGCGAAATAGTCCGAGCAATTTTATACACGAGCCAAAGAAAAGCCCCCGGACCGAGGCGTGGTCCGAGGGCGGAGCCGCTCGCGACCGGGAGGACCGCGCGCGGCAAAGTTTTGTGAAGACGAGGATCAGCCTTTCATGTCGAACGCTTCGGGATCGTACTCGTCGACGGTGTCGTCGAAGAGCAGGTCGCCAGAGTCGAACGTGGCGTCGTTGTGCATATCGTCCAACGAAAAGCCGATCTTCATGTGCGATCGGATCTCTTCGCGCTCGAACTCTTGGATGCTGCGATAGCTCTTGGGAACGCTCATGATGTCCTCCGTGGGGTAAGAAAGTTGCGCACGCTGGTGCGTGTTGAATCGGTCGCGCGTTCGCTTGAAACGAAGAATTGACTCGCGAGGATTCGGTCCACCGATGGGCGGTCTTGATCCTTCAGAGCTTCGGAGAGAGCGTTGCGCATGGTGTTTTCCGTGGGGCCCGACGTCGTGTACGTCGTTGTCCTACATCTGTTCACACCGTACTCCCAGGATCGATCACGGCCAAAATTACGACGGTCGATTTCTGGAGTTCACGACTCGCCGCGGATCCTTCGTCACCTCAGGATGGCAAACAGGTGGTACACGGAAGCGCACTCATGGCAGCCCGACGCACAGCCGATCGTAAGAAGGGCACGCGCGTCATCTCGGTGGTCAACCAGAAGGGCGGCGTCGGCAAGACCACGACGGCCGTGAACCTCGCAGCAAGTGTCGCGGCCGCAGAGAAGAAGACGCTGCTGCTCGACATGGACCCGCAGGGCAACGCGTCGAGCGGCGTCGGCATTCGCCCACGGAGCGTGGAGCGCAGCGTCTACGACGTGCTCATCGGCCGCGCGACCTTCGACGAGGTGATCGTCGGCACCGACATCGCGTTGCTTGACGTCGCGCCTGCGACGCAAGACCTCGTCGCCGCGGAGATCGAGCTCGTCGACGAGGCCGACCGCGCGACCCGGCTAAAAACAGCCCTTGCGAAGGTGATCGCGTCGCGCGGATACGAGTACGTGTTCATCGACTGCCCGCCGTCCCTCGGACTGCTCACAGTCAACGCGCTCGCAGCGAGCGATCGCGTGCTGGTCCCGTTGCAGTGCGAGTACTACGCGCTCGAAGGTCTCACGCACCTGATGGCGACGATCGATCGCATCAAGGCGGGCATCAACAAGAACCTCGAGGTCGAGGGCATCGTGCTGACGATGTTCGACCCGCGCAACAATCTCTCTCACCAAGTCGCCGAGGAAGTTCGCCGTCACTTCCGAGTGTTCGACGCCGTGATCCCGCGCAACATCAGGCTGAGCGAGGCACCCAGTCACGGCAAGCCCGCACTGCTCTACGACGCGCAGTCGAAGGGCGCGCAAGGGTACCTCTCGCTCGCTCGCGAATTGATCCATGGCTGACAAGCCGCGACGCGCGCTCGGGCGAGGCCTCGACGCTCTGCTGCCTGTGGCACAGATCAAGGGCTACGATCAAAAGAGCGTTTTCCTCTGCGCGATCGAGCGCATCGTGCCGCAGAAGGGGCAACCGCGGCGACACTTCGACAAGGAGCGACTCGACGAGCTCTCGCGCTCGCTCGAAGAGCACGGGCTCATCGAGCCGCTCGTCGTTCGTCGCGCGCCGGGCTCGAACGACAAGTTCGAACTCATCGCAGGCGAGCGCCGCTGGCGTGCTGCGCAGAAGGCGGGTCTGAAAGAGCTGCTCGTTGTCGTGAAGGACGTGTCCCCAAAGAGCGCGTTCGAGCTCGCGCTCATCGAGAACGTGCAGCGCGAGGACCTCAACGCGATCGAGCTCGCGGAGTCCTACGATCGATTGCAGAAGGAGCACGGCTACACACAAGAGGCCCTCGGGGAGCGCCTCCACAAGGATCGCACGACGATTGCCAACGCGCTGCGCTTGCTGAAGCTCCCCATCCCCGTGCGAAACCGCGTGATGAGCGGCGAGCTCTCGGAAGGACACGCGCGTGCGTTGCTCGGCGCCGAGACGACCGCGTCGATGGACTCACTCGCCGAGAAGGTCGTGCGTGGCCAGCTCAGCGTGCGCGCGACCGAAGCGCTCGTCCGCGGTGCAAAGAAGAAAGAAAAAAAGCCCGAGCACTCCACTCAAGCGAAAGCAGCGAGCGTGCGGGACCTCGAGACGCGTCTATCGCGAGCGCTAGGGACGAAGGTGCAAGTGCGCGACAAGGGCAATCGCGGGGAGATCGCGATCCCGTACGCAGACCTCGACGCGCTCGATCGCGTCCTCGACAAGATCCTCTGAAGAGAATTTCTGCTCGCGCCGTCTTGTTCGGTTGCGGGTCCGCGACGCAGCAGGCTCCCCTCCCCTCCCCTGACTCGTCGATCGACGACGCCACTGCGGACACGAGCACGGCCGACGCATCCGTCGACAAGTCGAAGGCCTGCGCCTCGATCTTCGGCGACGCGCTCACCAACGCGTTCGGCCGCTTGGATGGGTCGATCCTCGCGCGGGTGCCTCGAGGCCATCCGACGTGCGCGCAGCCCAACGCGACGCACCTCGTGCTGCAAGCTCGCGGGACCTGCGTGGTCCGAGGGGTGGCACGAGTCCGGTCCGCTCGATTGCGTGACGACACTCGGCGCCAAGAGTGCTTCGTTCGCACCACACCCGAAGGACGAACTGGTGGCGACCGTGACGAACGAACTGGAGCTCGGCGCGCACGGCTCCGTGTTTGCGACGAGCAGCGGCGGCACGAAGGCAGACAGCGCGCACCTCATTCGCCGCGACCTCACCAACGCTGACGGCGCGATCGTGATCCGCCCCGACTCAGCGAGCGCGCACTACCTGCTCTTCAAATTCTCCGACCAGGCTTTCTAGGCGACGCTCGCGGCTACCTTCGCGAGCACGTCGACGTCGCGTACGCCGTCCGCCTCTGCGCGATAGCTCAACACCAAACGGTGCCGCAAAACAGGCTCGATCAGCGCGCGTACGTCCTCTACGTCTGCGGCCGGCTCTCCCCTCAACGCCGCGCGCGCCTTCGCCGCGAGCACGAGCGCCTGAGAGCCGCGCGGACCCGCACCGAAGCGCACGTAGTCTTCGATCTCCTTGATCGGTTTTTTGCCTTGGGGTCGCGTCGCGCGGCCGAGCGTCACCGCGAGCGCTACCGCATCATCCGTCACGGGCATGCGCGGGATGAGCGCCTGGAGCGAGCGAACGTCGTCCGCGGTGAGCACCGTCGGGACCTCGCCGAGGTCCGCGCTCGTCGTCTTCTTGGCGATCGCGCGCTCCTCTTCTTCGCTCGGGTACTCGACGTGGATCTCGAGAAGGAAACGATCGAGCTGCGCCTCGGGCAGCGGGTACGTCCCCTCCTGCTCGATCGGGTTTCTCGTCGCGAACACTTGAAACGGCGACGGCAGCGAGTGCGTCGTGCCGCTCGCCGTGACCACACGCTCTTGCATCGCCTGCAGCAGCGCGGCCTGCGTCTTCGGCGGTGTGCGGTTGATCTCGTCGGCGAGCACGAGGTTGTGGAAGATGGGCCCAGGCAGGAAGCGCACGCGGCGGCGGGTCTGCCCGTTGCTGCCCTCCTCTTCTTGAAGGACGTCGGTCCCCGTGATGTCCGCGGGCAACAAATCAGGCGTGAACTGCACGCGCCCGAACGAGAGCCCGAGCGCCTGCGCGAGCGAGCTCACGAGCAACGTCTTGGCGAGACCCGGCACACCTACGAGCAGCGCATGACCGCGCGCGAGCAGCGCGACCAGCATCAAATCGATCACCTCGCTCTGGCCGACCACCTTCGCGCCAAGCGCTTTGGCGAGCTGTGCACGTGCGCTCTTGCAGCGCTCGAGGAGTGCCTCGTCATCGGGGGCTGCCTTCGGCGCTGCGTCTTGTTCGGTTTCGCTGCCTGTCACGAGTTCCGTGTCGCACGACCGCGACGGAGAGTCAAAACGCCTATCGTCGCCGCGAGAGGAGCGTAGTCGCGTCTTCGAACGCTTTGCCGATCCAGACATTGGGCCACGGAACCGCAAAATTGAAGGCAAAGACGGGTGCCGTTCACGCGACGGCCTTTTCTTGCTAGAGGCTCCGCCGTGCCTGTTCCGTCCGCCAACGCTCCGGCTCCCAGCGCGCTCAATCGCGAAGCGGCGGCATTGCCGTCTTCGTCGGCGGCGCCTGCCGCGAGCGTCGTCGAGACCGTCCAACGCCCGGACGGCATGCGTCGCGGCAAGTGGGAAGCGCCGCCGTGGTTCTTCTTGGTGTTCGCTAGCGCGACGGTGATCGCGATCGCCGCGTACACCGTCGTTCGCCTGCGCCAGAGCGCCAACCAGCGACTGCGATCGATCGCGCTCTACGCGGGCGTCGCGTTGTTGATCCCCGTCGCGGTCTTTTGGATCGTCGTCGCGTGGTTGGGGACGCACTGACGTGAGCGAGCTCGCGTCAGCACCCGAGAGCGCGCCCGCGCGGAAGAAGAGCGCGCTCCCGATGGGTCGCATCATCGTGGTGCTCATCGCGGGCGTCGCGCTCTACATGGGGTACGCGATCTACCAAGGCCTCGGCAGCGTGAAGGCGGGTCTCGAGCGCTTCCACTGGATCGCGTTCGCGGCGGCGTGCGGGCTCGCGTTCGGCAACTACGTGCTGCGCTTCCTCAAGTGGGAGTTCTATCTCGCGCGCCTCGACATCCGCGGCGTGAAGAAGAGCGACAGCTTCCTCATCTTCTTGTCCGGATTCGTCCTCACCGTATCGCCAGGCAAGGTCGGCGAGGTGTTCAAGTCACTCGTGCTCGCCGAGACGTACGGAGTGCCCGCACCGAAGACCGCGCCGATCGTGATCGCGGAGCGCGTCACGGACCTGATCGGCATCATCATCCTCATCCTCGCGGGCTCCGTCGGATTCACGGGCGGACTCTTGCCTGCGGCCATCGGCGGCGCACTCGTGTTCATCCTGTTGGTCGTCGTGATGTGGCGCGGCGCTTCGCTGTGGCTCATCGGATTGGTGAAACACTTGCCCGGTAAGCTCGAAAAGGTCGGGCCGAAACTCGAGACGATGTACGAGACGCTCGGCGTGCTCGTGCACCCGCGGAACCTCCTGTTGCCGACCTTGCTCTCCATCGCCGCATGGTCGCTCGAGTGCCTCGCGCTCTGGACGATCTTGTGGGGCTTCGGCGAGCCGGTGCCGGTGCCACTCGCCGCGTTCTTCTACGCGACGAGCACGCTCGTCGGTGCCGTGATGCCCGGCGGACTCGGCGTCACGGAGAGCGCGCTCCGCGAGCAGATGATCGATCTCGGCCACGTCTCGCGCGACGCGAGCACGGACGCGATGATGCTCGTGCGCTTTGCGACGCTCTGGTTCGCGGTGCTCGTGGGATTCTCCGCGCTCGCGCTCCTCAAGCGACGTTACCCGAAGCTCCTGAAAGACGGCTGAGAGCGAGAGCGAAATCGGGCGGGAACTCCGCCTCGAATCTCATCAATTGACCCGTCAACGGATGACGGAACGCGAGCACGCGTGCGTGGAGCGCTTGGTGACCCAGCGTGGTCCCCACCTCACGCACGAGCGCGTCCTTCGACTGGCGCCCGTACAGTGGATCTCCCAGCACGGGAGTACCCGACTCGGCGAGGTGGACGCGGATTTGGTGAGTGCGCCCCGTCTCGAGCGTGCACGCGACGAGGCTAGCGGCGCCGTTCGCCAGCGACCGCACGAGGCGCACGTGAGTGACCGCTCGCTTGCCCGTCGTGACGCGCGCCGTGAAGCGCATGCGATCCTTCGGGTGCCGCCCGTGCATCGTGCGATGCGTCTGCGTCTCGGCGACACCGAGCGTGATCGCGTCGTACGCGCGCTCGATCGTGTGCGTCGCGAACTGCTCCTTCAAGCCCTCACGCGCCTCAGCGGTGCGAGCGACGACCATCACGCCGCTCGTACCTTTGTCCAAGCGGTGCACGATCCCCGGCCTGAAGTGGCTCTCTCCGCTGTCGTCCGACAGCAAATCCTCCACACGAAACCAGCCGCGCGCGAGGAGCCCGTGCACGAGAGTGCCCGTGAGGTGACCCGCTCCCGGATGAACAACGAGGCCCGCGGGCTTCATCACGACGACCAGCGCAGCATCGACGTGCATCACCTCGAACGCCACGCTGGCGTCTGGCGTCGCCTCGGTAAGACGCGCGATCGGACGCTCGACGGTCACCGTCGATCCGCTTCGCGCTTTGTCCGCGGAGCGCGCGACCTGCCCATCCACCTGCACAACACCGAGCTCCATCCAACGCTGGATCTCGGCGCGAGAAGGCGCATCCGGTAGCGCGGTCGCCAAGAAGCGATCGAGCCTGATTCCTGCGGCTTGGCGAGGAACTTGGAGCGTTACCAGAGCTTCGACTTGATGTGACCCTTGGCCTTCACCAAGATGTCGACGAGCGCTCGGTCGTAGAAGTTGCGCGGGTAGAGCTCCGGCGACACGCGGCGTTTGAACAGCGCGCGGCCCTCTTCGATCTCCTCGGCGAGCGACTGGAACAGGTTGTCGTTCGTGATGCCCTGAACGATCTTGTCCTCGTTGTACAAAGACAGGTCGCTCGCGATCGCGCGCGCGAGCCGGCGCGCGGCTTCTTCGGTCTCGATGAGGGCCATGAGATGTATTATCGGCGGGTAACCGCCAAGCTGTCAAATCGACGTCGCCTTTGGCGAACCTCGACGACCGAGCGGTTTGGCTTCGCCACCCCCAAATCGACGTCGCATCTGCCACTGGCTTGCCGAGTCGTGGTTTCCTGCATTGGGCTCTGATAAGGCCCAAAGTCGAAGATGCCGTCCCCCCCGACCCTGGCTCATGCCGTGGAAGAAGCCGCGAAGTGCGCGCCCACCATCGGCTTCCGGTTCGTGCCGGAGACGGGAGTCCCCGCCCAAGGCGGCCCGCACGATGCGAGCGAGGCCTCGTTCTCGTATACGGCGATCGAGCGAGCAAGCGCGCGCTACGGCGGGGCTCTCCAGGCGCTCGGCCTGAAGAAAGGGGATCGCGTCGCGCTCATCCTGCCGACCAACGAGGACTTCGTCCTCTGCTTCATCGGCGCCATCCGCGCGGGCATCGTCCCCGTGCCGATCTACCCGCCGCTGGGCCTCGGCGAGTTCCAAGGCTACTTGGACAACACGCGCCACATCGTTCACAAGTCCGGCGCGCGCGCTCTCGTGACCGACGCGAAGATCAAGCGAATGCTCGGCACGGTGCAGGCCGCGTGTCCGAACCTCGAGCAGGTCGTCGCCGTGGAGAGCGTCCGAGAGTCGCGTGAGCCGTTGCGCGGGACAATCCTCTTGCCGAGCGACGTCGCGTTCTTGCAGTTCACGAGCGGCTCAACTTCGCGCCCCAAGGGCGTCACGCTCACGCACGAGAATCTGTTGGCCAACGTCCGCTGTTTCATGTCCGGCATCGGCGCCAAGGAGGACGACGTCGGCGTGTCTTGGCTGCCTCTGTACCACGACATGGGGCTCATCGGCTTCGTGCTGGCGCCCCTTATTTATAGGGTCCCCAGCGTATTTTTGCCGCCACTATTGTTCTTGAAACGTCCGGCGTCGTGGCTCCGAGCCATCTCTCGTCACAAGGGCACTGTGAGCTTCGCGCCCAACTTCGCGTACGCGCTCGCGCAGAAGAGAATCAAGCCGCACGAGCTCGAGGGCGTGGACCTCTCATCCTGGCGCGTGGCCGGGTGCGGCGCAGAGCCGATTCGACCCGAGACGCTCGAGGCGTTCGCTGCCGCGTTCTCGAAGTTCGGCTTCCAGGCAAGCGCTCTTTTGCCTTCGTACGGAATGGCCGAGTCCACTCTCGCGGTCGCCTTCAGCGATCTGGGCGGCGGTCTGCGCACGCTATCGGTCGTGAGCGACGCGCTGTGGTCGGAGGGCGTGGTCAAGATCGCATCGGACGACGACACCTCCGCGGTGCGACTCGTCTCGTGCGGAAAGCGCTTCGAAAGCCACACGATCGACATCTTCTCGGACGACGACGCTCTAAGCGCCTCACCTCTCGGCGAGGACCGCGTGGGCGAGATCCGCATCTCGGGCCCTTCGGTGATGCGCGGCTACTGGGAGGACGTCGACAAGACGCAGCAGGCACGCGCCGGAGAACTCCTGCGCACCGGTGATCTCGGCTTTTTGCACGAGGGCCGTCTCTACATCTGTGGTCGATCCAAAGAGGTCGTAATCCTCAACGGCCGTAACTACTACCCACAAGACATGGAGTGGGAAGCGGCCCGCGTGCCCGGCGTTCGCAAGGGCAACGTCATCGCCTTCGGCGCGCGCGATCCTCGCGGCACAGAGCGAGACCGCGAGCGCGTCGTCGTCGCGTTCGAGGCCCAAGATCCCGCGATGGTCATGGACCCCGCCCTGGCGCAGGCGCTCATCACGGCGATCCGCGCGGCCGTGCAGTCCGGCATGGGACTGACGCTCGACGACGTCGTCCCCCTAACTCCCGGCGCACTCCCAAAGACCTCGAGCGGCAAGCTACAGCGCGCCAAGACACGCGAGCTCTACGAGACCGGCGAGCTCCACGACCGCCGCGGCGGCAAGGAGCCCAACCGCGTCGACCTGGTGAAAGAAGCCGCCAAGAGCCAGCTCAGCTACTTCAAGCTCGCCGTGCTGGGCGGGCGCAAAAAGAGCTGAGCTTTCGCTTTCCAAAAAACGGGCGTGGCCTCCTTGCTCTTTAGAAACATTCTTCCTAAGAAGCGGCGGCGGTGTGTTTCTTCTCGTGCGCCTCGATGATTTATTGCGCGAGCTGAGAGTAAGAGCTCTGTGAACCAACCGAAGCAGCACATCAAGGAGAGAGAACGATGGCGATGTCCCTCAACGGATCCAAGACACATCAGAACCTGAAGGACGCCTTCGCGGGCGAGTCGCAGGCGAACCGGCGCTATTTGTATTTCGCAAAGGTCGCGGACGTCGAGGGCTTGCCCGAGATCGCCGGCAACTTCAAGGAGACCGCGGACGGCGAGACCGGCCACGCGCACGGTCACCTGGACTACCTCAAGCAAGTCGGTGACCCGGCGACGGGCCTCCCGATCGGCACGACCGAGAAGAACCTCAAGGCCGCGATCGCGGGCGAGACTCACGAGTACGAGACCATGTATCCGTCGATGGCCAAGACGGCGCGCGAAGAAGGCTTCGACGACGTCGCCGAGTGGTTCGAGACGCTCGCGAAGGCCGAAAAGAGCCACGCGGGCCGCTTTACGAAAATGCTCGGCACGCTCTCCTAGTCCGCCGCTGCATCGGCCGGCGCGCTGGGAATCGGTGCGCCGGCCGAGCAATGTCTCGGAGACGAATCACGTGAAGATCGATCCCAAGCCGCAGCAGCCTCCCGCATTCTCGCCGAACGATTCCAGGTATTGGGACGAGCGCGATCTAGAGGGCGAGTTCAAGCGCGTACTCGAGATATGTCACGGCTGCCGCATGTGCGTGAACTACTGCGGTACGTTTCCCGACGTGTTCGCGCACGTGGATCGCGACATCGAGAACGGCGCCACCGGTGCGGAGCGCTTGCTCGCCCGTGACTTCCAGTCCGCCACTGATCTCTGCTGGCAGTGCAAGCTCTGTTACATCAAATGCCCTTATACGCCCGACGAGCAGCACGAGTGGATGGTGGACGTGCCGAGGCTTTTGGGCCGCGAGAAGGCGCAGCGCGCACGCCGAAACGGCGTCACGCTCCAAGACCGCGCGCTCGGTGAGCCGGGTGTGTTGGGCGCGCTAACTACCGCGTTGCGACAGGGCCCGATTGCCAACTTCGTAAACGCCAATCGACTCGTGCGTAACATCATTCAAGAGACGGCCGGCATTTCGAAAGAGTTCCCGTTGCCGCCGTTCGCGACCGTCACGTTCGAGCGCTGGCTCGACTCGCATACTCCATTAGAGGAGGCCGGAACGAACGGGTCGGTCGCGATCTTCTCCACCTGCACGGGCGACTACAACCTTCCGTCGGGCCCGGCAAACGCGGTACGCGTACTCGAGAAGAACGGATACTCGGTAGTCCGCCCCGACCAACAATGTTGTGGAATCCCCAACATGGACGGGGGCGACATCGAAGCGGCGAAGAAGAAGGCCGCGTTCAACGTCGCGTCTCTGCTGAAAGAGATAGAGGGCGGGCGCAAAGTGGTAGTCCCGGGGCCATCTTGTTCCTACACGATTAGGAAGGAATATCCCGAGCTGCTCGGCACCCCAGAGGCGAAGAAGGTCGCCGAGAATACGATGGACCTCATGAGTTTTCTCGACGGCCTGCGCAAAGAGAAGAAGCTCAATAGGGAGTTCAAGAAGAGCCTCGGCAAAATCGCTTATCACGCGGCTTGTCACCTCCGCGCGCAGAAAATAGGCTTCCCCGGCGCTCGCGTTCTCGGCGCAGTCCCCGAGACCGAGGTGGAGGTCATCCAAGAGTGCAGCGCGGTGGACGGCACTTGGGGGATGAAGGCGCAGTACTACGAGCTCGGCCGCAAGTACGCGCAGAAGCTCGCCCGCTCCGTCGAGAGCGCGGAGGCGGCGGTCGTCGTCACTGATTGCCCACTATCCGGTCTACGGATCGGCAGAGAGAACGGCGTCGTCGTGAGGCACCCCGTGGAGGCGCTCGCGGACGCTTACGGAATCGCAGTCACAGTCAACTGAGAGGTTCGCCATGCACGCTGTCGATCGAAGTGAGATATTGCCGATTGGCGAGTATGAGCTCGTCCGAGACCACTTTCGGGCACGAGTCATCGACGAAAAGAGGCGCAGGCGCCTGCGCGTCGCGGATCGCGTGAGCGTCGTATTCGAGAATCACGATACTGCGTTATTACAGATCCAGGAGATGCTCCGCACCGAACGCATCACGCGCGAGGGCGCCATATTGCACGAGCTCGAGACCTACAACGAGCTCGTCCCGGGCGATAATGAAGTATCCGCGACTGTGATGATCGAGATCGACGACAAGCCCGAGCGCGAGGTCTTCTTGGTGCGCGCCAAGGGACTCGAGGCCAAGATCTCGCTCGTGATCGACGGAGAGCGCTACCTCGGAAGGACCACTCCGGACCGGCTCCTCGTCGATCGCGCGTCCGCAGTCATCTACTTGAAGTTCGCACTCAGCCCGCATGCCGTCAGCGCACTGCGCGACAAGACCAAAGAGCACGCGGTCGAGATTCGCTTCGACCACGAGACCTTCACTGCCGTGGCTCCCCTCCCCCGCGCGGTCGTGGCCAGCTTGGCCGAAGACTTCGAGGGCTGACATGCACGAGCTGCGGCGCCCGGTCCACTTCCAAGACGTCGACGCCGCCGGCATCGTGTTCTTCGCGTGCTTCTTCACGTACGCGCACGACGCGATGGTGTCGCTCTTCGACACGGTTCCCGGCGGCTACGCGGGCTTCATCAACGACAAGAAGCTCGGCTTCCCTGCGGTCCACGCGGAGGCTGATTTCAAGGCGCCACTGCGATTCGGTGACGTGGCAACCATTCGCGTGACGGCCGCGCACATCGGTCAGAAGAGCGCAACGCTGCGCTTCGAGATACTGCGCGATGGGGCGACCTGCGCGGTCGTCACCAACACAGTCGTGATGACGGACCTCGTGGCCATGAAGGGTGTCGCGCTTACCTCGGACGTTCGGGCGCTCTTGGAGGCCCATCCTCGGTGATTCACAGGAAGGCGGGAAGACTCTCTCGCGGCTCTCGCTAACCGTTTTTTTGGGGTTAGGTCGCGGCTGCCGGTTCCAGCTTTTTTGCGGCGGGCTTTTTCTTTAGTGAGGGGTGCATCACCAATGAGGCGGGATCGAAGCCTCGTTTTTGGTTGCTGTAGATTCTGAAGACGACGTAGAGGCCCCAGGTGAAGAGCGCGACGCACTCCCACTGCGCGGGGGTCAAGCCCGCGTAGCGTGGGTCGGCGATCGCGTGGTGTGTGTCGCCGATGTCGACGTCCCTGATGCGAAGGAAGTCCATCGCAAAGCGCACGGGCGCGTAGGCGAGTGAGGTGGCCGCGATGTAGCTGCCCGTCGGGACTTTCTTGTGCCACGTGAGGGCGAGCAGGCTCGCGAGCACGATCGTGAACATGAGCTCGAGTAGGCCGAGGTCGTAGCGGGCCTGAGTGCCGTGGACGAACTCGAGGACGCCGCCGAAGTAGCTGGTCGTCGGCTCGGTCATCGCGTTTGCGCATTTCGCTGCGGCTTCGGGGCTGATCGCGGGGTTGTGCAGCGTGCACGCCGGATAGGCGACGCTCAAGAGATTGTCCGCCGTGGCGAGCGCGCCCGGGTGATCGTGGACAGAAGAGCAGCCCGAACGGCCGAAGATCCACGCGACGGGGAACACGCTCAAGATGAGGTCCGCGTACGCGAAGATCGCGCCGGGCTCCTTGCGGCGCTCGAAGCGATAGATGGGGACGCCCTCGGGTCCGACGCTCGTCCAACCGAACACCGCGGCGACGACAGGGATCACGTAGTGCATCGTGTCGCTGAGCGTGGCGAACTGCGGCGCGTTCTGGATGATGAGCCACACGATCGCAGAGGCGAACGCGGCAGCTACGACACGCCCTATTCCTTGCGGGATCGTGAACACCGTCTTCAGCGTGAGGTACCGCCACATGACGATGCCGATCGCCGCGCCGGTGAAGCCGCCGAACGACGAGAGACCCTCCCAGAGCATCAGCAGCTTCCACGGCTTCTGGGCGACCTCGGACGGGTGGTAGAAGAGGTCGTCGAGGACGTGACCGCAGATGAACCCCATCACGAGCATCCACGTGATGAACGAGTTGAGCGCGTCAACGTCGAAGCCGAGCTTGCGCGCGCGGCGCACCGCCAGGATCGTCCCGATGATGACGCCCGTTGCGACGAGCAAGCCGAAGGGCTGCAGGACCGAGCCTGCGGAAATGTGGATGTACGGAATCATCTGGCGGCGCTTTTAGCAGAGATCACGGCGATGGTGTCGTCTTCGCCCGCGTGAGAGCCCATCGTCGCAACGAACGACTCCGCCCCATTATTGCGTGAGATCATGCTCGTGGTCGGGTCCTCGGGCGTCGGAGGGAGCCGCGCCTCCAGCATGCCCGTGAGTACTTCGTGCACGTGCGTGCGCGCAGCGTCGCGATCCTTGCCGCTGGCTTCGTCCATCGCGCGCATGGCGTCGAGCTCCGCCCAGCGCACGAACAGGTCGGGGCCCTTGAGCGTGACCCCGACGATGATTCCATCGACGACGCGCAACGAGAGCTTCGTGGCGAGAGACCGCGGATCGCGCGTGCCCTTTCCGGGGATGACATAGTCGAGATCTCGCGCTCTCACCCAGCGCTCGCCCCACGTCGGCGCCGCGTCTCCGATGACGAGCTTGACCACCGAAACGCCTAGATCGTAGCCGGATCCGACGTCGTTGATGGCTGCAGCGATCGCGCTCGTGATCCAGTCCTTCGCCGCGTCCCGCTCATTGGCAGCCTCCGCGAGATCCTTCTCGGTGAGTCGCGCGCTGCGCTCGTCCGTGGACTCTCGCTTGTCGTCGAACGCGTTCACTACGAACACGAGCTGCTTACTGTGCGGGCCGTTGGGCAGATACGTGAGGTATGTCATCGCGACCTCACGGTCCTCTTTCGCGCGCTCGTTTAGCTTCGCCTCGCCGAGCTCGAACTGAGCGCGTACGTCGTCGGCCCACGCGCCGTCTGGATGTCGGTCGAGGTACTTCTGCGCGAGCGCGAGCTTCTCGGCGAGGTGCGCGTGCCAGTCTCCGCCGAGCGCGTAGTTCTCGTAGTCGCTCATGTCGGCGTCCGCCGCGGTGAGCGGCCTGAGAGCACCGCACCCGCACAAAACAGACGCCGAAAGCATGCAGACCACAAGCTTCATCGGCCGGAGTCCCCGAGCAAGGGCGGCGGCTCGGACGCGTCGCCGCGACAGAACTCGCACTCGATGGGCACCGCGCGGGTCTGGTCGTCGACGTAGAAAGCGTAGTCGGAGCACGACGCCACTTGCAGCGCATGCAAGCACACCTCGCCGTCGTGCAAGAGCGGTTTGCAATTCGGGGCGAACCCGACGTCGCTCGGCTTGCGGAGGTCGCACGCCATGGTGCAGCGCGCTGTCTTCAAGCTGCAGCTGGTGCAGCGTTCGCAGTCCAGGCGCTTGCGGGCGAGCGCGAAACGCGTCTCGTCGAGGTCGACCGCGTCCGCCCCGCAGCCACCCACGTCGCCTACCGTAGAGCCGGTACCGAGCAGCAACGCGAACAACGCGAGGGCAAGTGCATGACGTCTCACGGGAGCACCTCGTACGCGACTACGAAGCCGAGCTGCGCGCTGAGCACGGGATACGCGGCCGCTTTGACGTCCTTCGTGCCCGCGCCGTAGTACACGTCGCCCACGATTTCAGCCGCAGCGCCGAGGCCCGCGCGGAAGAACCACACCCCGCCAACACCGCCCTCCACGCCCCACGTCACGTTCGGAGTGAGCACGATCGGCAGAGAAGCGCGCGCGTATGCGGCCCACGCGGGCCGTGGTCGCCACCACACGAGGTAGCTCGGCGCGAGCACCCCCTGCGGTACACCCTCCACGGCGAACGAGAGCCGCGCCGCGAAGCCGTGCTGGACCTTGCGCGGATCTCCGAGCACGACAGCGAGGCCGAGATCGACATAGGCGCTCGTGCGCGACACGCTCTCCGCGTTGGTGCCGAGCGGTGTACTCAGCCGATACGGATTGTTGAAGCGTAGGCCGTCTCCGCCGAACGCAGTCGCCATGAGCTGAAACGGTGGCCGCTTTGCGCGCTCCTCCGGGAACGCGGGCTCTGCGAACGCGAAGCGCGCAAGCAGAGATAGGGAGAGAGCGAGGGCGGCGGTCCTCACGCGAGCGGTCTTCGAACCTTGGGCTTGGCTCCGAGGAGCGCGAGCTGACCGCACGCTGCGCCCACGTCGTCGCCCCGGCGCTTGCGGACGAAACACGAGTATCCGGCGTCGATGAGAATCGTTTGAAACGATGCCACTCCCCCGCTGTCCGTCGGTCCCAACGTGCTCGCTTCGATGGGATTCATGGGGATCAGATTGATCTTCACCGGCAGACCGCGGAGCAGCTTGACCAGCTTCTTCGCTTCAATGGATGTGTCGTTCTGCCCGGCGACGAGCGTGTACTCGATCGTGATTCGCCGACGGCGCGGCAGCGGGTACGCGCGCAGCGCACCCATGAGCACGGCGAGGGGATACTTCTTGTTGATGGGCATCAGCTTCGTTCGCGTGTCGTCGTCCGCGGCGTGAAGCGAGATCGCCAACCCGATGTTGCCGCCGAAGTCCGCGCCTAGCCGCGCGATCTCCGGAACGAGACCGCTCGTGGACACCGTCACACGGCGCGAAGAGAGGCCGATGCCGTCTGGATGTGTGAGCAATCGGAGCGAGCGAGCCGTCGCCTCGTAGTTGTGCAGTGGCTCGCCCATCCCCATGTACACGACGTTGCGGAGCTGCTCGTGGGGCTCCAGACGCTCTCGCCCGATCAACACCTGCAGAGCGATCTCGTCGGGGCCGAGGTGTCGCTTCAAACCTGCGACGCCGCTCGCACAGAACACGCAGCCCATCGCACAGCCCACCTGCGTGGAGATGCACTGTGTGACGCGCACGACATCGGGCGCTGCGGCCTCTTCGTCGTCGTCCTCCGCGGCGGCGGACGCATCTGCGTCGAGCTCGGCCGGAGAAGGCCCGCCCTTCTTCGAGACCCCAGGAATCAGCACGGTCTCGATCGTTGCGCCATCACCTAATCTGAGCAGGAGCTTGCGCGTGTCGTCGAAGCTGCGGCGCTCGGTCACGATCTCCGCGGGAGGGGCGACGCCCTCTTTCGCGAGCGCCTCGCGCATCGCGACGGGGAGATCGGTCATCTTCAAAGCGTCGAGGACGCCGCGTGCATGCAGCCACCGGAAGATCTGCTTGCCGTGGAACGCGCGTCCACCGACAGACGGCGCGAACGTCGCCCATTCCTCGGGCGTACGAGCGAGCGGCGGTGTGGGCGGGCGTGTTTGCACGCCATGCATTTAGCATGGCTCAAGCAGGCTATTTTTGCTCTTTCGGCGGTAGCTCCCGGCGAGCATCGCGCAGCCTGCGCACGACCACTTGGAGCACGCGCTCCTGGATCTGGGGCCGGCGCGCCATGAGCTCTCGAAAGTCCGCGCTCCGCAGGCGCAAGAGCGACGTCTGCTCCTTCGTCACCGCAGAGGCGGCGCGGGGCTCGTTGTCGAGGAGCGCGAGCTCGCCGAAGAAGTCCTGCTCCCGGGCGACCGAGATCTCGACGCTACCGTCGCGCAGCGAGACGAGGCCGCGCTTGACGATGAAGAGATCATGGCCGGGATCGCCTTTGCGAAAGAGGGTCTCGTCTTTGGCGATCTCGACGACCGACAACATCTCCGCGACCGCTCGAAGCTCGTGGCCGGGCATCTCTTCGAAGAGCGGGACCGTACGTAGAAACGCCATGCGCTCGAACAACGGAATCATCTCGACCTCACGCGCGTGGACCTCGGGGAAACGCTGCCGGAACCGCTCGCCGTACGCAAGCATCGCGAAGCCACGGATGACGAGATCGTCCAGATCGAGGATCGCCAGAAGCGGATCGCCGAGCTCTGGTGCGCGCCCCGCCGCCTCCGCGCGCTCTCGTAGCGAGAGACGCTCGAAGAGCGGCACGACCTTCTTCGCGAGCGGGCGCGGCAGAGACACATCGACGAGCTCGGCGATCTTGGCGTCGACGTCCGCGCTCGATCGGCGCAGCCCGACCTCGACGGCACGCGCGAGGTCGTGGTTGCCGACGAGGGTCAAGAGATGCAACACGCGCTCGCGCGTCGCCTTCACCTCGAGCTCGATCTCGTGGCCCAGGCGATCATAGGGCGGATCGATCTTCCAATCGGGCGTGCCGTCGTCTTGCGCGATCCCCGCGAGGATGATCGTCATGCGATACGCGAGCGCGAGCTCTCGGAGGAGCAAGGGTGAGATGTCGACCTCCGCAGGGAGCGGGAGT
>JAYVYD010000491.1:0-6173 GCA_043784605.1 Myxococcales bacterium | reverse complement strand
CACCCCGGCTTGTGGCTGGCTCGAGACGTTCAGACATCTCCACGAGCGTTTGAGCGCCCCCCCACGCCTCGACAAACCGCGCTCAAATCGATTACGCTCAGCCGACGTTCTCGAAGAACGAGCTGTGTGCGCGCCTCGAGGGCTACGACCTTCACGCGGCCACGCGTGCGGGTGCCGAGGATGACATTGGTCGTGAAGCGCTATTGCGTTATGTCTTGAGACCACCGATTGCCCAAGAGCGAGTGGTCCAAGGGCCGGACGGCTTGGTGCGCATCGTGCTGAAGAAGCGCTTCTCGGACGGCACGCTCGCCGTCGACATGGACCCACTCTCTCTCCTGATGCGGTTATGCGCGGCAGTGCCCGCGCCGAGATTTCATACAGTGCGCTACGCGGGAGTGCTCGCAGCGGCGAGCAAGGTGAGGTCGAAGATCGTGCCGCATGCCGCGCCGCCCGCGAATGACGTGGAGTCGGACGGCAAGCCCAAGCGCAAAGGGTCGCGATATTGGCCATGGGCACAGCTGATGGCGCGGACGTTCGCGATCGACGTGGAGAAGTGCCCCAAGTGCGAGGGCCGCATGAAGCTCGTCGCGCTCGTGCAAGACCCCAAGACCGTGGCGCGGTTACTCCGTCACCTCGGCGAGCCGAACGAGCCGCCGGTGCGAGCTCCCGCGAGAGCGCCTCCCTATTACAAGACCGCCGTCATCCGGCGACTCACACTCGGCGACCACGCGGCCTGAACACGCCGCCAAGGGACGGGTTTGTTCACGACGCGAAAATCAGCCAAAATTGAGCCGAATTCGCGCTGCACGGAGCTCGACGCGAGAGGTTCGGACCGTTCCGCGAGGGGTTCAGAGCCCGCCCGCGCCTCGACAAACCACGCTCGTTTCGCTTACGCTCTCGGCCATCCACACTTGCCCCGCATTGGACAAGTCACCTCTGCTCACGAGGACTAGCGAGCTAGGGCCACGGCGCCAGAGTTAGCCTAGCAAAGCCAACGCCGAATGCCCCCGGATAATCACTAACCACACCCCACAGCTCCGTATCCTTCACTATCGTCGGCTTCTGCATATAGCTATTGGGGCCAACTAGGCTCGGCATGTCCAGCACTTGAGCAGCGCCGTCGGCCCGAAATATGTACACCTTGTGATCACCCCCGCCGAGCGCATAGTATCCATTTTGTGCCAGCCCATCAGGGGGCGCTTGCGGCAAGGACAGCGTCGAAAGCTTCTGCGCGTTGGTAGCTAGCATTAGGGGGTCGCTGGTATAAGGAGCGGCCCACACCTCGATGTTTGGTTGTGCAAGATTTGCTGGATCACTGAGACCATAAGCATCGATCCAAAACATAGTCTTTCCGTCGCTCGCGAACGCCATCACGTCATGCTTTGGTCGTGCGTAGTAGAGGACAATCGACCCGTCCTTGTCCAAGCGCATCTCCCGAGACCACCCGTCAGGTCCATGCTCCTGAAACACGAAGACATCGTCATTAACGACGAATGGCACCGATAAATCGTTCCCTTGGTTTCGCACCCATGACGTTGATGCAAGCGGAAGACGCATCGCAAGGTGTCCCGGTTGCTGATCCAGCGCAAGGGTGGTGTCGCTCATCGCAACTGTCTCCGTTACATTCGGGGCAAGGGATGGGTCCGGAGAAAGGGGTGCGAAGGATGTTAGACTCTTGAGTAAAGCAATCGGCCCCTTCGCAACTCGATAGATCGGATTGAGCTCGATCATCATGCCCTCAGTCTGTCCAAGCGCTGGGCCGACGCTGCATGGATCATCGACGAAGCCCGACCTCCATGCGCCGAGCTTGCCCATGTCGGGAACGGATACCAGATCGGTCTCAACGATTCCGATATCGTATCGAACGAAATGGCCGATACTTAGGAAGGAACCGTTGTGGGATGCGTTTGCATCCCCGAAAATGCGTGGTCCCGGGTCCTGACGAAATCCCGCCGTGGCGAGCTGCGAACAGCGTGGGTTTAGCGTCGCACATGATACCCATTTATATTCAGGAGCTGCGGCAATTGGGTCGAGCGCTATCTCTGTACCATAACAGTTAGGCGCCACCTCGGTCATGAATCGCCAGCCGGGCTCTGGAGTCGGGGCCGCGACTGCGTCCTCGCTACGAACGTCCGCTACCTGGCGACTGTCGAGGCTCGCGTCTTGTGTGCCAGCGGACGATTCTGAACATGACGCGCATGCCGGTGCCGATGAGAGAACAGCGCCGTGGGTCGCGATGAGCGCAAACGCACGGCGCCAACCAGTGGGTTTTCTTGAACTCCACCCAACCGTGAACTTCACTGCTCGACCTCCTATCGCAACGTTTGGGCGAAGCGACGCGCTAGTACAGGCTGATGTCGTCCACCAAAGTATATGTTGGGTCGCCTGCGTAGTTGTCGTCGTGGTTTGTCATAACCAGGACAACATTCTGCCCCGCGTATGCGGTCATGTCGAAGGCCACTGGCGACCAAACGCTCGTGTTTGAGCACGTGTTTCCCACAACGGTAGCAAGAGCAGCTCCTGAGGGGCTTTGAATCTGCACCTGGAACCAGTCGTAGGTTACCGTATCTGGACATACGTTCTTGTAGGAGAACGTCAAAGATCCCCCATTTTGTGGAACGGTGAGGGTCTGCCTGATGGAACTGTCGCCGTTCGTGGGAGTGGTCGCACCCAGCATCGCCGAGTATCCGCCGGTATGTGCCGTGGTGGAGATCGCGGCAGACGCGCCGCTGGTGGCCCACGGGTACCAGCTACCCGTCTCGAACCCACCGTTTTGGATAGTGGCGCACTCCAGAAGCGGAACTCCCAAAGGTGACGTTCTTTGATCCCCCACCTGACTCTTGAACCACGATGCGCCACACAGACCCGGAATTGCGCTGGATGTCGGAGTAAAGACCGGGTTGAGATTTGACAGTGCATCCGACGGCGTTTGAGACAGCGGTGCTGTGAACCCGTCTGGTCGGAGCACGACCCCAGCAGCTAACGACCCCTGTCCTTGGTATGAAAGCAATGGGGTACCATCGGCTCGAAAGGCGACGGCCTCGAACACATTGGTCACCTGACTGCGCCAGGACGCTACAATCTCACCGTTAAGTGTTGTGGTGAGGAATACATTCGCTGGCAAGTTGGTGCTTACCTGTGTCCGCCAAACCTCTGTTGCAACGGCTGTCCCGTTCGCAACGCTAGGAATTGCTATTGAGAGCAGGCGCAGTTGCCCAGCGGTGATGTCCATGACATCGATGGAGTTAAGGGTTGGGTTATACGCTATGGCTTTAACCTGATCAGGCATCGCGCCCGTGATGGGCCCTAAACTTGGAGTTCCGCCGCCAGCCATGTACGTCGCCACGTCGCGGGTCACCAGGAAGGGAACTTCCAAACTAAAGAGCCGATTCTGCTCGCTCGAATAAACTCTCCACGGGGTGGCGCTCTGGGTCGCGATGGTGCTGGTGGGTGCTTGAAAATCAAGCGTCGCGCCGTTTGGAGTAAGTACACCACGCAGTCGGGTTGTGCCCGCATCCAGAATAATCCCCACGGGTGTTGTGCTTCGGGGTAGTTGCTGCGTGGTCTTTTCGGCCGCCACCAAAAGGTCGGCGCCTCCGTTGGCGACCGGCGACAATCCGGCTTGTGCTGCCGCACTGTAGCGTGTTGTCACGTCGTGTGCCTGACCATTGAGAAGCTGAACCACCATCACTCCACCCGCTTGAACGGGCGCAAAGCCATCAAAGGGAACTTGGCCCCATGTGTGAATGTTTACGGGGTCGCCCCATCCACCAGGCGTCCAAAGGACTTTGACAGGTGCAACCCAATGGAGGATTTCACCAAAGCTCTGGACCGCCGTTAGCGCGAGATAGTGATTTTGTAGGTTTGCCGTGCCTGTCGTGGGAATCGGGTTTGTGACGTGAGTCCAAAGAAAACCAGTCATCGTTCCTGCGTTGCTTGGATGACCGAACGATTGGAGATCGTTTGGTGAGTATCCAGCTCCAGCAAAGTCCCAGGCCCAGGTATTTGTTCCGCCGACGTAGTGACGCTCTGGACTGGCGAATGTCGTTGAGACCGTCGTAAAGGATCCCCACGGGGAAAGACACTTTATGCCCTGGCACGGTACATAGTTAGTAATTCGTCCCCAATTGCCAGGTGGTTGCGTGGTGCCGTTTGTGTTGGGAAAGAGCGCGTCGCGCCCAAACAGACACTTGTATTGAAGGTTCGGATCTGAGCACTTGGCAACGTTTGCTGGATTTGAGTCATTCGCGTAAGGGCAATCGCAGTAGGCCGGTCCGCTGGCTCCGTTTGGAACCTGCGGAACCGCTAGCGCGAATCGATCGCTGCGAATTCCGCTGAACGTTAGACCGGTGGTGGTTTGCGCGGAACAGTGGCGTGTGTAGTCAGGGGGGCTAGTCCACGCGTAAGCACCGACATACTTGTCAACGCACGGTCCGCTATCCGATCCGCTTACGATGCTCGTGTTAACGACGCTTACGGGCGTAGGATCGCAAACGTCGCCAGGATAAGCTTTTCGCCAGTGCGTAATGTACCCGGCTGCGTCGTCGGTATCGTTTGCGGATGGAGGCTGCCCTTCCTTCAGTCCCCACGGCGAACCAAGGTCGAGCGCGTGTTGGTATTCCCCTTCTAAGTTCGCATTTTCTTGTCCGCCGTTTGGTACATACGGACAGTTGTCGAGGTAGTCCAGCTTGCCGTCGCCGTCACTGTCGGCGGTCACCGGTCGCTTGCCGTATTCGAACTGTACCCCGCTGATGTCGAGATCTGTAAGGGTACCATCATCCTCTGAGCGACAATAGCTCATGATGGATTGATTATCGTAAGCTGTAATCGAGGTGTGATTGGGTCCTGTACCGCCCCCGGAACAATAGTCGGAGTGCCCCTGTATATTGCCGGTGTTGTACGACTCGTGATCGAACCCAAGCATATGTCCAATCTCATGTACGGCGCCTTTGTCTAAGTCGTACACGTTGTACGTACCGTCGCTCTGTAGATAGGTTCCGAGGTAAGTGTTGTCGTAGACGACGTTTCCCGGCATGTAGGAACTCGAATCGAGATGCAGGTATGCGCCGTCAGCCGAGTTGCCGCATGTCCCTCCGATGGGCCACGGGTCCGGCAACCCATCGCACGCATCTCCCAGCGTCGTACTCGCTTTGTAAGTGAGAACTTCGTGGTAGTTCGGACCTGCGGTCGGACAAACTGGCCAGGTACCGAATTTTAATGCCGCGACGGACCCCCATGTGCGTTCCACCGCAAAGCGTATCTCAGCTTTGTAGCTGCCGAAACCCGTGTTCCAAGTTGGATGCCAACAAACAGGAACCACTCCATTGACGAACTTGGTTGACGTGTTGTCCCACGTAAGTGGACTCACCGAGGTTTCGGCCGCGTCGTTCTTGACGCCTGCGCAACCAGCAATGAGGCTGCAGAGCGTGATGCCAGCAACGGCAACCGACCGACCGCGTCGGCGTTAGACGCGTCATGGTGTCATCCTCGTCAAGGTTGCGACTCGCGATTCTGATGGGCCCCGCAAATCCTGATCTGTCATTGCAACCTCCTTGAATCGCGTCGGTGAACTCTCGTTGTGAACGACTCTGGCGAAGTTTGGTCGGTCCGTCAATCGCAAGTTTGCTTGCGGGGCAACCGCACCACGTCTTTCCGGACGAACCGCTCTTTCGAGTCAAGCTTGGCCAGGAGATCGTTTGGGCACCGGGTTGGTTGGTCGTCGTGCTGACGAGAGTGGCCTGATCGTTGTGGTGAGGGATGTTGACCCAAAGTGGAGACGTGAAGCGACAGTGGTGTGCGTCCGTCTCTGCGAGTTCAATTTCTCGGTCCCGACGACATCGACGACGCCTCGATCGTCCGAAGGGATGGCGCCGGTCTCCCACGTGCGGTCGCTCTGTGGCCAGCGCACGCAACGTGAAGTCAGTTTGCAGGCGGAAAATATCTGCCTGGCAGCGTCGTTCCTAACACTACTGTGTCCAAAAGTTGCCCATCTGATCCAAGTCGTGCGAGACGAGGACTATGGGCTACGAAATCGATGCGGACGGGCTCCGCCGACTGGGTACGTTCTTCTCTTGGATCGGCGACGTGCTGAACAACAAGAAGCGGCGTGAGTCGTATGCCATCTATGCGATGGGGCTTTTGGGAAGTGCAGCGCGAAAGAGCGCCGAGCCGCT
>JAYVYD010000490.1:0-11907 GCA_043784605.1 Myxococcales bacterium | reverse complement strand
CGGCGTGTGCGGCAACCAAACGCCGAAGTGAATTTCGACCGGTCGGGATCGCCGCGAGCGCTGCGCGGCGGTCCACCGGAACTCCGCATGCCGAGTTGGGATCCCAGCGGGGTCGAATGATTGCGGTCGGCGGGGCGGCGTCTGCGGCGTCTGGCGCGTCTGTGGCGATCGTGATCGGCGCGTCTGCGGCGTCGGCCATCGTGGGGGGCGTGACCACGGTCACGGTATCCGGCGTCGCTGGCGGCGCGACCTCGTTCTGGCAAGCCGCGAGCGCGACGGGCGTGATCATCGCTGCGCCGAGCAGCACGGAGCGAACGACATCTTTCAGCGGCGAACGACCCTCGTAGGACATGACGGCGAGCCTAAAGCGGGCTCAACCAGAGAGGTTGTCAGGCCCCGTTCGACCGTGCGTCGGTACCCGCACCTGGATGTTTCCCACCCCAGTAGGCTACATTCGAACCGGCTCTCGAGAAGAGCGCCGCAGAAAAAGACTTACAGGATGGCCGACCCTTCCACACTCTCGGATGCCGAGCTCTACGAGCTCATTGTCTCCACTCGTGCGGCTGGGAAAGATCCCACCCGGTCCCGCACGCTCGAGCAGAGCGAGAGTACGGACCGATCCATTAATCGGATGCTCGGCATGTTGTGTGAGCGCTGGCGAAGGCCCGCTGCTGTCGTCGTCAGACGCGTGCAGCAGAGCTACCGCGCCGGCTCCCCGGATGACGAAGATGAGCTCTATCAAGAAGCTGTCCGCAAATTCATCGAGAAGGGCCTCGACCAATTTCGTGGCATCTCCGAGTTCAAGCCCGGTCAGGCCGCGAACGTCCGTACGTTCTTCCTTCGTATCGTCAAGCACGCCACGATTGATGCCTATCGCAGGCAGCGAGAGGTGCTCGACCGCGGCGCTGTCGATGAAGAGGATGAGTCGAATGAGTCTCCCCGAGAGATCTCACACGCGATCATGCTCGGGCGCAGAGAAACCGAACGCAAAGACGCGGGCGGCGTGTACTGGGCCGCGTTCGAGCGGCTCGTCAAAGAGCACCCCAACGAGGCGGCCGCATGGGACGCCTATCACCACCAAGACCTCGAGGACCACGAAACATGTGCCAAGCAGCTCTCAATCACGGTTGCCAACTCATACAAGCGCGTCAGCCGGGCGCAAGCCTACTTGCGACTCTACTTGCAGGAGCAAGCGGACGACTGAGCCTCACGTTTGTCTGTGGGGTAGCGCGTGTCGGAGTCATGTCGTGAGCTCCCCGGATCTCGGTATTGGACGCTTTGCAGATCACGGAAACAAACTAGGGCAATTGGGTACGCTGACGAGCGCCGAACAAGTCGGGCTGGCATTGGCGCTGGCGGGGGATGTCTTGCGGCGCACCAAGGCGCTCCACTCGTTGCAACAAGCGGCGAATGGGGTCATCGAACAGGTCGATAGCAAGGCGGCGACCGCGTTCGTTCAAGCGATCGACGTCGTCGCCGAGAAGAAGCGCCTCGAGCAAGCACTGAACGACGCCTTCGAATGCATGCTCACCGACGCGAACGATTCTCCCGGCGAGCAGCTCACGTGTCGAGACCGCGCTCTCGCCAATCTCGCGTATCGAGATAGGCTCACGTCGATTCACGCGGCTCTTGTGATGACGAAGGCGACGGACGCTGTGAAAGCGCTGGAACAGAAGCTCGCCCAACTGGACGCGGGGCTCTCGAAGAAAGCGCGGATGTTGGTGGGGTTGAACGAGGCGAGACGCGCGGAGCTGGACGCGCTGGACGCCGGGGAGAGAGCGGCAGCTTGGTGGTTCGCATCGCGCAGCCACTGCGACGCGCTCGCGACGATCTATGCGGGCGATGACGCGCGCAAAGCCGCGCATTTCGAGAGCTGCGAAGACTGCAAACGCGACGCTGCCGCAGCGACGGGAGCCCACAAGCCCGCGCACCTGGACGCGGACAGCTTGCGGCGCAAAGAAGACGGCTCTGCCACCACGAGCGAGAACGCGTGGATGGACGCTCACGCGAAATCATGCGGCGCGTGCAAGCGCGCGATCGAAGCCCTCGGCGTCTCCATAGACGCGTAAGCACATCACGCACGGCGAGCCCGACTGAGCTATTGTCCTCCCCCAATGATCGCGCGGTTCACGATACTCATGATGCTGATGGCCTGCGGGGACCATAGGTCATCGCCCGCTCCAATCTCCGTGTGCAAGAAGTTCGGTGACAACTGCGAAGTATCACCCGGCAAGCTGGGCACATGCGTCACCAAAGACAACTGCACGCAGGACTGCCTCGTCTGTCAGTCACAACATTGAGCTCCTCAGCAGAATCTGTGGGCGAGCCACGGAGGCTCGGGTAGGCCGCCGAGGGCATGATACAGGGCGATCTCCGCGTGTTCGTAGGTTCGAAAGCCGTCCGCTTTTCGTGTCGTAATTCGGGCCTTGTTGTTGAAGCCCTCGGTATGACTCGCTCGCGACGCGGCTGTTCACGTTCGTGCCGCTCTGGGGGATCGCGGTCTTCCTGGCGTACGCGATGCGCCGAGTTGACTGCCGGCGTTGCGGCGTCACCGTCGAGCTCGTGCCCTGGGCGTCGGGCAAGTCGCACACGACGCACGCGTTCGTGTGGTTCATCGCGAGCTGGGCTCGGGCCCTGTCCTGGGCGGAGTGCGGTCGTAGGTTTGCGTCGAGCTGGGACACTGTTTTGCGCTGCGGAGGAGGCCGTCCGGCGGGGTCTCGAGCACCGCAACCTCGACGGCATCCACGCTAGCCACGCCCCCTCTTGAAGCAGCCCGAGCAGACAGCCCGAGCCCCCTTCCGAGCGCCAATGTCCACGTGAAGCACCTGGCCCCGTCGCGTGGACATCCATCGAATACTGCCATAGACAAAGCCGGGCAACGGCTGGAGCCGTCGCAGGATAGATTCAACATGCATCGTGTGACTCGCTGTTGGTGTAGAAACCCAACGTGTCGCACGATGCACTCCTCTCTGCCAGCCGCCACGACCCGCGCTCGGCGCGTAGCTCGCGGGCGGGACCCCCACCCGTTCCCGCGATGCGAACTACGTGACGAGCGCCGAGCGTTCACGCCAATTGACGCCCACAGATTCCCCGGAAGAGCCCAACATTGATGAACGCACCCTATCGCGGGAGTGAAGAACAGAGCGGTGGCGAACGCTCGCTCGCGATGTCTCTCACGCAAAAACGCGCGCTGGCTTACGTGCCGCGCATCGTCGGACAAGCGTGGTTCATAGTGTTGCTCCCCATACTCGTGGCGATGACCGCACCCCTGGCGGCGCTCGCGCTCGCGGCGTGCGGTGTCGCGTGGATCGTCTTCGACACACGTAGGCGTTTGCGCGGAGACATGATCCACATGAGCGTGCAGGCGACGAGCCTCACGGTGCGCGTCGGCGGCGGTTCGACCCTCGAGGCTCCGCTCTCGGACGTGCTGGACGTGCGCCTCGACTCGAAGGTCGTTCACCAATCCGTCGGACAGCGCGCAGATGGCATCAATGCGGCAATCGCCTCGGGCCCCACGATGGCGAGCGACGCGAGCCGCGTGGAGCTCGTGTTGTCCGACCGCACGCTGATCCTCTGCGAAGAGCACACGTCCCACGGCCTCGCGCTGGAGTCCCTGCGCGCGATTCGCCTATTTTTGCGGCGCAACGGCTGGATCCCCGAGGACGAGCGTGCGGCAGAAGAGCCCGAGCCCGAGCCCGAGCCCGAGCCCGAGCCTCGAAAAAAGGAAACGGAAGAAGACACCCGCACCCAAGTGACGACTTCGCGTCGGGCTAGAGGGGCTAGAGGGGCCGCGCTGAAGGACGCGAGCGCCTTGTGCTCGAGACCAAAACGCGGTCTCATTTAGGACGCAGTCTTTTGGAGGGCTTACCTATGAAGTACTTTTGGCAATGCGCGGTGAAGCTCTCCTTCGTCGTGGGCTCGGCGGTCGCTGTCGCGGTCGTGAGCTGCGGTGGCGACAGCGTCATCGCCCCTAAATCGTGCGCCGCGGGCGAAGCGCTATGCGGGACTGCGTGCGTGGACTCGTCGAGTGATCCCGCCAATTGCGGAGGCTGCGGGACGCAATGCAAGGCCGGTGAGGTGTGCGGCGCGGGCGCGTGTGGGCTGACTTGCTCTGGAGCGTCTACCAAGTGCGGGGCGTCGTGCGTGGACACCCAAGTGAACCCCGCCAACTGCGGCGCGTGCGGCAAGTCGTGCAATGCAGGCGAGGTCTGTAGCGCCGGTGGCTGCACCGCACAGTGCCCTGTGAATCAGAAGCTTTGTTTGGGCGATGGCGGAGCCGTGTCCTGCGTCAGCACGACGACAGACAGCGCGAACTGCGGCGCGTGTGGCAATCAGTGTCCCGTAGGCAAGGTCTGCAGCGCCGGTGCGTGCTCTGATACTTGTGGGTCCAACGTCACGCTCTGCCCCAACAACGGCAAGCCGTATTGCGCAAACACGCAAGTCGACAACGCCAATTGCGGCGCCTGCGGCACCACCTGTGGCAATGGGCTCGTCTGTGTCGGCGGCAAATGTGGTGGCAACTGCGGTTTGAACGAAACGCTCTGCCCAGCGCAAGACGGCGGCACGGCTTACTGTGCAGTCACTCAATCGGACAACATCAATTGCGGCGCTTGTGGAACGGTGTGCAGCGCGGGCTTGCTCTGCTCTCTCGGCAAATGCGTAGCTCAATGCGGCGCGGGGCTCACCCAATGCGGCAAGCAGTGCGTGGACCTCGCTCGCGACCGCGACAACTGCGGGGGTTGCGGCACGATGTGCAGTGGGCAGACGCCAGGCTGCGGCAAGGGCATTTGCTCCGCGTTCGCGGACTACGGCCCGATGCACACGTTCACGAACCTCACGACCGACCACTACATCACGCAAGGCAGTTGCTCGACGGGCCAAGGCGACGCAGTGGACGCAGCGTATTTCTGCACGCATTTTTACGGCAATAACTGCACGCCACTGCTGGGGTACACCAAGCACACGTGCCCCAACCCCACCTATGGCAAGATGCACAAAAACGGCGGGTGCACGAGCAAAGGCACTGACATACCCGCCACCGTGTGTGACCAGGGGCCTTGCAAGATTGGCAATTGGAGCGAAATCACTCAGGGCCTCAACAACCTGATTTGTCGCTGCATCTAAAACTTCTGCCGGTGAACAAGGCGACAAGCAGGGCGAGCGTTCGACCCGTCGAGTGGGTGGTCTTGGTCTTCTTGGCGTACTGCGCGGTACGCCTCGCGTTCGCCACCAGCTTCGAGCTGGCAGTGTCCACGGTTCCGCGCTTGGAGATGATCCTCACCTTCATCTTCGTGATGGATCTCAAGCTGTATGTTCGATATCGACGAACGCCATGGCCGGTAGGGGCAGAGTCTCAGGCGCGCCGCCACCACGTATTCTTGGTCTTCGTGCTCGTCGCCCTCCTAGTGATGGCCGGTGTGAGTGGCGCGTGGCAAGGCCTCACTGCGGGCGAGGGCGGCGTGGTGATGTCGGCGCTCCTCGTGGCCCAGCGTGTGATCTACACACTGCTGCTCTTCCTCGCGCCCATCTTTCTCGTGTGGGTCTCGACTGGGAGCCATCTCAAAGAACACGGCCACCTCGATCCGAGGGACATGCTGCGACGCGGCTTGCCAGGGGCCATTTCGTCGCTCCGGGATTGGGCGCCGCTGCTCCTGCTGTCGTTCGCCTATCACTTCATGTCGCCCGTCATCGGCCGCGGCCTCTTCGGTGATCAGGACGCGACACTCGACCATATCGACCACGCGATCTTCTTCGGTCACTCCCCCGTGCTCGCGTGTGAGCGCATCGTCTCGGAGCCGCTCTCGGAGTGGCTCGCCGCATGTTACATTTTTTATGTCCCTCTCTTCCCGCTCGTACTCGGCACGCTCTACATGCGCGATTCGCCGGGCGCGTTTCGCCTTGTCGCGTTTGCGACATGCTTGGCTTTGGCGATCGGGTATGTGCTCTACACCCTAGTTCCCGCCGTCGGCCCCATGTTCACGACGAAGTTCGATGTGAACTTGGACGTCTATTACATGGGCTGGATCAAGGCGCAGGTGGTGGACAAGACGCGCATCCCGAGAGACTGCTTTCCGAGCCTCCACACGTGCATGTCATTGATTCTCTGGTGGGGTGCGTGGCATCACGCTCGACGCATGGGATGGGTGTTGGCGCCGATCGTCTTCAGCATTCCGCTCGCGTGTCTCTACCTGCGATATCACTACTTCATCGACATCCTTGCGGGCGTCGCGCTCTTCGCTCTGGTCACGACCATCACCACCCGATCAACTCGCCTTCGCCGGGCGATTCTCGGCGACGTCGCGGCCTGACCACGCGTAGAGTCGCCTCGAGACAAGGAACGACAGCAGAGCGACGACGATACCGCCGAAGACGTCTACCAAGTAGTGCGCCCCCGCGTACGGGGTGGAGAGCAGCATTGCCACGTTGAGCGCCGCGAAGAACCAGCGGGCGACACGGCCATTGCGATGCGCGAGCGTGAACAGCACGGCCATCACGGTATGAAACGACGGAAAGCTCACGATGCCGACGTAGTCGAGTGGCGTCGTTGCGTGACTGCGAATCGCGTGGATGACCCCCGCCGGTGGCAGCACGAACCCCACCGCGTCCGCCGGTCCGATGGCGGGCGTGAATATGGAGACGAAGGTCGTGATGTTGAAGGCGATGAGGATGCTCGAGAGCAGCTCGCGGTTCGCGCCGGGTCTACCCCACCTCGCCAATATGAAGATTGAGAGCAGCGGTTGGACCACATAGCTCTCATAGGCGAGACCGTTCAATCGCAAGAGCCACGGGTGCGCGACGACGAAGCGCGCCCAATCGACCCAATGAAAGCCGATCGCCGCGTCCGCCGCGCTGAGGGCGTGGTCGCACAGCGGAACTCCGATCGCGTTGGCGAGGTAGGTGAGACGCACTCCCACGACCGGTTGGAGAGTCCACAGTCCAACGTAGAGCGCGACCTCGGCGATGAGTCGGTTGGGGCGGAGTCGGCGGAAGATCGCAGATATCACGAACAGCGGAAGCGCGGTTGCGAGCGCCGCCAAGAACGACGTTCGAAACACGATGCCGACAAACGCGTTCCACACGAGCGCCACGACCGACATCACGCCGATCGTCACCATCACCACGCCATCGCCACGCAGAGTTCTCATCGCGTGAACGAAGTCTACAGCCGTTTCGCCTGCGAACGGCCTCGACGATCGGCGGCGATGGCGCGCAACGCCTGCGTCAGGCCGATCACGGCGCGACGCAGGTTGTCCATCACCTCGCCCTCGGAGTCACCCCACGACCAGAACGAGATCATGAGCTGAGACCCGCGCTGCGCGTCCTTCGGGAGCGCGCGATAGAGCACCGGGACGATCGTCGTTCCGATCATCGCCAACGCCAAGTCTTCGTCCACAATCGAGAGCTGCCGGTGAAGGTCATTTTTCATAGACTCGACCCAAGTACGCTCGACATTTCGCGCCAATTCACGAGCAAACACCATGACGCGCCCAGAGCATTCGAGCCTCGCTGGCACACCGCTGGTCTCATTGACCTGCACGCCGCCAAACGCGCAGTCATTGCTCTCGAACGGCGACGCAGGCGAATTGAGCCACTCCAAAAGCCGATAAAACTCGTCAATTGCCTCGTGCGCCGACCAAGGCACAAAATCCTCGAGAGACCGCCGAATGCGCTGCGGCTCCGCCCTCAAGTCATAATAACGAGAGCCAGAACTGGCCACAGCATCGGTCCAAGGATGCGACCGCTCCCCCAACCCAGGCCCATCATACTCACACGACCTCAAGCGAACCGACCCACAAGCATACGACCACCATACCTCACGAAACCCAGCCATGCCGACCGCAACAACCCTACCCGCGAGGCGAGCGGTGGCTTTCGCCGAGACCAAGCAGGGCCAAGGAGCCGTACTCCAAGGATGCAACCGCACCCCAAACCCAGGCCCGTCACACTCGCAGCAGCATCGACCCACACACCTATGGCACATAACCTCCAGAAACGCAGCCATGCCGACCGACCCTACCCGCACCGCGAGGAAGGCGGTGGCTTTCGCCGAGACCGAGCGAGGCCGAGGAGCCTCGGCCCAAGGATGACCGCACCCCAAACCCAGGCCCGTCATACTCGCAAGCGCGCCGACCCACACACCTATGACACATAACCGCCCGAACCCCAGCCATGCCGACCGACCCTACCTGCATCGCGAAGCGAGGAGGGCGGTGGTCTTCGCCGAGACCGAGCGAGGCCAAGGAGCGAACGAGGAGCCGTACTCATGTACGGCGACGACGCCCGACGAAGGGATCGCGAAGATATCGACGAAAAACACCGCCTTCCTCAGAGATCGTTTTGTGCTTGGAGGCGCATTGGGTGGCTGTATGCTGGGCCCAGACGCTATGCGACGCACAAGAACCCACTCCCAGTCCGTAGTCTTTGCATCATTGGCACTTTTTGCCTGCGGCGGCGCCCCACCTGCCAAGCCGCCGGTCGCCGAGGGTGCGCCGGTGCAGCGAACGTCCACCGTCGCGGACCGAAAAGAGGTCGCGATCACGGTCTATAACGGAGACTTCGGGCTAGTTCGAGAGGTGCGCGAGGTCGACCTCGGTGAGGGACGCATCTCGCTCGAGTACCGGGATGTCTCGTCGCAAGTCGAGCCGCAGACCGTCACGATCAAGTCTTTGCTCCCGCAAAAGGACGATGACCCGGCGTCGATGAGCGTGCTCGAGCAGAACTATCGCTACGACCTCCTGAGCCCCGAGAAGCTCCTCGAGAAATACGAGGGCAAAGAGATCAAGGTATACCGCTGGAACAAAGAGAGCGGAAAAGACGAAGAGCATACGGCCACGGTGCTCAGCACCAAACATGGCACCATCCTCAAGATGGGCAATGAGATCACCTACGGTTTCCCGGGCCGATTCTCGTTCCCCGAGGTGCCGAAGAACCTCATCAGCAAGCCCTCGTTGGTATGGCTCGTGGACTCACGCGCGAAGGCGCAGAAGATGGAAGTCACATACCTGACCCGCGGGTTGGGTTGGCAAGCGGACTATGTGGTCACCATCGGGGACGAAGCCGCCAACAGCAATACTAGCAAAGCAGACATCAGTGGCTGGGTGACGCTCAACAACCGCACGGGCACATCCTACGAGAACGCGAACCTCAAGCTCGTAGCCGGAGACGTGCGGCGCGTGGTGTCGAATGCACGCGGCAATGACTACCGCGGCGGCAAGGCCCCCACGGAGCCCGGCCGAGAGGGCTTTCGCGAGGAGAGCTTCTTCGAATATCACCTCTATCCGCTCGATCGCCCCACGAACCTGCTGGACAACGAGCAGAAGCAAGTGAGCCTGCTCGCCTCACGTAGCGTAGAGGTGCAACGCACGCTGCGCTTCTTCGGACAGGAATCTTGGTATCGCGGTCAATACGGACAGCTTCAATCGAACCAGAAAGTCGGCGTCTATCTATCGATCGACAACACCGAGAAAAACAACCTCGGCACCGCGCTGCCCAAGGGCACCATCCGCGTCTACAAGGCGGACAAGTCAGGACAGAAGCAGTTCATAGGTGAAGACGCGATCGACCACACGCCTCGCGACGAGAAGGTCAAGATCAAGGTCGGGGAGAGCTTCGACGTAGTCGGCGACCGCAAGCAAATGTCCTATCGCGTGATCTCCACCTGCATCTCCGAGAGCGACTGGGAGATCTCGTTGCGCAATCACAAAGACACGGCCGACACGGTCACAGTCGTCGAGCCCATCGGCGGCGATTGGGAGATTTTGGCGAACAGTCTGCCTTTCCACAAGGAAGACGCAAACACGTTCACGTTCGAGCCGAAGGTCCCCTCACGCGGCAACGTGAAGGTCACCTACACCGTGCGAGTGAAGTGGTGCTGATCATGCGAAGGCTCGCGACCGCCGTGTTCTCGGCGCCGTTGCTATGCATGACGAGTCAATTTTTGGCTCGGCAGGCGCCGCCGGTGAAGTCCGCACGCTCTACCTACCCGCATACCAAGAGAGACGCCCACACGTTCACCTTCAATCCTCATATCGACGCGCGCAAAGACGTCAAAGTGACGTACCGCGTTCGCGTGAAGTGGTGCTGACATGACCCGAAGATTTCAGCTACTTTTAGCCCTCTCGGGCATGTGCGTGACGAGTCAACTGCTTGCGCAGCAGGTCGGAGGGGTCGGAGGGGTCGGAGGGATCGGAGGGGCGGGAGGGGTCGGAGGGGCGCCCAAGGTGCAGGCGACGAAGAGCACCGCCGCGCAACGCGAGGACGTGAGCGTCACCATCTACAACCAGAACTTCGGGTTGATTCGGGAGGTGCGCAACATCGACTTGCCGACGGGGCGTACCGCGCTCGAGTTCCGCGACGTCTCCCAGAACATCCAACCCGAGACCATCGCCATCAAGTCATTGAGTGGCGGGGCCTTCAGCGTATTGGAGCAGAACTATCGTTATGACCTTCTGACTCCGGAGAAGCTGCTCGAGAAGTACGTCGGCAAGAAGGTCAAGGTCATCCGCTGGAACGAGAAGACCGGCCACGACGAGGAGCAAGAGGCTGAGGTGCTCTCGGTCACCGGTGGCACCACCCTCAAGATCGGCAATGAGATCACGTATGGCTACCCGGGGCGCATCTCCTTCCCTTCAGTGCCGGACAATCTGATCGCGCAGCCCACGCTCGTATGGATGCTCGACAATCAGGCGCCCAAGCAGAAGGTCGAAGTCACCTACCTCACGCAGAACATGACCTGGAACGCCGACTATGTGTTCACCATCAACGCCGACGACTCCGTCGGTGATCTGAAGGGCTGGGTCACGCTCAGCAACAACACCGGCACCACCTACGAGAACGCTAGTCTGCAGCTCGTCGCGGGCGACGTTCAGCGCCTTCAACAGAGCCAGACGTGGGCACACGGCAGCGTGAACAAATCCGCGCGCGACGAGGAGGAGAGCAACTTCAAGGAGGAGAGCTTCTTCGAGTATCACCTCTATACGCTGCCGCGAAAGACGACCCTACTCACCAACGAGCAGAAGCAGGTCAGTCTGCTCGAGGCGCAGGGCATCAAGATCGACAAGAAGCTGATCTTCTTCGGCGCCGAGTACTACTACCGCGGCAGCTATGGCCAGGTGGTCTCCAATCAGAAGGTGGGAGTGTACTTGGACTTCGAGAACAAAGAGTCCAACCATATGGGTATGGCGCTGCCGAAGGGCACAGTGCGCGTCTACAAAGCTGACTCCAGCGGGAGCAGGCAGTTCATCGGAGAGGACGCGATCGACCACACGCCGCGCGACGAGAAGGTCCGAGTCAAGATGGGCGAGGCGTTCGACGTGGTCGGCGACCGCAAGCAGATGAATTGGAAGGAGCTTGGGGCCTGCGTAAGCGAGTCCGATTGGGAGATCAACCTCCGCAATCACAAGGACACCGCCGTGGACGTGGAGGTCTACGAGCCCATCGGCGGTGACTGGGAGATCCTCAGCGAGAGCCACCCGCACACGAAGAGAGACGCCCACACTTTCACGTTCAAGCCGCACATCGATGCGCGCAAGGACGTCAAGGTCACCTATCGTGTACGCGTGAAGTGGTGCTGAGATGCGAGTAGGACTTCGGCTGTTTTCGGCCCTCGCGGGCGTGTGCGTGACGAGTCAACTGTTCGCGCAAGAGACAGGCGGAGGGGCTCCCCCGGTTCGAGCGGCGAAGAGCACCTCGGCGCAGCGCGAGGACGCGAGCATCACCGTCTACAACCAGAACTTCGGGTTGGTGCGCGAGGTCCGCAACATGAGCGAGTCTGATTGGGAGATCAGCCTTCGCAATCACAAGGACACCGCGGTGGACGTGGAGGTCTACGAGCCCGTCGGCGGTGAGTGGGAGGTCCTCGGCGAGAGCCACCCCCACACCAAGCGGGACGCCCACACTTTCACGTTC
>JAYVYD010000489.1:0-14463 GCA_043784605.1 Myxococcales bacterium | reverse complement strand
CGTCGATCGCGGTCGAGGCAAGAGCGCGCGCGAGTGCCGACAACCAACCGTCGGCGACCGTAGACGAGGCAGACGCTCGCACGGCGACTCGCGCGAGTGGCAGGAACGAAGCCGCTTCCACGCGTGCGTCGCCAGACAAGGTCTCGAGAGCGCGCGCGGCGGGTTCTGCGAGGCGCGAGATCGCGCGATCGATCGCGTAACGGACGAGCACGGGGTCTTTCGAAGCGTCCGCGGCGTCTCGGCCCACGGCGACGAGCTCTACGTCGCGCCGCCACTCTGCGAACTGCGCTGCGAGAGACGCGGCGAGCTCCTTGGTGTTGCCTTCGAGGTCGCTGTCGATCCTGGCTGCGGCTGCGGCTGCCGCCTTGCGCTGTATCTCGAGGTCGTTGTCTCGCGCTTCGGCCGCGCTCGCCGCGCCGGCGGCCGTGTCTCGAAGCGCGTCCACGATTCCTGCGAGTCGCCGCCGCAGCGCGCGCTCCTTCAGTTCGTCGCTCCTGCCGACGAGTTCTCGGTCGAGCAGCTCGGCGACTGCGGACCACCCCGAGCGCTCCAGCGCGGACGCGTCCCCGAGCTTGCCTGCGAGCGCGAGGCGCGCGCTGAACGCGAGCGGGGGTCGGTACGACTGGAGTCCGATCTCCGCGATCGACTCGTGCACCATCGCCATCACCTTCGGTAAGTCCTCGGGCTTGAGTCGGTCGGCTTTGTTAATGAGCATCTGAACGGGCAACCCCGCAAGCACGGCGCTCTCCAGCACCGTGCGCTCCGTCTGCGTCAACGGCTGATTCGCGTCGAGCAGCCATATCGCGACGTCGGCCTCGTCGAACGCGCTCCGCGCCGCGATCGTGTGGCGCTCGTCCGGCGCGTTGAAGCCGGGCGTATCCAAGATCTCGGCGCGAGTGAGCGACGCTATCGGCAGCAGGATCTCGACGCGCGCCACCTGCGTGGAATCCAGCGTCTTGAGCGTCGCACGCAGCTCGGAGGTGGGCACGATGCGCTCGTGAGGCGCGTTGGGATCCTCTGCGGGCAGCAGGAATATGCGCGCGATCGGGTCGGGTGCGTAGCGCAGGTGGTGGAGCGTCGCGGTGGTTGGCAACACTCCGGTCGGCGCGACGTCTTGCCCGATGAGCGCGTTGATGAATGTGCTCTTTCCGGCGTTGAACTCGCCAACGACCGCCACTCGCAGCGGCCGGGAGCGCTCGCTCGCCAGCTCGGCGATTCTCGCCGTCGCCTCGAGGTCGTGCAGCGTGCGCGCGTGCCCGTACACTCGCGCCAAGAGCTCCTGCCAGGCGGCCGGCTTGCCTGCGGGCAGCCAAGTCGCGAGAAGCGCGAGGCGCTTGCGATCGGCGAGCGCGACGACGCGAGGAGATCGAATCGTCGCCAGGGCGTCGAGCGCGGCGGGGAGCTCGTCCGTCTTCGCGAGCTTGCGCGCGTCTTTGACTTCGTCGTCGTCGAGTTTGCCATCGAGCGCCGCGAGTGCCGCACTCACGGCGGCATCGTCGGCGTCCTCTAGCCCCACGTCGAGCAGCGCACGCGCCGCGCCCGCAGACCCCGCGCCGACGGCGTCCGTAAGCGCGCGCTTGGCGTCCTCGTGCCGCCCCTCGGCACGCGCGAAGGCCGCACGCCACCGCGCCGACCCAGACTCACCCGTGGACTCGATCACCGTCTTGATGCGGCCGCGGGTCTCTTCGCTCGAGGGCGTCCACGCGAGCGCAGACGAGAGCGCCTCACTTGCGCCAGGCTCGCTAAGGACGACGGCACGCAGCAGCATGGCAAACGCGCGTTCGTCGTGGAGCAACGAGAGCACGCGCCCGCGCACGAGCGAGAGCCGTCCGTCCAGCGGGTCGTCGCCTGCTTTGTCGAGCCACTTGAGCGCGCCCTTGCTGTCTCCTGCGAGCAGCCTCGCCTCCGCTCGTCGGCGCGCGACGTCAGTTGACTTGTCATCGGCGGCGCGATCGAGCCACAAATCGGCCCGCGTCGCGTCGAGCAACGCGAGATCCAGATCCGTCAACGCGAGCAGCGCCGCGCGTCGAGGCGCCGAGCCTGCCTCCGCGACTGCGAGCGCGCGCACGAACGCGTCGCGCACCACCTCGTCCGGACTGCCCGTCGCGCGTCGCGCATACCCGAGCCGCACCCAGACCTCGGCTTGCGAGCCGGCGCGTAGGCTCAGCTCTTCGAGCGTCAGCTCTAGCTCGGCGTCCAAGCCTGCCGCAGCGCAAGCGTCCGCCAGCAACGCCAGTCCGTGCGGAGAGCCGGGGATGCGCCCGAGGATCGCGTGCGCGGAGGCTCGCGCGCGCATCGCGTCACCTCGAGCCAGCGCCTCCTCACCCTCGCGCAGCCGATCGTCCAGGCCCGCGATCACGATCTCGACGCGCCCCAACCAGCGTCCGATCGTGTCCTCCAGGCCCATGCCGAGTGAATATCACATTGCCCATCGACCGAAAAAAAGGTGCCGCCTTTCTAATCTATACGGGCTCGCGCAACTGTTTCGAAACCGGGTCGACGGGGGCTGTCGGTGACGAGTCGTCGCCGCGATTCGCCGCTTTTGCGGCATGGAGACAGACGATGCGTTCGATCATGTGTCTTGGTGTTTTGGCGCTGGGTATGACTGCGGCTTGCGGCGATAGCTTCACGCAGGTCGAGCCGAGCAAGGAAGACGGCGGCGCGGGCCCGATCAACGGCGGCGGAAAAGAGGACACGGGCGCGATGGACGCCCCGATCAATGTCGTCGACGCGCAGCCGCCGCCGCCTCAGTGCGACGGCACCAAGCGCCCCGACCAAGACGCTTGCGTGATCAACGAAGCGTTCGGCGTGTTCGTCTCGGCATCCAAAGGCAGCGACTCCGCGGGCAACGGCTCACGCACTCAGCCATACGCGACGATCACGAAGGCCATTGCCGCTGGCAAGCAGGCGGGCCGCCGTGTCTACGCGTGCATGGAGAGCTACAACGAGAGCGTCGACTTCGCAGCAGGCGTCGATGTGTACGGCTACTTCGATTGCTTTAGCTCTTGGAAGGTGACGTCGAATCGCGCGCGCATCGTTGCCCCGAAGAGCCCAGCGACCACCGCAAACAACGTCAGCAGCGAGACTCGCGTCGAGTCTCTCGAGATTGTCTCCCCCGACCTGACTGGCCCAGGCGCCAGCTCGATCGGCTTGATTGCCAATAACTCGGGAGGCCTGCACTTCGTCAACGCGAAGATCCACGCGGGCATTGCCGGCAAGGGCGCCGACGGCTCGACCGGAATTCAGCTCACCGAGAGTGGTAACAAAAACGGCACTGCGGGCGCCGAAGAGACTGACTGCAACCTCGTGCCCTTCAAGCAGAAAGGGCTGTGCCAGGCGTGGCGCAGCACCGTGGCCGGAAGTTCCATGAAGTGCGTGGGCGAGTTAGGGCACGATCCGGCACCCAGCGGCGCGGGCGGCACTGGTGGCAACTACGGCGTAGCCTGCGGTGGCACTTGCTTCTCGGTATACTTTCCGAACGCCGATGGCGCTCCGAACGTCTCGTCTTCGCAGGTCGCAAAGGGCGGCGTCGTGTCGGGCCCGTGGTTGGGCGGGGACGGCGTGGTCGGACAATCCGGGATGAACGGAAGCGTCGGCGGCGCTATCGGGACGCTGAGCGCGAACGGGTACGTCACTTCGGACGGCACGAAAGGCATGGCGGGCTTCCCCGGTCAGAGCGGTGGCGGCGGCGCGGGTCAGATGCCTGGCCTCGAGAACAGTCCGGCTGGTTACGGCACAACAGCCGACATTTGGGGCTCTTCGGGAGGAAGCGGCGGCACCGGCGGTTGCCCAGGCTTGCCGGGGACGGCGGGTCAAGGCGGTGGCGCGAGCCTCGGCGTCCTCTCGGTCTCGAGTCCGATGACGTTCGAGGCCTCGACTATCGAGTCGAGCATGGGCGGCGCTGGCGGCGTTGGCGGCGCTGCGAGTCAGCCGACGGCCGGCGGAAGCGGTGGCGCCGCTCCGAAGTACTGGAACGGCGTGACTCTCGCCACGCTCAGCGGGCGAGGCGGAAACGGCGGGGCCGGTGGGCTCGGCAGCGCACCCGCGAGCGGCGGCGGCGGTCCGTCAATCGCCGTGGCTTACTCGTCGGGTGCGCCCAAGCTCGTCGGGGACACACTGACGCAAGGCAAAGGCGGCACCGGCGGCGGCTTTGATCCCCATGCGCTCGACGGGCTCAGCGTCGACAAGTACGCGTTCTGATCATTTTCCGAGCTGCACTTCGCGCGTGAGGAGGTCTTGCAAGCGCTCGGGTTCCAGGCGCAGGGTCACGACCTTCTCTCGCTCGATCACCACGGCGCCCTTCGCTGCCCCGCGAGGCTTTCGCACCCATTTTCTCGGGGCCGTCGTGACCTCCACCACCGGTTCGCCGCGCGCATCGGAGAAGTGTGCGGCGAGATGGGCCGCGTCGATCAGCAGGTCGGCAGGGCACGATCGGTTCTTGGCGAGTGGGACGATCACATGCGCTCCCGGCACACCACGCGCGTGAAGCCACAGGTGATGAGGTCGCGCGATCTGGAACGTGAGCGCGTCATTGTGCGCGGCACCGCGACCCACGAACACGAGGTCGTTCGCTCGAGTCGTGAACGTGCGATGCGGGGGGAGCGGCTCGTCGCGACGCCGAAGACCCGGCGTGGTCGCGAGGCGCGGCATGTCTCGTGGGCTCGCGAGGCGCGCGCGTTCGACTGCCGCCGTGATCGCGCCTTCGTCCAAGGCGAGCTCGATCTCGACCATCACCGCGTCGAGCGCGAGCGCCGCCGTCTCCGCCTCTCGAAGCCGCGTCGTAGCCGTTGCTTCCCCGCCGGCTCTCCGCTTCGCGTCCCGGAAGATCGCATCCAGCTGCAGGCGAGGCGGCTTCGCGGGGTCGATCTCGACGCGGACGATCACGGCCTCTCCCGTCGACCAGTCCGTGCCCTCTAAGACCGTTGAACCGCGCCTCGCCTTCGACGCTGCCGCCACCAGCCACGCCGCGTTCGTCGCGATTGCGCGTCCTTCGGCGAGCTTTGCGAGGTCACCCATCACCGCACGGACCCGCCGCGACGCACGCTTGTGCGCGCTACGAACGTCGGCGAGCGCGGCTGCGCGCATTTCAAGGAGACTCACCCCTATGTTCGACATGGCCTGCGGCCTTATAGTCGTCCGAGCCACTCCATGCATCGCACGAGCTTCCCGTCGGGTCAGGTCGCGAGCGCGCTCGTCAAGGCGCTCATGCTCCACCTCGAGGAGAAGAAGGGGTCTGCGGCGGCGGACGTGTGGCTCAAGGGTCTGCGCACGTCGCGCGACGAGCTCGAAGACGAGACACGGCTCATCTCGGTCGCAGCGCTCCACGAGGCGTTGGTGGCGTTTAGCAAGGAGTGCGGTCGCGCGGAGATCATCGAGATCTGGCCTGAGCTGCTCGCTCCGGAGAACCTTGGTTTCTGGATGCGCGTGATGCGCGGCACCACCTCGCCTGCGCAGGCGTTCTCGCGTTTGGATTCGTCCGAGAGCGAGTACGGGCGCACCACCAAGTGGGAGACGCTCGTCGTCGATCGCGGCTACTGGCGAGGTCGCGTGCACGTGCTGCATGATCCCTCTCTCGAGCAAGACGGTCTGCTCGCGCTGATGCGCGCGGCAGAGATTCGTGCGGTGCCGGCGCTGTTCGGTTTCGGGCCCGCACGCGTCACGGCCAGGGCCGCCACGGCGACCGAGTCTTCGCTCGTCTCACAAGAGTACGAGGCACGATGGGTTCGTGCGCGCCCCGCACGACTCGCGACGATCACGGGGACCATCGGCGCCGCGCTTGGAGCGTGCGCAGCCTTCGCGCATCTCGGTCTAGGGCCGACGCTCGGTGCCGCGATCGTCGGCGCGCTCGGTGGATTCACGTTCGGCATCACGTACTCGCGCGAGCTGAGCCGGCGCACGGAACTGCACGCACAGCGCGTCCGCGTGCATGCGCTCGAGCGAAGCCTGACGATCAAAGAGGCTCGTGAGCGCGCCGCATCGAGCTCGGTCGACGGCACCGTCGTGGCCGGCCGATACCGCATGATGCAGCGGCTCGGCTCGGGCGCGAGCGGTGTCATCTACGCGGCGCGCCGGCTGTCTGACGGCTTCCCCGTTGCCGTGAAGCTTCTCCGTGCGGCCTCTGCGCACGACGCGATCGCCTCGGATCGGCTGCGGCGCGAGGCGGAGGCGCTCGGTCTCTCTTGGCACCCGAACGTGGTCGAGATGATCGATCAGGGACACTTGCCCGACGGCACCTCGTACCTGGTCATGGAGCTTCTCCACGGCGAGACGCTCTCCACGCGGTTGAAGCGCTGCAAGACTCTCAGTGAGGTGGAGGCGTTCGCGATGGCGATCCAAATCTCCGACGCTCTCGTCGCCGTGCACGCGGCGGGGGTCGTGCATCGAGACATCAAACCGTCCAACCTCTTTTTCGCGCGAGGCGCGGACGGCGTCGAGCGCGTGAAGCTCATCGACTTCGGCATCGCGCGCGTCGAGTGGGAAGAGACGCGCATCACCGGAATCGGGGCCCCCGTCGGGACGCCGGGTTACATGTCTCCAGAACAGGAAACGGGAGGCGTCATCGACGCTCGCTCGGATTTGTTCGCGCTCGGCGCGACGCTCTTCGAGTGCCTTGCGGGCGAGCCTCCGCCGCCAACGCCGAGCGGGCTCTGGTTGTCCTCGGGCACACCCGTCGAAGGTGTCCCTGTCGGTATCGCGCTCCGGATCCCGGCGAGCATGCAGCCCGTGATTTTGCGGGCAATGTCGCCAAAACCCGACGATCGCTTCAACGACGCACGTGCGCTCTCGATCGCGCTGCGCGAGGCCCAACGCAAGACCTCTCGCGCGCTGGCCTGACCTGACGTATACCGGTCTCGTGCGTTGGCTTGCTTTGGTCGCGATCGCGTTGACGGCGTGTCCGTCGCCGCCACCGGCTAACCCACCTCCGCAACAGGGCTACGGACAGCCACCTCCCTACGGGTATCCGCCGCAGCAGTATCCGAACCAGCCGCAGCCCTATCCGACTCAGCCCCAGCAGCCGTATCCAACGGCGCCGCAGAAGCCGCCGCAGAATCAGCCCGTCACGCCGCCGCAGCTCGCGCCACTCTTCGGAGCGCCGATGTGGCAAGCGGAGGCGCGCGCGATCCTCGCGGAGCTGATCTCGCATCTCGATCCCAACTACGCGGCGCGCATACGCGGCATCCCGATGGTGTTCGATCCGGACGTCACCGAGGTCAACGCGTTCGCGGGCTGCGACGACTCTGGCAGCGCATTCATGGCGGGCACCGAGGGGCTGCTGGAGGCGGTCGACGCGATCGCGCAGACGCGAGCGACCGACGAACTCTACGGCACGCAGACGTACGAAGCGTACCTGCAGGTCGTCATCCCGCGCATGCTCAACCCAGACGACAAGATCGGACCCGCGCTCCCGCCCGGGATCATACCTGTACAATACACGCTCATCCCGCAGCGCCTCTCGCGCGCCCACGAGATCTGGGACGACGTGATCGCCTTCACATTCGGTCATGAGCTCGCGCACCACTACCTAGGGCACACGGGATGCGCGGTCGGGCAATCGCAGGGACCTTCGCCGGCTGCGCTCGGCAGGCTCGCGACCGGGATCATCCCGCTGCTCAATCAGCCGAACGAGGTCGCTGCCGACAACTACGGCGTCATCGACGTGCTCGACACAGGGCGCGCTAGAAGGCCGGCGTTCCAGTGGAGCGAGCGCGGCGGACTCACGCTGCTGAAGTTCTTCGATCGCCTCGAGCGCGCGAGCGGGCAGGTGTACGTCGCGTTCTTGCTCAGTCACCCGAACTCCACGTTTCGCATGACCATCGTGCAAGGCTCGGCGTCCCTCTGGCACTTGCAGCACCCCTGAAGCGGGAACCTTCGCGCGACACCGCTGTCTCACGGTCCGTGCGCGCGGCCCTCGTCTTGTCGCTCTGCGTCGCGTGCGCGGGCCCTCTTCAAACCCAAACGGCCGCACCGCGCTCGCTCGAGGTGAGATCGACAGTCCAAGTCGCCGCGCCGCCGATGTCGTACGCGACGCAATCGTCGGGTTTGAGCGGCTGCGTGGTCAGGGGCACCGGCGAGACTTCGGGCGAGGGGACGAAGCCGTTCCGCGTGTTCACCTCACGCACGGACGTCGACCCTGCGCTGATCGTCCTGCAACGCGAGCCGGTCCACGTCGCGTGGCACGACTTTCCGCGCGCGGGCACCCGCGGGCGCGTGATGGCGCTGTTCGGAGGCCAGTCGCTCCTCAGATTGGACGGCTACGCAGAGCTCGCCGGTCGCAGCTTTCAGCTCACTCACCGCGCGGTCGTCGCCACCGATCACATCTGGGTGCGCGCAGGTCGTGTGGTGGAGCTCACCGGCATCGATGACGGCGCGCTCGTCGTGTCATCACCAACGGAGGCACTCGCGCCCAAGAGCGTCCTCGCGCGCGCGCTGTGCGCGGACGTCGTCTATCAGCAAGACGCGCTCGAACCGGAAGCCGACGCGACCACTGCAGGCGACGAGATCCTCCTCGCGCAGACCGCGCATCTGTACGACGCGCCGAACGGTAAACAGCTGATGATGCTCGGCACGGACTACCTCAACGCGACGAAGGTCGAGCAGCGTGGCGGGTTCGCGCGCGTCGTCTCGAGCACGGGTGCGCTGGCGTTCGACGCATGGATCCGGAAGCGAGAGGTCGTTGTTGATCGCGGCATCGGGCGGCTCTCGGGCATAGGCTTGACAGAAACAGGAACCTCGAGCTGCGGCTCTGGCTCGTCCCGCATCGGCACGGTGATCCGCGAAACACCTCTACGCATCGGCGTATCCGCCGCCGCACCGTCGACGGGCTGGATCGAGCGCGACGCGCGCGTCGACATCTCTCAGAGCGTCATGCTCAAAGGTGAGGCGTGGGTCGCCGTGCACTTCGTCAGCCGTGAGTTCGAGCCTGCCTCCAACAAGAACTTCTGGATCGCAGAAGCCGACCTTCGCTACGACTGAGACGGAAAGCCGACCATCTTTTTCTGGTCGGCGTCCCACAGTTTCAGCCGGAAACACGCGATGATCTCGCCGGGCAGGAGGCTCGTCTTCGGCGGGTGCTGAAGCTCGGGAATCGCCGCCATCGCCTCGGGCAGGCGATAGAACGGGATCATCGAGTTGAGGTGGTGCACGTGGTGGTAGCCGATGTTGCCGCAGAAGAAGCGCATCAGCGGACCCATCTCCATGTAGCTCGAGGACTCGAGCGCCGCGCGCGTGTAGTTCCACGTCTCTCGGGGCTGCACGTGGATCTCGGGGAAGTTGTGCTGCGCGTAAAAGAGGTACCCGCCCGCGGCCATCGAGATGGCGAGCGGGAGGAACATCGCGAACACCCAAGTAGCCGCGCCGAACTTCCAGATGATGAACGCGCTGAGCGTCCAGTTGAAGAGCACGCCAACGCCGCACGCCCAGTGCTTCTTCGGCGCACGCAAGAACGGCGAGACACCCATGCCGAACATGAAGAGCGTGAAGTACGCGAGCAACACAGTGAGCGGGTGACGAACGACTTTGTACATGAAGCGCTCGTTCGGCTTCATTTTGGCCCACATCGCGGTGGTCACCATCATGTACGACCCGACGTGCGAGCCCACGATCTTCGCCGTGTTCGCGTGGTGATAGTTGTGCGTCTCTTTCCAGACCTTCGGCGGCGTCATGATGAGCATGCCGTAGACCCAGAAGATCGCGCGCGCGACCGACGAGTTGCGCAAGAGCGCCGCGTGCAAGTAGTCGTGATAGAGGATGAAGGTGCGCACGACGAGCAGTCCGCCGATGACGCTGGCGAAGCCGCGGAGGACCCAGCCGAGCGTGTCGTGAGGAGTGATCGCCGCGAACGAGACCGCACCGGCGACGAGCGCGAGCGTGCTCAACAACGCCCACCAGCTCTTCAACTTGTGCTCGGGCACGAAGGCGCGCGACGCGTCGATGAGCTCTTTTTCGGACCTTGTAGGTACCGCAGGATCGAGCGAAGCCTTGGTTCGGACGGCAGTCATCGGTAGCCCGTTAGGTGCCAGATTTTCGACGGTGCGGCAAGCGTTCAGCGGCTAAAATCAGCCACAATCAGCGAGTAGCGCGATTCGCACTGCGCATCAGACGACGCGGAGGCTTCGACCCACGAGCACTTCGTTGTGACTGCCCATGCGGTAACCTGCGAGATCCAACGTGACGTACGTGAAGCCGGCGTCCTTGCCCGCGGCGACGATCTCTTGGGCGCGCTCGAAGGCACTCGCCATCTCGGCCTTCTCGACCTCGACGCGTGCGAGCGCGCTCTGTCCGACCTCGTGCCAGCGCACGCGAACTTGGCGAAGCCCCATCGAACGCAGTCGCGCTTCGAGCGCGGCGATCTGCGCGAGTCGTTCGCGCGTGACCTGTGTGCCGAACGGGATCCGCGAGGAGAGGCACGCGCTCGCGGGCTTGTCCCAGACCGCGAGGCCGAGCTCCGCGGCGGCCTTGCGCACCATCGCTTTGTCGAATCCTGCCTCGAGCAGCGGGCTGCGCGCGCCGGCGTTCTTGGCGGCTTCCAGGCCCGGGCGATAGTCGCCGAGGTCATCGGTGTTGGTGCCGTTGACGACGTGCGCAAGGCCCCAATCGGCCTGTTTTCGTGCTGCCACCGTGTACAGCTCGGTCTTGCAGTGAAAGCAACGGTCGGGATTGTTCGCCCGGTAGCTGGGGTCGTCGAGCTCGTTCGATTCGACGAGCTCGTGGCGCGCGCCGATCTGCTTGGCGATCTCGATCGCGGCGACTTTCTCGAACGCCGCGAGGCTCGGGCTCACCGCGGTCATGCCGATCGCGCGCTCGCCGAGCACCTCGTGCGCGACCGCGAGGACGAACGCGCTATCGACTCCGCCCGAATAGCAAACGAGCACGGAGCCCATCTCGCGTAGGATTTCGCGCAGTCGTTCGAGAGCCATCAAGCGAGGCTTAGCACGCCGCGAACCGCGGTCACGGCGCGATGACCAGCTCGGCCGTCTTCGTCGCCGCGATTGTCGTCGACGCATAGTACGGAGTCGGCACGGGCCGCCGGTAGCCGACGACTCCGACCTTCCCGCTCGCGTACGTGCGCACCACGGTAAAGCCGTAAGAGGGCGTCGCCCACGCGGTCTCGAGCGGGCTGCCTGCGTTACCGGCGATGATCTGGTGTACGCCGCGTTTGCCGGACAACTTCTGATCGTCCCAAAGATGTGCGTGCGCGCAGAAGTACCCCTTTACCTTCGCGCTCGTATCGAGGAGCGTCTCCATCGCGGGGACGAGGGCCGTGTTGATGGTCGCGTCTGCGCCGGTCACGCCCGCGGGCGGCACGAGCGGCTTGTGACCGAAGATGTACGTTCGCGCGATCTTCCCGTTGGCCTCGGCGGCCTGCAGGTCTGCCGTCAGCCACTTCAGCGCGACCCAACCGATCTGCGTGGAGCCCGTCGTCGAGTCGGGCGTCGTCGTCCAAGTGTCGGTGTTGAGCACGACATAGTGAGTGTCGCCGTCGTCGAAGGAGTACGAGATGCGGCTCTGATCGTCTTGCAGAGCGTCTTGGTTCGCGCCGCCGTTGACGGGCCCATTTCCAGCCTTTTGGTCGAAGCCGTTCGCCGCCGTCCACTTCACCCAGACTGCGTCGGAGCCGACGTTCGAGGTCTCCACCTTGGTCGCCTTCGTCAGCATCTCGTGGTTGCCCGGCGCAGGAACGAGCGTGAGCTTCGATGCGATGGGACTCGCGGCGTAGACCTTTGCCCACGCATCGAGCTGGCCACTCAGCATCGTCGAATCCGTCAGGCCGAGGACCATGTCGCCGACGAAGAAGAAGTACTTGGGGACGTCCCCGAGCGCCGCGACGTCGATGAAGGTCTGTTGCAGCTGCCCCATGTTCGCAGACGCAGGATCGGCGACGGGGTCCCAGTCTGCCTTCTTGATGCGGTTGCAACCCATGAAGGCGAAAGACGACACGAGCGAGTCGCCGCCAGCAGCATCTGGCAACGGACCACCACCCTCGGGCGCAAAACCGCCTTCTTTGCCTACGCTCGAGTCGTTCGCGCTCGCGTCTTGGTCGGTTGAAGTGGAGGTCGATGGGCTGGAAGAGCAACCCACGAGAGCAGCCAACGAGAGTGAAATGGCTAAGCGCATGGCGGTTTCATAGTCTCTTTTGGCGTGAGCGCCTGGTTCGTTTGCGTGACGGGGTCACTACTGGTAATATGTTCAGTATGAGTCGCGCTGCACTCTCCTTGGTCGAGCTCTCTCAGCGCATGCGCGTGCTCGAGGATCATCGGCCGCACACGTCCACAGCGCTCACGCTCGCGTGGCCCGAGCTCGACGCGGTGTTGCCAGACGGCGGTCTTCCGCTCGGCGTGACGGAGCTCTCCTCGGAGCGCGCGCTTGGGACGAACGCTCTCGCGCTCGCGGCGATACGCGCCTCGCACACGCGCGATCCCAAGGCGTGGTGCGCGTGGATCGAGGTGGGCGACGCGCTCCACGCGCCGGGTCTCGTCGCGTCCGGCGTAGACCTCTCGCGACTGCTCGTCGTGCGCCCTCTCGCGAAGGACACCATGCGTGTGTCCGTGCGCGTCGCCGCGAGCGGCGCGTTCGACGTGATCGTCATCGATGCGTTCGTGCTGCAGGGTATGTCTGACATCAAGGGCGATCGGCGATCGATGGCCCCCGAGGTGTTCGTCCGTAAGCTCGCGCTCATGGCAGAGCAGCACGGCGCGCGCATCGTCTTGCTGACGGACTCGACCGCGCGCAAATCGATGCCTTGGCCCGTCGCTCTCCGCCTCGAGATCGATCGCACGCCCAGCGAGCTGTTGGTACACGTCGCCAAAGAACGTCACGGCCGCCTCAACCTCGCCAAGGCGCGCGTCCCATTGTCTTCGCGCCCACGCGCCGCAAATAATTGACTCATCATGCGTCGCGTCGCGGCTGTGGCTTTGCATTCCATCTTGGTCGACGTAGCTCGCATGGCGAGCCCGGAGGTCCGGCAAGAGGCGCTCGCGGTGGTCCTCGTGCACCAAGACGATCGGGACGAGTCCTCGATCCTGGGCAACACACGCATCACCGCGATCTCGCAAGAAGCCTACGATTTGGGCGTTAGAGGCGCGATGACCGTCGCGCAGGCCAAGGCCAAGGTCAGCGACCTGCGCGTGCGCGTGGTCCGCGCGAGCCAAGTTCGACGAACGTTCGCGGCGCTCGCCGAGGCATGCATCGCGTTCGGCGCGACCACCGCCGTCTCTCTCGATGCGAAGTGGAACGACGAAGAGATCGTGTGGATCGACGTGACCGGTTGCGCACACCTGCACGGCCCGACGGAGATCGAAGGCGAGCGCGTGATGATCGAAAAGATCGGCTCGTGCGTCCGCGCGATGGGGCATGCGTGTCGCGTCGCGATCGCAGACGGGCCTCGCGTCGCCGCCGCCGTCGCGCGCTTCGCACCCAAAGGCGACAAGCCGCTCGTCATCCCGCGCGGCAAAGGCGCCGCGGCCATGGGCAAGCTCCCGACGACCGCATTGCCGATCGAGGTCGACACCGCACAGTGGCTGCAGAGCCTTGGTTTACGCCGGATCGGCGATCTGGCGACGCTGCCGAGAGACTCGCTCGGGTCGCGCTTGGGCTCGCACGCGAGCGACGTGATGGCGCTCGTCGCGGGAGACGATCGCGCGCCGTTACGACCATGCGTGCCCGAGGAGCTTCCGAAAGAGAGCGCGAGCCTCGAGTACGGAATCGAGCGCACCGATCAGGTTTTGTTCGTCGCCAAGACGCTCTGCGATCGACTCGGCGCACGGCTCGAGGGCAGGGGAGAGGGCGCTCTCCTCATGACGCTCACGCTCACCTACGACAGGGCTATGGTTGACCCGTCAACGGATCGTCGTTGCCTCGTGAAGATGTCGCTGCCCTCACCGCTAGCTCGCGCCGCGGACCTCTTCTCGATCGTGCGCACTCGCGTGGACGCGCTGGGTCATCAAGCGCTCGTGCGAGCGCCCATCGTGGAGGTGGCCATCGAGGTGAACGAGCTCGCACGGCGGACGCGCGACAACCTGCACATGTTCGTCCCCGAGGCGAAGGCCGATCGCGCGTTGCCGCGACTGTGCGCCGAGCTCGCGCAAGAGATCGGTCCCACGCGTGTGGGCACGCTCGTCGTCACGGACTCGTGGGTCCAGAAAGAGCGCACCACGCTGCTCTCGTACGGGACGAAGCGGCCGAAAGACAAACCGCGCTTCTACTCGAAGGACGAAGAGCCGCTACGTCTGACGACGCTCCCTCACGGCGTGAAGGTCAAGTCGCAAAATCCCGTCCTCCGATCGGAGCTAGCGCTCTGGTGGAGCCCCAAAGCCCGCCCAATCGAGAGCTTCGTAGTCGCCTGGAGCGATCGCGACCAAGCAAGCGTCCTAGTGCGAGTGAGAGAAAACGAATCCTCAGTCGTAGGCTGGATGGACTAACCCAACCCCCACCCCCAACCCCCAACCCCCAACCCCCAACCCCCAA
>JAYVYD010000488.1:0-11413 GCA_043784605.1 Myxococcales bacterium | reverse complement strand
GTCGCGTTGCAGGCTCTCCCGGAGGCACGCCTCCAGTCGCTGTCAGAAGATCCGACCTTCGAGCGCTACCTCGCCGACCGACAGCAAATCGTGTCTCGTTGGCTCGTGTGTCGCGTCATCGCGATCGCCATCGCATCGGCCCTCTACGCAGATGCGGCGCGCGGTCTCGGCCTCGCTTCGATCGGCCTCTTGGTCGCCGTATTGGGTGCGGTGCTGACGTACGGGGCGTTCGCGGAGATCACGGGGGCGGTCGCGCGCGGTCGACCCGAGACCACCGGGGCTCTCGCTTTGCGCGTGCTGCGGCTCATCGAGTGGGTCGTCATTCCGCTTGCCGCACCCCTCGCCGCGCTCGGGCGTATCGTGCTGCGGCGCGTGCCGGACGAGCCCGCGCGGAGCCAGCGCATCACGGAGACCGAGGTCGAGTGGATGGTGAACCAAGGCGTGCAAGCAGGCTCCATCGGTGGAGAGCCTGCCGAGATCATCCGCAACGCGCTCGACCTCGGCACCACTCTCGCCCGCGAGGTCATGGTCCCACGACGGAAGATCTGCACCATCGACGCGGGCACCTCGATCGACAACGCGCTCGACATCGTCGCCGCGGAGGGGCATTCGCGATACCCCGTCTACCAAGGCTCGATCGATCAAATCATCGGCCTCTTGTACGCGAAGGACATCTTTCGCGTGGTGCGTGAGAAGCGCATCGAACAGAAGCTCGAGAGCATCATGCGCACCGGCGTGCTGTTCGTCACCGAGACCCAGCTCGTCGCGCCGATCCTGCGTGAAATGCGCGCCAAACACCTCCACATGGCGGTCGTGACCGACGAGTTCGGCGGCACGAGCGGCATCATCACGCTCGAGGACATCCTCGAGGAGATCGTCGGTGACATCCGCGACGAGCACGACACCGAAGCGCAGATCGAGGAGACGCCCGAGGGTCGTGTGCTCGCCGACGCGTCCGTGTCGCTCGCGGATCTCTCGGCGCACTTGAAGCGAGAGATCCCCGCAGACGGAGACTTCGAGTCACTCGGCGGACTGCTCGTGCACCGCGCCGGCAGGGTCCCCGAGGTCGGCGCGACCTTGGAGCTCGATGGCATCACCTTCATCGTGCGCGAGGCCGACGAGACACGCGTGGTGAAGGTCGAGATCGTTTGGCCTGCGGCATGAGACTCCCGTCTCCATTGCCCGCGACGCTCAGGTACGTGGGTGTGCAAGGCTCGCGCGCCGCACCTTTCGGACTCGCCTTCACGACCGACGCGACGGACCTCGTGATCGCGCCGAGTGCGTCTGAGCTCGACGCGATCGCCGCAGAGCTTCCCGCGCCAGAGACTTTGACGGCGAACACTCTGGTCGTGTTGTTACCTGCTGCGACGAGCGGCGGCTTGCGCGCGCTCTTCACCACGACGAAGACTGCGTCACGCGCCGCGCGCTCAGCTGCACTTCTCGCGCGCGGCTATGTCGCGCTCGGTGCGTGCCTCGACCCTCACACGAAGTTGGACCTCGTGTGGGGTCGTGCGTAGCTCCGCGATCAGATCTTCTCGAGACCCTTGGTGAGGCGCTCCGCGAGCTCCTTGAGGCCGGGCTTCTTGTCCTCGGCGACGGTCCCCTCCGGCGCGGGGCCTTCGCCGTTGATCTCGGTGAGCATGTCGTTCAGCTTGAAACCGAGCTGTGCGGCCTGCGATTTCGTATCCGCGGGACACACGGCGTCGAAGCTCGTGGGCGAGACGTACACTGCCGCGGGTTGATCGAGGCTCCCGCTCTTGTACTTGGGCACTCCGACGTTGGCGCCTTGGAACGTCGCCTTGTAGTCGTCCTTGATCGTGGGCCAGTCTCCGTTGAACGAGATCGGCGGGTTCAAAGGCGCGATGTTGGCGACGTAGTTTCCGGCGCCGTCTTTTCCGGACGGCCCTCCGAGCAGCACGATTTGCCCGATTGAGTGCGTACCCGCCTGGCTCGCAGTGAGCTGTTCCGTGAGCGGCTTCTTGAGCTTCGTGAGCAGGTTCTTGAGCGCGGTCTTGTGATCGTTCAGCGCCGCGACGCCCGCCACGAAGGTGAACAGATCCTTGGAGACGTCTTGCGGCATCCCCTTGAAGCGCCTGCCCGCGAGCTTCGAGCCGTCGAAGTCGACGATGAGGCCGCCGAGGTCTGTGTCGAGTTTGTCCGGGAATTTGCGATCTTTCGCTTCCTTCGCCGTGAGCATGCCCTTGCCCTCTTGGATCTTCTTGGCGATCGCGTCGAGCTGGGTCTTTGACTTCTCGATGTCCGCCTTGATGTCTTGCGCGTCGAGGTGCGACTGCTGGCGATCTTGGCTCTGTTGAGAGGCGCCTCCGCCGACGTAGCCGACGCCAGCGAAGATCAACGATGCGATCAGCGCGACGACGAAGCCGCGGTTTCGCGACTTCTTCACGGCCTCTTGCACCACCATATCGTCGATTTCGATACGCTGAGGCTGCGGAGGCGGCATGGACCGCACGAGCTCTGGCTTGGACGCCATGGCCGCAGCGAGCGGGTTCGACGGATCGGCTCCGACCTTGATGCCCGGAGGCACCGGCAGACCTACGCTAGGCGCGAAGGGAGTCATTGCAGCCGCTTCGGGCGGCGGCAGTCCACCCAAGGGTGCGGGCGTGGCTCCAGCATCCTTTTTTCCGAGGCGTGCCTTTAGATCGATCTTCGGCTTCTTCTCTTCGGCCATCCGAGCTTCCTCATCATCCGACTACGTTCGGGTACTGCGCGTTGGGCGCCAGCTGATTTCTGCCGCACGTTCGCGCGTGGTTCGGCGAGACGATAGTTACCTCGCACCTTCCATGTCAACGCGATGAGCCTCGCGACCGCGAATACCTGCGCGCCTCTCCGAAAACTTGTCGCGCTACGCACACACACCTACACTCTGAATCCTTCGGAGGTCTTCATGGATGACGTCGCTCTCAACCGCCGTGAACAGTCGCGCGCCATGATCGCCACGCCGATCTGGCTCAACAAATACATCGAGGGGTTCCCCTACGTCGCCGAGCTCGTCGACATCTCTGCCGACGGAATGCGGATCCGCACCACGCTCGAGCCCAACGTTGACGTAGACTCCTTCTCCGTCGAGCTCGGTGTCCCGGGCATGGCGAATCGGATTTGGTTATGGGCCAAGCGCGTGAGACGAGACGGCAAGTTCGAGGCGCTCAAGTTCATGGGCACCGAGCTGCTGGATCGCGCGTACTTGTCGCAGCTCGCGCGTTGGCACGCGCAGGTACGCTCGCCGGGCTGATTTCAGCCGGATTCGTCGCTTGCCACGACAAAGACGAAACGGCGCCGAAGGTCAGCGCCGACGATGAGAAGAGACGCGACGCGGACTCACTCGCCTCGGCGCTCGAGGCGGACGACGCTCTCGATCGACTCCTCAAGCAGGCCGACGATCTCTCGTCGAAAGGCAGCGACACTGCCGCCGCCGCGCTCCTCGACGACAAGGCGCAGGGCGCTGCCACCGTCGCCCTCGCCCGAGCGGAAGCGCTTGAAGCGAAGACCGCGTGGGGCAAAGAGCACAAGGATCGCTTGGTGAAACTCATCGGTGATCGCAAGGCGGAGGTCCCGCGCTACGCAGCGGCGCTGCGGTCGGGAGACTTTGAAGCCCGCCTCGACGTGCTGCAAAAGCAGGTCGAGCAAGAGAAGCGCGCGCTCGATCTCGCGAACGAGATCCGCGCAGCCAAGGGTGGGTAGATGCCTTCCGTATTGGTCATCGACAACTACGACTCGTTCACGTTCAACCTCGTGCAATACCTCGGCGAGCTCGGCGCCGACGTCACGGTCGTGTTGAACGATCGCATCGACGTCGCCGGCATCGAGGCTCACCGCCCCGACGGCCTGCTGATTTCGCCGGGACCCTGCACGCCGCGCGAAGCGGGCGTTTCAGTGGACTCCATTCAAAATCTTTCTGGCCGCGTTCCTATCTTCGGCGTGTGCCTCGGTCATCAGGCGATCGGCGCCGCGTTCGGCGGCGATGTGGTGCGCGCTGACCGACTGATGCATGGCAAGACTTCCCCCATCCTGCACGACGGGCAGGGTATCTTCGACGGGCTCCCCTCCCCTTTCGATGCGACCCGCTATCACTCGCTGGTCGTTGCACGCGACACACTGCCGAAATGCCTCAAAATCACGGCGTGGACGGCAGAGGGCGAGATCATGGCACTGCGGCACGAGACCCTCGACGTCGTGGGTGTGCAGTTTCACCCCGAGAGCATTCTCACGACCCACGGCAAGCAGCTCGTCAGCAACTGGGTGGCCGGGCTGTGACCCTCGCGTTCAACGAGACGCTGGGTAGGCTTCTCGCGTCGCGCTCCTCCGAGCCAGACCTCGTGCGCGATTCGTTCGAAGAGATTTTGAGCGGGCGGTGGACCCCCGTGCAGGTCGGAGCCTTCGCCGCGGTGCTCCGCGCACGCGGGGAGAGCGCCGACGAGATCACCGAAGCCGCGCGGGCCCTGCGGAGCGCCATGACCCCCGTGGAGCACGGGCTGACGGGCACCGTGATCGACACGTGTGGCACCGGTGGAGACGGCGCAGGCACGCTCAATGTCTCCACCGCGGCAGCGATCATCGTCGCGGCGTGCGGCGTGCACGTCGCCAAACACGGCAACCGGTCGATCTCCAGCCGCTCAGGCAGCGCAGACGTCGTGGTCGCGCTCGGGATACCGCTGGAGATTGATGTGGCGCGACAGGCTGAAATCCTGAGCGAAGCACGCATCGCGTTCTTGTTCGCTCCCGCGCACCACCCTGCGCTCAAGCATGCCGCGCAGGCGCGACGGGAGCTCGGCGTGCGGACGATCTTCAACGCGCTTGGCCCTGTCTGCAACCCCGGACGAGCGACCCACCAGCTGATCGGCGTCTACGATGACGCGCTCCGGCCCGTGCTTGCGCGCGTGCTCGCCAAGCTCGGATGCGTGCGCGCTTGGGTCGTGCGGAGCGCCGACGGCTTGGACGAGCTGAGCCCGGCGGCGGAGACGCTCGTGAGCGAAGTGGTCGGCGAAGTCGTGACGGAGCGCGTCGTCTCTCCAGAAGAATTCGGCTTCGCTCGAAGCGATTTGTCGGTGCTCGCCGGAGGAGACGCAGACACCAACGCGCGTGCGATCATCGACGTGATTGAAGGAAGACCCCACGTCGCCACGGACGCGATCTTCCTCAACGCGGGAGCAGCGCTCTACATCGCCGGCGCTGGCGACACCCCGAGAGCCGCCGCCGAGATGGCACGCGAGTCCATCAAAACAGGGGCAGCGGCCCGTACTTTGGAAAAGTGGCGCGCACTCGCGAACGGCAAGGCTCGTCCGTGAGCGGCGTATTGGACAAGATCCTCGCGAGCAAACGCGCGGAGATCGCGAGCCTCGGGCCACCCAAGACGACAGCGCCACGACGCTTTGCCGTGGACGTTCGAGCTTCTCTTCGAACGAAAAGCGCGCTGGCGCTGATCCTCGAGATCAAGAAGCGCAGCCCCTCGGCCGGGCTCCTCTCGACGGCGCTCTCGGTCGGTGAGCGCGCCTGCGTCTACGCCCGAGGCGGCGCGGCGATGGTCAGCGTGCTCTGCGACGCGCCCTTCTTCGGAGGCTCTTGGGACGACCTCGCGGAGGCGAGGCGCGCCCTCGACACGGCCGGTTCGTCGACGCCTCTGTTGGCCAAGGAGTTCATCCTCGAGCCGGCGCAGCTCGATCACGCGCGCGCGAACGGCGCGGACGCGGCGTTGGTGATCGTGCGCCTTGCGCCCGAGAGGGTCCGGATGCTCGTCGAAGAGGCCTTGAAGAGGGACCTCGAGCCGCTCGTGGAGGTGGCGAACGAGGACGAGCTGCGCGTCGCGCTCGACGCGGGGGCGAGGATGGTGGGCGTGAACGCGCGGGACCTCGACACGCTGCAGATGGATGCGGTGCGTGCGGCCCGCGTGCGTGCGTCGATCCCCGACGAGGTCATCGCGGTTCACCTCTCGGGTCTGCGGCGCCCCGAGGACGTCGCCGAGCTCGCAAGGGCGCGGGCGCACGCCGCCCTCATCGGCGAGGCGCTGATGCGCGAAGACGATCCAACCGATCTTTTGAAGCGAATGAAAGCGGCCGCGGATTTTTACCTGCCCACGCCAGAGTGATACCGTTACGGAGTCGTGCAGCTGGACTCCGCCATCGACGCTTTCCTCGATCACCTACGGGTGGAGCGCGCGCTCGCGAAGAATTCGCTCGAAGCGTACGCGCACGACCTGGGCATGCTTTTGTCGCACGTAGGCGTTGATAGGCCCCTTGAATCCCTGGGCACCGACGAGATCACCTCGCTGCTGATGGCGAACCTCGAACGCGGAATCGGCGCACGGTCGAGCGCACGCCACCTCTCCGCGCTCCGTGGCTTTTTCAAGTTTTGCAAGCGTGAGCGGCTCATGCTTCGCGACCCGACTGCGCTCGTCGATCGGCCCCGCTTACAAAAACGCCTGCCCCGCGTGCTTTCGTTTCAAGAGATCGAGCGCCTCCTCGCGGCACCCGATCCGAAGACCCACCGTGGGGCGCGAGACGCCGCGATGATGCAGTTGATGTACGCGTCTGGGCTGCGTGTCTCGGAGCTCGTCGGGCTGCGCGTCCCGGACCTGGACACGGAGCGCGGGCTCGTCTCGGCGTTCGGCAAAGGGAGCAAGCGGCGGCTCGTGCCGGTCGGTGAGGTCGCGCTCCTCGCTCTGTCGCAGTACTTGCGCGACGTGAGGCCGCTCGTGCTGCGGGGCCGGGAGTGCAACGCGCTGTTTTTGTCGCCGAGCGCGCGACCTTTGACGCGTCAAGGGTTCTGGAAAATCATCAAGCGCTACGCGCGGGCGGCCGGCATCATGACCCCGGTCTCCCCGCACAAGTTGCGCCACTCGTTCGCGACGCACCTCCTCCAAGGGGGCGCCGATCTGCGCGCCGTGCAGGCGATGCTCGGCCACGCGGACCTTGGGACTACCGAGGTCTACACCCACGTCGCGGCGGACCACGTTCGTGCGGCGCACGCGAAGTCACACCCACGCGCGTGAAGACTGTCGCTCCGTGCTAGCGTCATGACGTGCGCGAGACATTCTCCGTTCACGAGCCAGAGCCCTCGCGAGAGACACCGCTGCTGGTCGAGGTGCCGCACGCGGGACTCGACGTCCCCGCGGAGCTGTCTGGCAGCCTGCTCGCGACTGCGCGGTCCATCGCGCGCGACGCGGATCTCTACGTCGACGGGCTCTACCAAGACGCTCCGACGGAGGGCGCCACGCTGATCGTCAGTCACGTGTCGCGGTACGTCGTCGATCTCAATCGAGGAGAGGTGGACATCGACAGTGAGTCGGTCGTCGGTGGGCGACCCCATCCGAAGGCGCCGCGCGGCCTGATTTGGCGCCTCTCGACGGATGCCGAGCCGTGCCTGCGTGCGCCGCTCACGGGCGCGGAGCTCTCCGCGCGGCTCGACCACGTGTATCGCCCGTACCATGCGCGAATCGTGGAGATCCTCGCACGAAAGCGCGAGAAGTTCGGGTTCGCGATCTTGCTCGCCGCGCACTCGATGCCGTCCGCGGGGAGGACGGCCCACGGCGACGCAGGGAACGTGCGCGCGGACGTCGTGCCTGGGACCCAAGGCCGAACCACCGCGGCGGCGGTGGTGATCGACGCCGTGGACGCGCACGCACGCCTCGCGAAGCTCAGCGTCAAACATGACGATCCCTACCGCGGAGGGTTCGCGACCCGACACTACGGTACGCCGCGCGAGTCCACGCACGCGGTGCAGGTGGAGCTCGCGCGGAGGCTCTACATGGATGAGACGACGCTCAAGCGCAGGCCCGCAGAGTTCGATGCAACACGCGCGTGGTGCCGCTCACTCACCCGCAAGCTCGGCGCTCTTGCCTTGGGCTGAGCTGTGCATCGACGCAAGATGGGGTAAGCTGCCGCCATTCGATGGCCTCCGCACCGACACCCGACGAGCGAGACTCGCGTCCGCCGATGTCGACGACGTCACTGCCCGAGACGCCGACGGACCCGCCACCATCACCGGTCAATCCGCCGATCCTCGCGAGCGACATCTTGATGGAGGACGTGGCCCCGCATCACCCTGCGGCGAACATCTTGCGCACGGCGCTCGGGTTCGTCGCGCTCTCTTTCGCGGCTCTCGGTGTGCTCGACGTCACGGGGGCGCTCAAAGCAGCGGGTGCGGGCGGCGAGTGGACCATGGCTACGGTCGCCGCTGTCTTGATGGTGTTTCCGCTCCCGTATGTGACGAGAGCCACGCTCGCTGCGCTGCTCGGGCTCGTCCCGCTCGCCATCGGCGCGTGCTCGCTGCCGGAGACCGCTTGGCATCGGGTCGCGATCGGTTTGCTCGCCGCTGTGTTGCCATGCGTCTTTTTCTTCCGCGCTCGCTACCGTGCGCTCGCGGCGGCGCGCGTCGTCCTCGCGGTGGCGTTCGTGATCGCTGCGCCAGGGCTGCTTTTTGCGGTGTCCAGCGCCTTGGACGCGAACGCACCGCTCGTGCTGCGCGTGGTCGATGGAGCGCTCGTTGCGGGCGCGCTCGCAGGGGCTTTCGGCTTCATGGGCGCGGAGACCACTGGAATGTGCGGGGTCTGGGCGAGCACCACGATTCTGCTGGTGGCGGCCCACGTCGCCACCGTGGCCTCGACAGCGGGCTGGCGTGTCGCGGTCAGCTCGGCGGTGATCGGTGCGGGCTGCTGCACGTTGGTCGCGCTCGCCGGGTTTCAGTTGCTCGCGACCGTGTTCGCAAACGCCGCGCGGAGGGTCGACATTCACCGCCCCGTCATGGAGTCGTCGTCGGCCTTCACAGACTAGAGTTGACATCACGACCCCCTTGGTCCAATTTGCGCGCTCCAAAAGCGCCAGCGTCTTAGCCGTCGGCTATGTTCGCGGCCTTTTTCCCCCTCATCTTCCTGGTTTCGTCAATGGCTCGAAGCGACATCACCGGCAAACGCAAGCTCAAGGCGCAGAACGTCTCGCACTCCAACATCAAGACGAAGCGCTGGCAGCATCTCAACATCCAGACGCGTCGCGTGTGGGTCCCTGAGCTCGCGCGCTTCGTGACGCTCAACCTGACGACGCGCGACATTCGCACGATCGACAAGATTGGCGTGACCGAGTACGCGAAACGCCACGGCGCGAAGCTCTAGAAGAGCTGTCTTTGACCGCCGTCCGCTGCGCCGTTCGAATGCAGTGGTGACGCCGCTGAGGTCGGGCGCAGTGCCTACCCATGCGACGCCGATCGAAGGACCGCCAGGACTTAGGACGGCCGCCGCCGTCTGCACCCTTCTTCGGTCACGTCGCCTGCGATCGAGACGTCCTGGGTGCAAGCGAGGACGGCGAGCGGCCGACCTTAGCGCAGCTCGCGTTGACGCCAACCCCTTCTATCCTTCACGATTCGCAGGGTGACGACGATCGACGAGACATTGCGAGGCGCGTGGATCGTGCAAGAGCATTCGCTGCGAGTGCTCGAGAGCGTGGTGCGCGCCTGCGAGGCGGATGGCGTGGCGGTGCTACCCGTGAAGGGCATCCTCTCTGCGCGAACGCTCTACGCCGACGTCGCGGAGCGCGTGATCTCGGACATCGACGTGCGCGTGCGCAAAGGAGACGTCGAACGCGTCGAGCGGATCGCGCGACGTGAAGGATGGACACTCGTGAATCGGATGTGGTCGTACGACAACCTCGTGCTCCGCGTGGATGGACGCTTCGTCGACGTGGAGGCGCACGTCGGTCCGCCTGGAGTCTGCGCTCTGACGATCGACACGATGATGTCGCGCGCGTCGCTCGAACGGCGCACGTTCGGGTTCCCTGCGCTCGTGGCCGATCCGCACGATCACGCCGTGCTCTTGCTGGTCAACGCGTTCAAGGACCACATGGCCACCGCGATGAGCTGGGCGATCGATGATCTCGTCCGCCTGATCCGCGCGCCTTGGTTCGACGAGTCTGTCTTGCTCGAGCGTGCCCGTGCAGCGAAAGTCGAGACCATCGTTTGGATCGTCGCCGAGTGGATGTCGCGCTTCATGTCCGACGAAGCGTGGGGCGCTCTGCGCGATCGCATCGGTCCGCCTCCGCGCACCGCGTTTGCTTCTGCTCACCTCTGGCTCGAGTCTCACAAGCGCGAGCTCCCGCTGCGCGTGCTGTCTCGCTTTGCGAGCGATCGCCCGAGGCTCTGGCTATCGGCGGCCAGTCACCTCGCTGCGTGGCAGGTGGAGGTCTGGTGGTCGCAGCTCGGGCCGAGGGCTTGGCGGCGAGGAGTCACCTCCCCGCCTCACCCCCGCTGACGTATGTCGTTGTGGTATCTTGCCGCGGCCGGACCATGAACAGCTCGCCGCCGCCCCGCATCCAATCGAACAAGAAGATGCGAAACGTCTTTCTGACCTACCGCCGCGTCTTCGTGATCGCAGCGCACCTCGCCATGTGGACGGCGTCGCTCTATGGGGCGTTTTTGCTGCGCTTCGAGTTCTCGATCCCTTCGCTGTACTTGCACAGCATCGCTCGCTGGCTCGTGCTGCTGCTCATCGTGCGGAGCGCCGTGCACCTCACGTTCGGCCTATTTCATGGCCTCTGGCGCTACTCGAGCTCGCGCGACCTCATCGCCCTCGTGAAGGCCTCGGTCGTCTCCACCGCGATGTTCGCGCTCGCGGTCTTCTTCATAGGACCCGCAGGCCTGCCGCGCACGGTCATCATCATGGACTGGCTAGGGAGCGTGCTCATCGTCGGCGGCGTGCGCTTCACTGTGCGCGCCATCCGAGAGATCGCGGTTCAAGTTGCCAAGCCTCCGCCGGAGGGTCGCAAGAAGATCCTGATCGTCGGCGCCGGCGACGCTGGCGAAATGTTGATGCGCGAGATCGTCCGCACGCACGCGGCCAAGTACGAGCCCGTCGGGTTCGTGGACGACAGCCAGATGAAGCTCGGCGAGCGCATCCACGGCTTGCCCGTGCTCGGCAAGATCGAGCGAGTGCCGGAGATCGTCCAGAACCTTGGCGTCGAAGAGGTCATCATCGCGATGCCGTCGCTCAACGGAAAAGAGATGCGGCGCATCGTCGAGCTGTGCACGCAAGCCAACGCCAGAGTGCGCACGCTCCCCGGTATGGATCGCCTCATCGACGGCCGCGTGACCGTGAGCCAGCTGCAGAGCGTCAAGATCGACGATCTCCTCGGGCGCGAGGCCGTCAAGCTGGACGCCGACGCCATCAGCGAGTTCGTCCGAGCGCGCGTCGTGCTGGTGACAGGAGCAGGTGGCAGCATCGGCTCCGAGCTTTGCCGCCAGATCGCGCGCTTCGGTCCACGCAAGATTTTGCTCGTGGAGCAGGCCGAGAACAACCTCTTTCACATCCACCGCAACCTCGTGCGCGAGTTCCCGGACGTCAGCGTGGTGCCGTGCGTCGCGGACATCTGCGACACCAAGCGCATGAGCACGCTGTTCGCCGAAGGAGCGCCGCAGG
>JAYVYD010000487.1:0-8025 GCA_043784605.1 Myxococcales bacterium | reverse complement strand
CGCGCGCTCTCCTTGCTGCGCTCGTCGCAGAAGCAAAGCCGCATCACGACGACGACCTCGAGTTCTGGTTGCACAACCAGCTCACGTGGATCGCCTGGGCGCAGGACGAGAACGAGCATGCCTTGCTAGAGGTCGACGCGGCCGGCGCGGCGCTCGATCAGAGTACGCTGCCACCCGACCAAGTCCGCGCGCTTCGCCTGCACGAGTACTGGGATCGCGCGTACCTCCTGATGGAGAAGTACGCCGTCGCCGCCGACACCTCGAGCGCAGACCGAGAGCTCGCACGCTACGAAGAGTTCGCGAAATCCGCCGGAGACAATGACGGACGGGCCGTGCTCGAGGCGTTCTTCGCGACGGTGAAAGTCGATCGCAAGACCGCTGCGGTCGTGACCCGGCGCGTGGACGTCGACAAGGACTCGGACCTACAGGACCTGTACGTCATCGCGAACGCGCTCGAGCTCAGCGGAGATCGGGAGGGCGCCAAGAAGGTGCGCGCACGTATCTGCGCGGGGCGCGTCTATTTGATGAAGCCGTTGATCGTGCAAGCGATGGCCCGCGACGGGAACCCCTGCCCTTAGGCTTGCGATCGCGTTCGTCCCGTGCGAACACGGCGACACGTGCTTCGAAGCGTCGTTTTCCTCGGGTCGTTGTCGCTCGCGTGCAGCGCTGAGCTTGACATCACGCTTGGACCAGACGCGGGCGGAGACGTCGTTCTCGACGTGACGCTCGACGACGCAACGCTCGACGCCGCAGCCCAAGACGCGGCGGACGCCGGACCCTGCCCGGCGACGATGGCTCACGTCGTCACCGAAGCCGGCGCGTTCTGCGTGGACCTCTTCGAAGGAGCGATCGCGACGAAGGACGGCGGCGTCTGGCCGCACGGGAAGCCGGTGGATGGCGTCGACGCGAGCGACCTTCTGGCCATCCCCGCCGATCACTTGACCCCTCAAGGGTACATCAGCCAGGTCCAAGCGCAGGCCGCGTGCGCACGCTCCGGCAAGCGGCTATGCACGCTGCCGGAATGGACCGCCGCGTGTCGAGGCCGCCCCTCACACGACTATGTCTATCCGTACGGAAACGCCTATCAGTCGGGGACGTGCAACGAAGGCAAGCCGAGCCCCATCGTGACTTTGTTCGGACCGAACCCGACGTACTCGAACCAGGAGCTCAACGACCCACGGTGCGACGAGCTCGAAGGCGGCCTCGCGAAAGGCGGTGAGTACGCCAAGTGCGTGTCCTCCTACGGCGCCTTCGACATGCACGGCAACCTCCACGAATGGATCGACGACTCACCGAACGGTGACGTCACCCGCGGCAGCTTCATGGGCGGATTCTTCGTCGACGCCAAGCTCAACGGGCCAGGCTGCACGTACCGCACGACCGCACATGCCAAGACGTACCACGACTACTCCACGGGCTTCCGCTGCTGCAAAGACGCACTCTGAGTCTTCGTCCCTGGTGGTAGCGTGACGCGCATGTTGCGTGTGCAAGAGCCCGAGGTGATGGACACGCGTCGCGACGCGGAAGAGTACGACGCGATGGACTTCATGGACGCCAACATGAAGTTCGCCGAGGACGCGATCGCCCTCGTGAAGGACGTAGGCGCGCCCCTCGTGCTCGACATCGGAGTCGGCACCGGGCAAATCCCCGAGCTGATGCTCTCGCGACGCGGCGACATGGAGATGCTCGCGATCGATCTCGCCGAAGAGATGCTCAAGATCGCGACCCAACGCCTCGCGGGCGCGGGCCTCGACGACCGCTGCAAGCTGGCGCGCATGGACGCCAAGAAGCTGCCGCTACCGGACGCAACGTACGACCTCGTGATTTGCAACTCGACCATCCACCACATCCCCGACCCGCGTCTCGTCTGGAAGGAGATCGCCCGCGTCTGCAAGCCGAGCGGCGCCATCATGGTGCGCGATCTGATCCGACCGCCGAGCATGGAGGACGCCTGGTCGATCGTGAATCGAGTCGCTGCGGGAGACCACATCCGCCAGAAGCAACTCTTCTTCGACTCGTTGTGCGCAGCGCTCGATCTCGTGGAGGTCGACGCGATGGTGAAGGACGCCGGTTTACGCCACATGCGCGTCATCAAGTGCTCCGACCGCCATTGGACCGCAGAGCGGCCCGCTACCTAACTAACTAACTAAGGTGCCGTCGCTCTCCGGTGTCTGCGCGAGCTTCGTCGCGAGCTTGGCGATGAACAGGTCGACGTACGCGTTGACGATCTCGCGCACCGAGAGGCGCCGCAGCCGCGGGAGCGAAGGATCCGGCGGCAACATCGAGGGCTCGGGTGGCACGTCAGGCGAGACCTGCTGGGAGGATGAGCCTGCCCAATAGCATCCAGCGATCAAAAAAAAACCACCACCGATGCATCGAGCGTGAAGACACTTCGGAACGCGTTTCCGGTCGAATCGCAGCCAAGGAACCAGCTACGGGCGCTTCGCGAGGATCTCGGCGAACGACGTGTCGTATCGGCCCGCTTTGAATTCCTCTGAAGCGAACGTCTTGCGCAGGAACGCGAGGTTCGTCGTGCATGGCGCGATGGTGGTCTTGGACAATGCCTCGTCGAGCGTGGCGATGGCTTGCGCGCGCGTCTCGCCCCACGCGACGACCTTCGCGATCATCGGATCGTAGAACGGCGTGACCTTGGCCGGCGCGCGCACGCCACTCTCGATGCGCAGGGTCTTCGTCTGCGCGTCGCCGACACCGCCGGCCCAAACGAGCTCGTGGATGTCGCCGGGCTTGGGGATGAAGCCCTTGCTCGGATCTTCGGCGTAAATGCGGGCTTCGATGGCGTGTCCCGAACGTTTGCAGCTCGCGAGGTCGGGTAGCCTCTCTCCCGCGGCGACGCGCAGCTGCAGCTCGACGAGGTCGAGTCCCGTGACCATCTCGGTGACGGGATGCTCGACCTGCAGGCGCGCGTTCACCTCGAGGAAGAACAGCTCGCCGGCCTCGTCTGCGATGAACTCGCACGTGCCCGCGCCGACGTAGCCGACGCTCGTGACGACGCGAAGAGCGGCCGCGAAGAGCGCCTCCTTGCGAGCCGCTCCCTCTTCTCCTGAAAAGAACGCGGCGGGGGACGGCGACTCCTCGACGATCTTCTGGTGGCGTCGCTGCAGGCTGCACTCACGCTCGCCGAGCGCGAACGCTTGTCCGTGCGAGTCGCAGAACACCTGCACCTCGATGTGCCTCGGCACCGAGACGTAGCGCTCCATGTAAACGCGCGCGTCCGCGAACGAGGCCTTGCCGCGATCAGAGCAAGCCTTGAGCGCTCGCTCGAGCTGCGCCTCTTCTCGCACGACGTGCATCCCGATTCCGCCGCCTCCGCCCACGGCCTTGACCACGATCGGGTAGCCGATCTTTGCTGCGCGCTCCTTGGCGTGCGCGAAGTCCTCAGCCGTCTCGATGGGGAGGGGCTCGTCGGTGCCCGGCACTGCGCGCGTGTTGGCGGCGAGCGCGACGTGGCGCGCCTTCATCTTGTCGCCGAACGAGTCGAGCACGGCAGGCGAAGGCCCGATGAACACCGCACCGGCCTCGGCCACGGCCCGTGCGAACGCGCTCTTCTCACTCAAGAACCCGTAGCCCGGGTGCACGGCGGTAGCGCCCGTCTTCTTGATCGCGTCCAGCACCGCGGGGATCGAGAGGTACGAGTCCTTCGCGGGCGCCGGGCCCAGGAGCACGGATTCGTCGGCTTCGGACACATGCGGCGCGTCCTTGTCGACCTCCGAGTACACCGCGACCGTGGGGATGCCGAGGCGCTTGCAAGTTCTGATGACTCGGCGCGCGATCTCGCCGCGGTTGGCGATGAGGACCTTGGAAAAGAGCGTCATGGGCGCACACAACCAGAGGTGCGCAGGTGAAATCAAGGGGGGATCGTGCCTTCCATCCGGAGCACTTGGAGCACGGGGCTGGCGCCGATCTTCGTGAGTATCTCGACCAGGCGCGCGTCCTCGACCATGAGGCGCGCTTTAGCGTGGCGCACGTGGACGCTCATCGCCTCGAGGAGCGCGCGCGCGGCGTGTGCGTCGCGGGCTCGAAAGATGGGCGCGCCGGGGAAGCTGGGATCGAAGACCGCGAGACCCGCAGGCCCGCGATCGTCTTGTACGCAAAAGGCCAAGCGGCCGAGGATGGCGCGCGCCGTCGTCACTTCACGCGGCGCGAGGTGCATCGCGAGTTCGAAGCGTGCCTCGTCGGTCGCGAGGAGCTCGGTCGCGCGGAGGCTCGTCTCGGGCAGCTTGATGACGTCGGCCCACGCGAGCTCCATCGAGGTGGACTCGAACGAGGCCCGCATCCCGAAGCTCTCATACAGACGACGCGCCGGAGTATTCTCGGGTTTGACGTTCAGCAGCCACTCTCGAAACCCCGCCCTTTTGCCTGTTTCAGCGATCGATCTCAACAACGCACGACCCACTCCAGTGCGAACGTGCGCGGGGTCCGTGATGAGATAGACGACGTGCAAGCGCTCACCACTCGGGCGCCACCATGCGTATCCGACGATCACGCCCGCTCTGCGCGCAACGATCGAGGCAAGGAAAATGAGATCATCGAACGTGGCGCGCGCGGGCGCAGGCTCGGGCACGCCAAGTTCGGCGAAGAGACGAACGAACGCGCCGTAGTCGTCCTTGGTCGCGGGGGAGATCCGAAGGTCGCTCGTCACGGCGACTACTCCATCGACTCGCCTCCGGAGGCCGGTGGCGCGAGCGAGTGTGGCGGCATCGAGTTGGGAGGCTGCTCCTTGTCGAACCAGCTGTGCAAGAGGACTAGGAGCGGCGGCTGCCGTACACGCGACAGCAGCGCGAGAATGAGCGACCCGCCGATCACGACGACCGCGAGCGGCTTCTGCGTCTGCGCGCCAATGCCGTTGGAAAGCGCCGCTGGCAAGAGCCCGAGCGTCGCCACGAGCGTAGTCATGAGCGCTGGGCGGAAGCGCTTCTCTCCGGCCTCACGCGCCGCGGCCTCGAGCGAGAGACCATCCACGTTTCGAAGGCGCTGGAAATAGGTCACGACGAGGATGGCGTCTTGGATCGCTATGCCGAAGATGGAGATGAACCCCATCGCGGCCGACACCGAGAAGTTGATGTGCGTGATGAGCAGCGCAAGCGCGCCGCCAGTGCACGCAACCGGAATCGAGATAACGACGATGAACGTGTCCAGCCAGCTGCGAGTCGCGCCGTACACGAGGAAGATGATCAAGACGAGGGTGATCGGCACGATGATGATGAGGCGCGAAAATGCCTCCTTCAGCTCGTTCATCTCGCCTCCCCACTCCAGGTGCGAGTCGTACGGCATCTTCACCTTGTCGCGGATCTTCGTCTGAGCTTCCGTGACCGTGGATTGCAGATCGCGACCACGCACGGAGAACTTCACCGGCACGTAGCGAGAGCCGTCCTCGCGATAGATCACTGTCGGCCCATCCTCCTGCGTGATCTTTGCGATCTGTCCGAGGGGGATGACCTGGTGATCCGGCGTCGCGACGGTGATCTCTCGGATCGCCTCGATCGACTCTCGATAGGGCTTGAGCCACCGCACGGTGAGGTCGAAGTGCTTCTCGCCCTCGTACACCTGCGTGATCGCCTGACCGCCGATCGCCGCCTGGACGATCTGCTCGACGTCACCGGTGTTGAGCCCGTATCGCGCGCACGCGCCGCGGTCCGGGACGATCTTCACGTTGGGCTGGCCGAGCGAGTGGAAGATGCCGAGGTCCTTGACGCCCTTGATACCCGTCATGACGTCCGCGATCGCGTTCGCGTTGTCCTCGTTGGTCTTGAGGTCGGCGCCCACGATCTTGACGGAGTTCTCACCCTTCACGCCGCTGATGGCCTCCTCCACGTTGTCGGAGATCATCTGGGAGAAGTTGAACACCACGCCTGGGAACGCTTGGTTCATCTCCGCGGAGAGCTCGTCCGTGAGCGACTCCTTGGTGACGCCGCGGGGCCACTCGTCGAACGGCTTCAGCGGCGCGAAGAGCTCGATGTTGTAGAAGCCGGAGACGTCGGTACCGTCGTCAGGACGTCCGAGCTGGGAGACGACAGTCTCCACCTCGGGGTGCCTGCGGTTCTTGTCTGTGCACATGACAGACTTGTCTTCTGGGCAGCCGCGCAGAATTTCGCGCATGCGCCCGACGTAGCGACCGGACTGCTCCAGCGATATCGACGTCGGCAGCGTGGCACGGATCCAGAAGTTGCCCTCCTCGAGCTTCGGCATGAACTCGCCGCCGAGGAACGGGAAGATCACACCACACGCGACGCACAGGCCCACGGTGATGCCCAACGCGAGGAACGGTCGCTTCATCAGCGCGTCAGACGGAGGCTGATACACGCGGTGCAGCACGCGCATCACGAAGCTCTCCTTCTCTTCGCTTTGCGCGGAGACGAACTTCGACGCCAGGACGGGCGTGAGCGTGAGCGCCATCAAGATCGCGCCGCCGATCGCGAACGCGTACGTGTGCGCCATCGGCGAGAAGATGACGCCGGAGACGCCCGTCATCGTGAACAACGGCAAGAACGCGACGCCAATGATGATGGTCGAGAACATCATCGGTCCGCCGACCTCGCGCGCCCCATTCTCGATGCGAGTTCGCATCGTGCCTTTTCCGTGCGGCCCCAGGTGACGGAAGATGTTCTCCATCATGATGACCGTGCTGTCGACGACGATCCCGAAGTCGACTGCGCCTATCGATATGAGGTTGGCGCTCGTCTTCGTGGCCACCAATCCGACGAAAGCGATCAAGAGCGCGATAGGGATGTTGATCGCCGTGATCAGCGCGGCGCGTGTGTGTCCCAAGAAGACGAAGAGCACGAGCGAAACGAGCACGATGCCGACGACCACGTTCTCGAGCACGGTGTGCGTCGTCAGCGAAACGAGCTTGCCGCGGTCGTAGTACGGCACGATCTTCATGCCCGGCGGGAGCCGGTGAAATTTCTCGATCTGCGCGAGCCGCTCGTGCACCCCTTCGAGCGTCGACGGAGTCTCGCCTCCGTAGCGCATCAACACGATGCCCTGAACGATGTCGGGCTCGTCGTCGTGGCCTACGATGCCAAGCCTGGGCGCACCGCCTTGCTGCGTGATCGCGATGTCCCTCACGCGTATGGGGACGCCGTTGCGCTCCGTGATGACCACGTCGTCGATGTCGTGCGTGTTCCGAAGCAAGCCAATGCCGCGAACGTTGTAGGACTGCTCGCCGATCACCAAGCGCTGGCCGCCGACGTTCTGGTTCGCGTTGGAGATCGCTCCGATGAGATCGCTCAGCGCCACGCTGTTGCCGCGGAGGCGGTAAGGGTCCACGGCGACTTGAAACTGTTTGGTCTCGCCGCCGAAGCTCGTGACGTCGATGACGCCAGGGACCTGCTTGAACTCGCGCTCGAGCAGCCAGTTCTGCGCGGTGTTCAGGTCGCGTGTCGTGTAGCCGTCGCCCTGGAGTGTGTAGCGGAAGACCTCACCGATGGCGTTCCATGGCGAGAGGCCCGCCTGCATGTTGGGCGGCAGCTGTACGAACTGGATACGATTGATGACGTCTTGTCTCGCGGCCGCGTACTCGGTGCCCCATTTGAAATAACACTTCACGTCCGACAGACCGAAGAGGGACTGACTCCGGATGTGATCGAGCCCGGGCATGCCGGCAAGCCCTATTTCCATGGGGATCGTGACGTAGCGTTCGACCTCTTCGGCGCTCCAACCGTCGGGCTGTGTGATGACCTCGACCATCGGCGGCACGGGGTTCGGGTACGCTTCGATGTCGAGATCGCTGTACGCGAACAAGCCCCCGATGATGATCACGGCGGTGCACGCGAGGATGATGATGGGCATTCGAAGTGCGAATGCGACGAGGCGTTGAATCATCGTTCGGGTTCCTCGCGTGGCATCTCACATCATGCCGGACAGAAGAACCGCCCCCGACGTTACAACGGGGGCGCCTTCCTCGATGCCATGCTCCACCGGAAGCCACTGGCCACCTTCGCCTTCATCCACGGCGACAGGCTTTCGATCAAACTTGATTCGACCGTCGGGCGTTTTGCCGGCCTG
>JAYVYD010000486.1:0-11385 GCA_043784605.1 Myxococcales bacterium | reverse complement strand
GCTCCGCCGTGTTCGTACGCTTGCGCTCGGCCTCGCCCTTCGCGAGCTCCTCGCTTGCGATCTCGAGCATCTCACCGCTCGGCGGCTCGCTCACTCCTGCGGCGGCGCGCTCCTTCTTCTTCCGACCGAAACCCGCGCGCGTGACGATCTCGCCGAACCCGTGACGCACGAGCACGGTCGAAATCTCCCGCAAACGCGCCAGATCGCGGACCGCCGAGAGGACCGACACCATACGGCGGGTCCCTAGCCGCGCTTCACTTGCAGGAGTTGACCGTGCAGTTCCACGTGAGGCGATTCACGAGACCGCCGTCCTTCTGCGCCTGGACCGAGCCTTCGCAGTAGCAGTTGTCGGTCAGCGGGTTCGTGGAGTTCGGGCAGTTCGCGCCGGCGTAGTAGCAAGCCTTGCCGGCTGTTTGGCACTGCTTGCCTTCGGCCGTGATGTCCATCGGACACGTATCGGTGGGCGTCGGTTGCGCGATGCAGAAGTTCGCGCCGACGTCTGCGCTCGACGAGTCCACCGGGATGTCGACCGTGCCGCCTTTGCCATCCGGCGCAACGCAGGCGTATTTGCCGGCCGTGCACGTGCAGGTCGCTTGCTGCTGGAACGCGCCGCAGCTGTAGCCGATGCCGCAGACGTAGCCCTCGGTGGTGCACTTGGTCGTGCGAGCCACGGCTTGGTTCACGAACGCGGGACAGCCGGGCTTCGGGGTCACCTGGTCAGAGGGCGTCGTGGACGCCGTCGAGCTGCAAGCAGCCGAGACCGAGATGAGCGCGGAGAGACCCAAACCGAAGGCAACGAAGCGGATCATCTAAAACATCCTCTGTTGGCGCCGCAACTCGAGGAGAGATCGCGGCAGAACTTGAGGTTGGGGGTTTATCGTTTCACGGGCCAAAGCTCAACACTTGTCGCGCTCGACCCGAAAAATGGCTCGTTCAGCGGACGGCGTTCAGCGGATGCGAATGAGCGTGCCCTTTTCGGTGCTCGACGGAAGCACCGCGCTCCATCCCCGCGGGAGGTGTGGCGCGGTGAACTCGAACAGCGCACGCGCGTCGAGCGGCGAGAGGTTCACGCAGCCGTGGCTCTTCGGCTTGCCGAACGACGAATGCCAGAACGCGCCGTGGAGCGCGACGCCGCGATCGAAGAACTGAACGTACGGGACGTCCTCGATCGAGAATCGATCCACAGGCTCGTCGATCGAGCTCGACGCCTCTTCGTTGGGCGACGGGAGGTTGTCCATCGTGCTCGAAGTCAGCTTCACCCAGAGCCGGTGGGTGCCCGGCGGCGTCGCCGTCTCGCTGCCCTTCGCCCCACGTCCCGTCGACACCAAGGTCGCGAAGGTCGGCTTGTCTCCCACGTATGCGACGAGCGTCTGCGACGCGAGCTCGACGTCGATCCATTTCTCTCCCGGCCCCGCATCGCTCGGAGGCGCGGCCAGCGACGGGTGCGCGAGATCCGATCGCTTCATCCACGCGGCGGGCGTGACGCCGTCGTCGGAGACGCGCACGAAGGTCGTCTTCTCCTCACGCCAGCCAACGACCTCGAAACGTACGTGGCTGCCCACGACCTTGGCGGATCCACTGGGTGCAGAATACACGTTCGCGTGATCCGGCAAGATCCAGCCGATCGAGAGGCCTCGCACGGACACGTCCTCGCCGTGGAAGCCGGACGGTCGCGCGGCGCCGAGGTCGCGAAGCGGGATCCAGTATCCGCTATGTGAGCGCCCGAACGGCTGGCCCGCCATGACACGCTCGTCGCCGATCGCGACCGCGAAGCCCGGGTCGAGCGTCGCGTCGGGAGCCATGTCGGGGACGACCAAGAGGCTGGTGAACGCAGGCGCGCCGTTGCGACCCACGAAGTAATAGTGGAACGGCAACCCGTCCGGAGTCGGAGCCAGGTCCGGCACGAACGGCGGGTCGGCGACGAGATCCATCGCGTCCGAGCACACCCAAGCCTCCGGTCCGACGAGCATCCACCGACCCCCGCACTGCGACCCTCGCTTCATGCCGTAGAGCGGCAGTCGCACGTTCATCATCGTCGTGCCGCGCTTCTGGTCGGACTCGCCGGGCGTCCTGAAAATAGGCACCTCTGCGCGTTTCGGGGCTATGGCCTTCGCCCATGACGGCACCGGTAGATCGCCGGGCTCGTTCCACGCGGGCAGGGTCGTATCGGCTCGCGCGATCAGTGGGAGAACGCAGAGGAGCAGAGCAGAACAAACAGGAAGGCGGGAAGGTGGGAAGGATTTTTTGGGGCTTGGCCTCATGTGCGGAGGGCGGCCTTTGATTTGGTTGGCTTGGGTTTGGCGGTGGCGTTCAGCTTTTCTTTGTCGGGGGCTTGGGGGAGGTGAATCTCGAACGTCGCGCCTCGCTTGGTGGAGTGGACGGTGATCTTGCCCGCGTGCTCGTCGACGATTTTTTTCACGATGGCCAAGCCGAGGCCGGTGCCACCTTGCTTGCCGCTCGTGACGAAAGACTGAAAGAGTCTGTGCTCGATCTCTTTCGGGATGCCGGGGCCTGTGTCCGTGAACGTGAGCACGATGTCGTCGCCTCTCTTTGCGCCGTTCCCGACCGCGCGCGAGACTCGAATCTTGAAGACCCCGCCGCCATCTGCCATGGCCTCTTGGGCGTTGCGTGCGAGGTTGTGCACCACGCGCGTGAGCTTGCCCTCGTCGAAGCGTGCGGTGCCTCTGTCTTGAACGTCCACCACGAGCTCGATGCCGAAGCGCGCGAGCTGCGGCTCGAGCTGCTCACGGATGTCCTCGAAGAATTTCGCGAGGTAGACGCGGCGTACGAGCACGCTCCGCTCGCCGCGCGCGAACTCGAGCACCTCGCGCTGCATCGCGCTGATGTGATCGAACTGTTTGAGCACGGCAATCGCGTAGGTGTCGCGCTTGTGGGTGTCGGCCTCGCCCTGCATCAGCTGCACGTAGCCGCTGATGACCGTGAGCGGCGTCTTGAGGTCGTGAATGACTCCCGACAACAGCCGGCCGATCGTGGTCAGTCGATCCTCGCGCTCGCGAGACTCGCGTGCCTCTTGGAGGCGAATCGCCGTAGACGCGTTCGCCGCGATTAGCCGCAGCAGCGCAGTGTCTTCACCGCTGAAACCGACCGGATCTCGCTTGTTGTAGAGCGCGATCGCTCCAACCGTTGCGCCCTCTTCGCCCTCGAGCGGCACGCAGAGCGCGTTCTCACACAAGAAGCCGGTCGCCTGGTCGAGCTCCGCGTCGCGGCGTGGGTCCGTCGCCGCCGCTCGCGTCAGCAGCGTCTCGGTCGCGCGCATGCAGTGCCCGATGAGACCCTGCCCTTCGCGCAGCGGGAACCGGCGAAGCCGCTTGTGCTTCTCGTCGACGAGGTACAGGAAGATCGCTCCCGTGGTGACGTCGCGCAACGCTACGGCGGCAGCCCTCGCCTCTCCGGCGCGCATCGCCTCGCCCAGCACCGCGATGAAGAGCTCCTCCATCGACGCCGCGCGCGCCATCGCGCTCTCGAGCGAGAACAAGAGGCGCAGATCGCGGACGCGCCGCTCGAGCGCCTCCTTCGTCTCGACGAGCTGCATGTTCTTCTGCAGCGTGGAGAGAAACAGGCGGGAGTTGTCGATCGACACGGCCGCTTGTGTGGCGAGCGCCGCGAGCACCTCCATGTCGTTTCCGTCGAACTCGGCCTCGCGCTTGTTGAGCACCTGGATGACGCCGATGGTCCGGCCCAGATGGTTCTTCATCGGCGCGGCGAGGATGCTCTTGGTGCTGTAGCCGCTGAGCATGTCCCACTCGGGAGAGAAGCGAACGTCGCGGTACGCGTCCTTGACGTGCAGAGGCTTGCCCGTCTTGGCGACGGTGCCCGCGATCCCTTGGCCGACCTTCATGCGAATCGAGCGAACGTCTTGCCCCTGCACGATGCGACTGACGAGCTCGTCGCGCGCTTCGTCGAGGAGGTAGAGCGTCGCGCGATCGGCCTCGAGGGCCTCGGTGATCTTCACGAGGATGAGCTCCAGCACCTCATCGAGATCGAGCGTCGCGCCGAGTGCGAGCCCCACCTCGCGAAGCGCCGTGGCCACCCTTCGTTCCTTCGCAAGCGCGGCCTCGATCGCCGCGAGCTTGCTGCCGTCGGCGCCGCTCCTCGCGCGAGCGCGCGCGGCGACGAGAGAGGTCTGTTTGGCCCGCGCGGAGGTCACGTCGCGAGTCTATCGTCAAACCACGGGCGAGTGCGCCGAGTTCGGCGCAGCCGATCGCCAGAGGTTCTGCCGCGGTTTTCGTCGCGAAGGTTCGACGAACGACACTACACTCCCAAAGCGATGCCCCGGACGCTCATCGTCACGCCGACTTACAACGAGAGAGAGAACCTCCCGCGCTTCCTCGAGGGGGTTCGCGCGGCGCTGCCAGACGCCGACGTGATGGTGGTGGATGACTCATCACCGGATGGCACCGGCGACGTCGCCGACGAGCTCGCCGCGAAGGACGCTCGGGTGCACGTCATGCACAGGCCGGGCAAGCAGGGCCTCGGCACTGCGTACACGCAAGCGTTCGCGTGGGGCTTGAAGGAAGGCTTCGACCGCTTCTTCGAGATGGACGCGGATCTCTCTCACGACGTCGTGTACCTGCCCGCGTTCGTGCGCGCGCTCGACGACGGCGCCGACGTGGTCATCGGCTCGCGAAACGTGCCGGGCGGCGGCGTCGAGGGTTGGGGCCTCGGTCGCCACCTGTTGAGCAAAGGTGGCTCCCTCTACTCGCGCGCGATCCTTGGCATGCCCGTGCGAGATCTCACGAGCGGCTACAAGGCGTTCTCGAGGCGCGCCCTCCTCTCGATTGACCTATCAACCGTTCTCTCCAACGGCTACTCGTTTCAAATCGAGATGACGTACCGGATCGTGCGTCGAGGCATGAAGGTGAAGGAGGTCCCCATCATCTTCGTGGACCGCCGCGCGGGTCACTCGAAGATGAGCCGCAAGATATTCATCGAGGCTGTGGGCGTCGTGTGGAAGCTCCGCGCAGACGCATTACGAGGAAGGATTTGAACATGGCAAAGACCGTCGACGTCTATTGGGACTTCTCCTCACCGTTCGCGTACCTCGGCGCGACGCAGGCCAAGGCGCTCGCGGAGCGAACCGGCGCGACGCTCTCGTGGAAGCCGATGCTGCTCGGCGGTCTGTTCAAGATCATCGGCCAGGTGGACGTGCCGCTCCTCACTTGGAGCGAGCAGAAGCGCGCCTACTACTTGAAGGACCTCTATCGCTGGGCAGACTATTATGGAGTCCCGTTCAAGTTCCCCACGCGCTTCCCGATGCTCACCATCAAAGCGCTGCGCGCGTACTTGGCATTGCCCGAAGAGCGCAAAGACGCCTTTAGAGAGAAAACGTTCCACGCATTCTGGGGCGAGGATCGCGACATCAACGACGACGCCGTCTTGAAGGAGCTCATCGGCGCCGACGCGGACGCCACCCTCGCCAAGACGCAAGACCCGGCGATCAAGAAGGCCTTGATCGACGCGACGCAGGCCGCCGCGGACAAGGGCGTCTTCGGAGCGCCGACTTGGGTGGTGGATGGCGAGCTCTATTGGGGCAACGACCGCATTCAGTTGGTGGAGAAGGCTCTGCGCTAGACTGCCCTGGTGCAGACTAGCGCCGGACGCTTCGAGCTCGGAGACCTCATCGGGTCCGCGTTGTGATGATCCGACTTCGGCGGTCGCGACCGTTAGGCCCAGAGCTCGGCGGCACGCGCCGACACCACTCTGCTCGTGGCGCTCTAGTGACGTTTGTGCAGCTCTCCGTGCGTATCCATTCAGCGCGACTTGCGCGACTTGCGCGACTTCAGAGCCGGCTGGTGTGTACCCAGCACGCGAAAATGCTTCGATAGTCGGAGTCCAAGCCGTCGGTGAAGAAGGCGTGTCTCACGTCCACGTCGTACGACATGAAGTTCTCTTTGTAGCCCTGAGTCGCGACCTCTCGAGGAAAGGTCACGCCGTCGATCGAGAGACCGCAGCGCGCTTGGACACGTGCGGATCGTCTCTTCTGAACACTACCGTCAGCACCGCGAAGCCGAGCCACAGCGCGGCGAAGTGATAGAGCATTGTCTCACCGCCCTTGTCGTGAACGATTCGTCCCGAGATGGGAGGTCCGAGGAGCATCCCGGCGCCGTAGCAGACGTTGTAGAGCGCGTTGGCGCGGCTGTAGTCGCGCGGGTGCGCGATATGGCCTTGCAGCGCGAGGCTCACCGGCGAGATCGACGCGAGAGTCGCGCCGGCGATGAAGATCGCAACACACATCAATGGCCAACTAGAGAGAAACACGAACCCGAGAATCATCGAGAGGCCGATGATGGACAATACGGTAATGACCCGCAAATGCCCGATGCGGTCACCGAGGCGCGCCCACAGGCTGGAGAAGATGAGCATCCCGCCCGCGAAGAAGGCGGTAATCAGCACGGTATCCTTCTCTTCGACCTTGCCGGACTTCACCAGATAGATCGGCAAGAACAGCACGACCGCGGCCTGGAAGTAGCCGTAGCTGAAGGTCGCCAGGCAACTGGTCTTGATTCGCCATAACAGACTAGCGGTGGGTTCTCCGGGCTCTTTGAGCGACTCCGCGGACTCCGTTTGAGATACCTGAGCGTCACTATCCAAGAGAGTGAAGACGACAATCGCGGAGACGACGGCGATGGCACCGGCAACGAAGAAGACCTCCCGGTAGGAAAGCCAAAGCACCAGCGCGCGCGCCATCCCCGAGCCGACCACGTAGCCGATGGCGATGGCCATCGCGTAGACGCTCATGACGAGCGCCTTGTTCTCTTTGTCGCTACGAGCGAGCAGCACCGTCTCGCAAGCAACCCAAACGCCCACGCTCGCCGCGCCGTCTACGGAGCGCACGGCACCTACTGCCCAATAGCTAGTGACGAGTGGAAAAAGGACGACCGACACCGCATAGAGCGTGAGACAGAGGATGAGTGTGGCCTTGGCTGAAAACCGCCTAATCAGCGCGCCCGCAGGCAGGCTCATCGCGATGATGCCTCCCGCGAACCAAGTCCCGAGTGTGCCTATTTGCCATTCGTCGAAGAGCGACTTGAGATGCAAAGCCGTAATCGACAACGACGCGCCGTATCCGCAGCCGAGCAAGAAAATCGTCAGATAAACGAGCCGAACGCTTCTGTCGCGAATCACGACGGCCCGTCCGCCGCGTCTGTCATCCTGAGCGCAGCGAAGGCTCCCCTCTCGCGAAGCGGCGGTCGCACACGATGAGACGCGCGAACCATCGGGAGGTCCTTCGCTGCTCTCAGGATGACAGTCATTTAGGCGAGGGTCTCCGCCTTCACCATCTCGACGAACTTCGCGAGGTCGATCGCGCCGAGCTCTCCCTTGTCGCGAGAGCGCACGCCGACCGAGTTGCTCTCTTGCTCCTTCTGACCGACGACGCACAAGAACGGATAGCGCTCGTTGCGCGCGTTGCGGATCTTGGCGCCGAGCTTGTCGCGGCCGTCGTCCAGGTCTGCGCGAATGCCCGCCGTGACGAGAGTGTCACGGACCTTCTTCCCATAAGCGACCAGGTCTTCGTGGACCGTGATGACCATGACCTGCCGAGGCGATATCCAAGTAGGGAAATTGCCGCCGACGTGCTCGAGGTACACGGCGAAGAAGCGCTCGAGCGAGCCGAGGATGGCGCGGTGGAGCATGATGGGCCGATGCCCCTTGCCGTCGCTGCCGGTGTATTCGAGGTCGAATCGATTGGGCAGGTTCTTGTCGTATTGGATGGTGCCCAACTGCCAACTACGCTTCAGCGCGTCTTGGATGTGAAACTCCACCTTGGGCCCGTAGAACGCTCCCTCGTTGGGGAGGACCTCGAACGGTAACCCGGCGGCTTTCAGGCCGCTCTCTAGCGCGCCCTCCGCAATGTCCCACTCGGCGTCGGTGCCGATGCGCTTCTCCGGACGCATCGCTAGTTTGATATCGATCTTCTCGAACTTGAAGGTCTGATACACGCGGTAGAGCAGCTTGATGAAGCGCTCGATCTCCGCGGCTACGTCCTCTTCGGCGCAGAAGATGTGCCCGTCGTCTTGGGCGAACGAGCGCACGCGCGCCATGCCGTGCACGACGCCGCCGCGCTCGTAGCGGTGCAGTCGGCCGAAGTCTGCCATGCGCCACGGCAGGTCTCGGTAGCTGCGCTTCTTGTTGCTGAAGATCTTGCAGTGAGAGGGGCAGTTCATCGGTTTGAGCGCGAACGACTCGGCGTCCAGCACTGCGTGCAGCTTCTTGGCGTCCATGCTCGCGTCGGCGAGGGCTTCGACGATCACGTCGTCGGTCCACAAGCGAAACATGTTGTCGTGGTAGTTCTCGAGGTGACCCGAGGTGGCGAACAGCTTGGGTGAAAATCCCATTGGGGTGATCACCTCTTGATACCCCTCTCGCTCGTAGAGGCCTCGCATGAAGTCGACCAATCGATTGTAGACGTACGCGCCCTTCGGCAAGAAAAAGGGCATCGCGGGCGCCAGCTCGTCGAACATGAAGAGCTCGAGCTCCTTGCCGAGCTTGCGGTGGTCGCGTGCGCGCGCCTCCTCCAAGAGCTTCAAATGCTCCACCAGTGCCTCTTTGGTCGGGAACGCGGTGCCGTAGATGCGTTGGAGCATCGGGTTGCGCTCGTCGCCTCGCCAGTACGCGCCGGCCACGCTGGTGAGCTTGATGGCTTTGAGGAAGCCAGTGCTCGGCACGTGAGGCCCCTCGCAGACGTCGACCCAAGGTTGCTCGGCGCTCCCGTGCTCGTAGAGGCTTATCTCTTCGCCCTCGGGGATCGAACGGATGATCTCGACCTTGAAGGTCTCGCCCATCTGCTCGAACTTCTCGATCGCTTGATCGCGAGTGACGACGACTCGACGAAACGGAGTGTTCTTGTTGATGACGTCGAACATCGCTCGTTCGATCTTGGCGAGGTCCTCTTCGGTGAACGTGCCCTCGGCCTTGGCAAAGTCGTAATAGAACCCGTCGTCGATCGCGGGGCCGATGGTGACCTTCGTGCCAGGAAAGAGGCGCTGAACCGCGTCTGCCATGACGTGCGCGGTGGAGTGTCGAATGACCGCCAGCCCGAGCGGATCGGTCGCGCGAATGGGCGTCAACTGGGCCGACGCGTCGATGGGGGTGTGGAGATCGACGGTGCGGTCGCCCATGCGAACGGCGATTACGTCCTTGTCGACTTTGCCTAGGATTTCACGTGCGGTCTTCTGTTCGGACATGGCGCGTCCCCTTTTAGCAGGGCAGACGCGCGCCGTGCGAGGGGACTGACCGGAGCAATGCTATAGTCGGCACGTGACCCGTACTCGAGGAAGTGTTCCGCGCGCGCAATCGAAGGCCGAGCTGGTGGAGATGCTCTCGCAGGCCAGGCTCCAATCCCACGCCGTGGAGATCGCCGAGAAGGCGACGGCCGCTATCCTATTGGAGCCTACGAAAGCGGCTGTTTCCAGCCGAATCGGTGGCGATCCGGACCTCCCTGCGAAGGCCGAGTGGCCGACCCTTCGCGCGACGAAGAAGGCGCTCTGCGAGCGATACACCGCCTCGAGCGTGAACGGCATCCTCGACGACGCCAAGTCCGTCGATATGCCATTCGCCTTCATGGCGCAGATCGATCTCGAGGAGGTAGGCGACCACGACGCCGCCAACCTCTTGCCCGATGACGGCCTCTTGTCCTTCTTCTTTCGACCCGACCTGATGTTCGAGGAGAAGGTCGGCAACTCCAAGTCCGACTGGCGCTACAGCCTCCCGTGCGCCGTGCTGTACTCGCCGAAGGGCACGAAGCGAACCCTCACGAAGTCACCCGAGGCCGTCGTGGACTGGCGAACCGAGCCCGTGAACGTCGCGTTCGATCACGCGTGGCTCGTGCCCGAGATCGGGCGACTTCCGAACGACCTCGGCCGCGCGAGCGTCGCGTACATCGAGTGGCGTCAGGCGGAGCTCGAGCTCCCCCAGGACCAGATGGTCTGCTTTCCGACGGGTACCCACGACGGCGACGTACCGCCGAAGGGCGGCCGAGTACTCCTGTCCACGCGCCTGCGTGATCCGATGTACGACGGCTCGTTCAGCTGGGCCTACTTCTGTATCGACGACGCGTCGCTCGCCGCGCACGACTTCAGCAAGGCGTTCGTTCGAATCTCTACAGAGTAGTCCATTGCTGATATTCGTTCGCCATGGTGCGGGCGGTCAAAAAACCTCTAGGTTTGCTCACGCTCGCCGCGGCGACGTACTTCATGGTGTCCGGCGGTCCGTATGGGCTCGAGAACCTCATCGCCAAAACCGGTTATGGGCCGGCGGCGCTCATCATCGTTCTGGTGCCGATACTTTGGAGTCTGCCTACCGCGTTGATGGTGGGTGAGCTCTCGGCCGCGCTGCCCGAGGACGGCGGCTACTACGCATGGACTCGCCGCGCCCTCGGCCCATTTTGGGGGTTTCAAGAGGCATGGCTCTCGCTCGCGGCGGCCGTGTTCGACATGGGAATCTATCCCTCGTTGCTCGTCGCGTACTTGGCAAAGCTCTCTCCCGTATTCGACGATCCCGTAGTTTCGTTCGGCGCCCGTGCGGTGGTGCTCGCCTCCGCCGTCCTTGTGAATCTACGCGGGGCGCGCGCGGTCGGTCGAAGCGCGGAGGCCGTCGGGTTGTTGCTGCTCGCGCCCTTCGGCGTGTTCACGGTCATCGCCGTAGCGCGACCCCACGCGGTGGTCCCTCACCCGCCGACTCACGATTGGCTCGGCGGGATCGTCGTCGCGATGTGGAACACGATGGGATGGGACAACGCGAGCACGATCGCCGGCGAGGTCAGCGAGCCCCAACGCACCTATCCTCGCGCGCTCGGGATCACTCTCGTCCTCGTCGTAGTTGGATATCTGATCCCGATCGGCGCGGCGTGGTGGGCCGGCATAGACACGGCGATGCTCACGACGGGCGGCTGGGCCTCCGCGGGGCAATTCACCGCGGGAAATGCCCTGCGCTACGCGATCGTTGCGGGAGGGATCGCGAGCGCGTTCGCGGCGCTCACTTCGTTGCTGATGTCTTATTCGCGCGTGGTGGTGGCGCTCGCCAAGGATCGCTATTTGCCAATCGGTCTCGCGCCGAAGACGACCGGGGAGGTGCCGCGTGGCGCGATCCTCGCGGCGGGTGGGCTGTTCTCGCTTTCGCTCGCGCTCGACTTCGAGCGACTGGTGGTGCTCGACATCGTCTTGTACGGAGCGTCCCTGGCGATCGAGTTCGTCGCGCTCGTGAAGCTCCGGGTCAGCGAGCCCGAGCTTGCGCGTCCCTTCCGCGTGCCCGGCGGAGTGGTCGCGGCTGCGCTGCTCGGCGTGTTCCCCATCGGTCTCATCTTGCTCGCCTTCGCGCGCAGCTCAGACGATCGAATTGGAGGCGTCAACGCCGCTTGGGTAGCGC
>JAYVYD010000485.1:0-3020 GCA_043784605.1 Myxococcales bacterium | reverse complement strand
TACCCGCCCGAAAACGCCGTTTTGTAAGCATGCTGACGATCCGGCGGTTTTGGGCGCCCTGTCCTGGGACAGCCCCCCAGCTGTCCTGAGGACAGTCCTTGCTCCTGACTCGGATCCCAAGGTTCGAAGACGCTTGGATTCTCCGACCTCATTCGCCACACCAGACTCCGAGGGTGATGATCGCCGACTTTCTGCAGGCGCGACACCCTATCGATCGAGCGGGACCACCAATTGAGGTCTAGCGTGCTCGTGGCTACGGCGTGGATCGTCCGGAGCGAGCTCGGCGACTGCAGTGCCAATGGCAGTGAACTCCACGATCGGGGCGCTGCGGCCTCCGCCGTAGACTGACTCGCTCACCGTGACGCCCACGATGCCCGCGGGGTGATCCGGAGTGCCCTCTGGGTGTGCGCGAAAGAGGTCTTGTTGGAGTCGATCCATCGCGCTCTCTCTCGCATCGAAGAACGCCTGCGTGTACTCGGTGACCTCGGCGTCTTGCGTCCGGTAATTGCGCAAGTGGCGCGGATCCAATCCATAGACGCATGCGCCCATGGCGAGCGCGATAGGCCGATAACCGGCTCTCAACAGCGTGACGAAGTCGGGCCCAGTGAGATCGCTCGCGAAGGGAGTGCCGTCTGCCAACATCAGCGAGCGTGCGTTGCGCTCTTCGGGTTTGGCGTGGTCGCGATCGAAGCCGATAGCCGTCCCGATGGCGACGAACTTGGCGACCTGTCGATTGCCACGCCACACGTCGTGCTCCACCTGCACGCGCACGTCGACGACTCCTTCTGCGCCCACGGCATGCGCCTGCTCGCGCATCCGATTAATCGCCAATCCACGTGCTTGCCTCAATGCATTACTGAGCTGTTGAATCTCTTGAGTGGCAACCATCCAATCGAACTGATTGCCGGCTTCGAAGATGCACGAGCCCACCACCAACCCGTGCGGCAAATAGCCCGCGCGCGATAGCGTGAGAAACTCGGTGACCGACAGCTCGCTTAGTGCAGGTACGGGGCGGCGCATGTCACTCTGCCTTCTGCGCCATGATGGGCGGGTCGCTCGCGTTCAGGACCAAGAACGGCTTGGCCAAGTCGTTCGGCGCATCGGTGGGGACCACCGCGGTTCCGACGACGAACAGCTCGATCACCTCGCCGCTCTGCAAGGCCGCATTCCCGATGTTCCAGGGCGTAACGCGTCCCGAGTGCTCGCGTTCGGCGAAGGTCACGCCGACGATGCCAGTCGCCTTGAGCGCCTCCGCTTCGTCCTGCAAGCGCTCGGTCGCGAGTTCGCGTGCGTCATAGAGCGCGTGCGTATACGCAGCGAGCTCGTGGCTCTGTCCGGCGGGTGACGCCAGCAAATGAGGCGGCACGTAATATACGCAATTGCCCATCACGAAACCGACCGGCCGAAACCCAGTGCGAATGAGCGTCCAGAAGTCTTGTCCGCTCAAGTCGGATTGAAATGGCTTGCCGTGGACGTTCTTGTAGCTCTCGCCATTGCGGTGCTTGACAGCAGTACCAATGGCCATGAATTCGGCGGCATTCGGACCGAATTGATAGGTCGTCTTTTCTCGCGGGCGGTACCACGGCGCGGGGGGCTCGGGGCTCCACCCCATTTGAAGACAATAGTGAGACCACATCGGGTTGGCGACGCTGATCCAGTTCTGCCAGTTGCTGCCCAAGAGCGTGGAGCTGCGCGGAAAGCCCACGCCACGCGCCCAATCTTGCCACTCCTCGTACATGTCCCATTGGAACTGAGTAGGATTGGTGCCAAGTCTGACCGTCAATCGGACACCGACGATTCCGTCGGCACCCAGCGCGTCGGCCTCCTCTTCCATGCGGTTCATAGCGAGCTCTCTCGCGTGATAGAGCGCCCGCGTCATATCTACGAGCTCGCAGCCCGGCTGGTTCTGTGCGAGCTGAGGGAGGGTCGGCGCTATTTGATAGATAGAGCTGCCCATTACGAGTCCGAGCGGATCGAAGCCGGCCTCTTTGACCAACAAGAATTCGCTCACGGACAGGTCACTGGTGAACAGCTTCTTCGCCCGCATATCCGCGAGGCGTTCGCGTGCGTGCTTCGGGAGATCGTTGGTATTCATGAGTTCATCCGTTGTCGTCGTCCGGTTCGTTGTACTCGTCCATCTCCAGCGCGTTCTCTTCGGCCTCTTCGGCCGCCCGCTCGATCTCGCTCGCGTCGTCGTCCTCGGCGAGCTCGATGTCTCGGTGTCTGCCGACGGGCATCATCGGCAGCATGAACGGCGGCACCGGCGCTCGCGTGGCCACGCTCCAACCGGGGATCCGGCGAATGCCGGTCCCGAACCAGCTGACGTTGACGTCGAGGTCGTCCAGCTTGCAGCCTCCATAGCCGCAAGGCACCTCGCGCACGTCGATCGAGAACTCGCTGCCAACGACGAACTCGGCTTGCGCCTGCTGCGCTTGGTGCGTGATGCGATCGATGACGAGCTTACGCGCGCTCTCCACTACCTTGTTGGCGGATCTGACCTCACCGCTGCCGCCGGAGCCGGATGTGACGTGCCAGCCGTGATATTTGCAGAAGTCGAACAACAGGCCGCAGGGCTCCCAACCGTCTTGAACGAGCGCCCATAGGTCTTGTCCAGACAGGTCGGTAATGATCGGTGTGTTCGGAGCATGCGTGATGAACGGGGCCTTCATCGCCGTGCCAACGACGGTGAACTCGAGCACCTCGCCGCCGTCGTCGCCACCTTTGCCGCGCGAGCCCATCGTGATCATCCGCTCGCGCAATTGCGCGCCAATGACGACGTCCGCGCCCACGAGCTGCGCCTCTTCGAATAGTCGCGCGAGCGCGCGGCGGCGTGACTCTCGATGAGCATTGCTGATGATCTCAAGCTCACCAGTCTTTCCTTTGTAATCTGGGATCTGGCCTACGTGATAGATGCTGCTGCCCATCAATTGGGCGATGGGGTGGCACCCTGCGTCTCGGGCGAGCAAGAACTCATTGACGCCCAAGTCGCTAGTGAAGAGCTTGCTGTGGGGGCCGGCCTC
>JAYVYD010000484.1:0-4423 GCA_043784605.1 Myxococcales bacterium | reverse complement strand
CACCTTACGGGCGGAGGTGGCGGCGTGAGCGCGCGGATCGGCTCGAGGTCCGCGTCGAAGACGTGGCCGAATTCTGCGCGAAACTCGTCGGCGGTCTTGCCGATGACCTGCGCCATGCGCTGCATCTCTGCGGCGTCGTGGAGATCGCTCCGCTTCAGCCTGATCATGTACGTGCGCGCGATGCGGTAGCGGTCGCTCGCGAGGTCCACCATGCGAACGCGCATTCGACCCGTCGTGGGATCCATGATGTCGTGAAACGGAATGGGCTTGAAGCGGCCCGCTTGCATCGACACGAGCGCGTGGGTTCCACCCTCGATGATGTACCGCGCCGCGCAGTAGCCGAGATCGCGCGTGTACTCCATGTCGCTCGGCACGGGGTCTGCGCATCGGAGCTCGTAGCCGATGTTCTTCGAGACGATGGTGACGTTCACGCCGAGCTCCAAGAGGCGGGCGCGCAGCGAGGCCTTTACGATGTCCCCCAGGTTGATCTCCGCGATGCGGATGTGACCGTGCGCGTCGCGCTCGACCGACGCGAGCTCCGCGAGATCGCTCTCCGGCAGGATCTCGACGAGCCCCTCCGCGAGCACGGCGACGCCGTCTTGCCTGCCGTACGAGAGCCGCTTGATCACCGCGCCCGCGAGCGTGTCGACGATCATCGCGAGGCGCGCGTTCTTGCCCGAGAACTCCTCTGGAATGAGCGTCATCGTCGCACCCGCGGCCTTGCCGATCCCGAGCGCGAGGTGACCCGCCTTGCGGCCCATCGCGACGACGAGGTACCAGCGCGCGGTGGTCTTTGCATCCACCATCAAGTTCTGCACGACGCCCGTGCCGATGCTGCGCGCGGTGAGGTAGCCGAACGTGTTCACGTCGTGCGGAAGATCGAGATCGTTGTCGATCGTCTTGGGGACGTGAACCACGCGCAAGCGACCGCGCGAGGCCTCCGCGAGCCGATACGCGCTGTACGCCGTGTCGTCGCCGCCGATGGTGATCAGCTTGTCCACGCCGAGCGCTTCGAGCGACGCGCCCGTCGTCTCCAGCAGCTTGTCGCTCCGGGTCGGGTTCGCGCGAGAAATTCCGATGACGCTGCCTCCGCGAAAATGGATCCGACCCGTGTCTGCGATGTCGAGCGGGGTCACGTGCGTCGTGTCTCCCTCCATGATCCAGCGGAAACCCTCCTGGATGCCGAGCACCTCTACACCGCTCAGCCTCGCGCGAATGGTCGCAGCTCCGATCACGCTGTTGATGCCGGGCGCGGGACCGCCGCCGCAGAGAATGGCGAGCTTGCTCATTGGGTTGACCCCATCATAGAGGAGGGAGCAAGAAGGCGAATACACCATGCGTCCAATTCATGAATTCTACCCTCCGGGCGACGCCACGCGAATCCAAACGACGCTGCTGCACCTCGGCTGCATGAACTTCGGAAAGCGCACGCCCGAGGTCGAAGCGACCAAGATCGTTCGTCGTGCACTCGAGCGCGGCGTCGACGTCTTCGACACGGCCAATGCGTACAACGACGGCGAGTCAGAGCGCATCCTCGGCCGCGCTCTCGGCAGTGATCGCGCAAAGGTCGCGATCGCCACCAAGGTCGGCTTCGGACGGATCGCGGGCAAGCCCGAGGGCCTGAGCCGAGAGCGCATCCTTCAGGCCATCGACGCGAGCCTCGATCGCTTGAAGACGTCGTATGTCGACGTCTACTACCTGCACGTGCCTGATCCGATGACGCCCATCCAGCAAACGCTGGAGGCGATGAAGGAGGTCCTAGGATCCGGCAAGGCACGCGCGTGGGGCGTGTCGAACTACGCGTCGTGGCAGATCCTCGAGCTGATGAACCTCGCGAAGAAGCTCGAGATGCCGCAACCGGTGACAAGTCAACAGATGTACAACCTGCTCGTTCGGCAGCTGGACATCGAATACTTCAAGTTCACTGCGCACTACCCGATCCACACGACGATCTACAATCCGCTCGCGGGCGGCCTGCTCACGGGCCGGCACAAACAGGTCGGCGATAGTCGCGCTGGTTCGCGCTTCGACAAGAACGCGCTCTACCAAAACCGCTACTGGACCGACACGTTCTTCCAAGCGCTCGGCGACCTTCGGGCCATCGCGGACGGCAGTGGCATCACGATGGTCGAGCTCGCGTACGCTTGGGTCTGCAAGCGGCCCGGCGTGGACTCTATTCTCATCGGACCCGGCAGCGTCGATCACCTCGATCAGGCGATCGACGCATGCAAGCTGCAGCTCAGCGACGAGGCGCGCGCGCGTGTGGACGCCCTCCATCGAGCGATGGTCGGCACGGACGCGAGCTACGCGCGATGAGCGCTCTCCCGCTCCAACGCGAGCTGGATGCTTACGACGTGACCGTCGCGGTAGCGCTCTATCGGGCGCAGGGCTTCGCGGTCATCCCCAGCGTCGCTCGTCTCGAGACGCTCGTCGCGCTGCGTGAGCGTGCGCGACAGATCATGCGCGGCGAGCTCGTGTACGAGGGCTTGTTCTTCCAGCTCGATACGAAATCCGGCGCCTATTACGATCTGGCGTACGGGCGTGGCTGGGAAGGGCCGAGCGACAACTACCGCAAGATCGAGAAGCTCGAGCAAGACCCTTTGTATCGCGCGTGGATCGACAATCCGCTGTTCGAGAAGATCGCGCGAACGATCATTGTTGGAGACATCGTCACGTATCGCGCGATCCTCATGAACAAGGCGGCGCACGGCGGGACGCGCTTGCCGTGGCATCAAGACGGTGGTTCGTTCTGGGGAGTCGATCGCGATCCCGAGCTCCAGATTTGGACGGCGCTGGACGACGCGCCGATTCCGGCAGGTTGTGTGGAGATGTTTCCGAACTCGCACATCGCTGGGCTCGTGCGCCCGGTCGGCGGCACGGTGCCTCCAGAGATCGTCGCGGAGAAGAACGCAGAGGCGCTCGCCGTGCCCGTGCCCGCGAAGGCGGGTGACGTGATGTTGATTCACAACCACGTCTGGCATCGCTCGGGGATCAACGAGACCGACAACCCGCGACGTGCGTTCTCGGTCTGTTACATGAGCGCGAGCACGAAGTGCAAACGCAAGAAGCGGGCGCCTCGCGTGTTCTCGCCGGCGTTCATCAAGCCTTCGCTGCGTTGACCTCGGCCGCGTCGTCGGCGCTCCACTCCGCGCGCACTCGCCCCGCGATGAAAAGGAACGGGAACGACATGAACAGGCCCGCGAAACCGAACAGGTGCTCGAAGCAAAGCAAGCTCAAGATGAGCACGAAGCCAGGCAACCGCACGTGCCGCGCCGTGAGCCGCGGGTTGAGGTAGTACGCCTCGATCTTGTGGAGCACGAACGTGAGCGCCACGAAGATGCCCACGCCCCAAATGCCCTTCGCCTGAAACGCGAGCACGCTCAACACCACACCCGACACGAGGTTGCCGACGACCGGAATGAGCCCCGCCAAGAAGATGAGGATCATGAGCGGCACCACGTGAGGGACGCCGAGCAGCAAGAGCACGGGCAGAGTGGTGACGGTGTTGAAGAGCGCGACGATGAGCTGCAGCTGGATGGTGACGGCGATCGCGTCTGCCGCATGCTCGAGCCAACGGATGAGTATCCCGATGATCGAGTGTTGATCGAGCGTCTCGTGGAACTCGTGCAGCTCTTCGTGCTCGAGCCAATAGACGACCGCGAGGATGAAGCCGATGAGCGCGTACGCCAGGATGTGACCGAGCTCGGCGACGAAGTGCAGGCCGTCCTCGGCGTGAGACTTCAACGAGTCTACGACGCGATCGGTGTCGGGGAGGTGCGCCTTCACCTTGAGGTAAGCGTCGCTCGTGCGGATCGCCGTGAGGTGCTCGGGGAAGGTGTTTCGCGCGCCGATGATCAAATGCGCGAGCCGCCCGGCACCGACCGCGAGCGCTCCGCCGAGCGCGCCGACGACCACAGCGACGACCGCGAGCACCGACGCCTTGGGCCCGAGCTTGGTCCGCTTTCGCAAGAACCTGCTCGCCGCGCCCAGCGCGCGCTCGAACGCGACGAAGAACAAGAACAGCAAGAAGAGCGGCTTGAACGCGGCCAGCGCGGACAAGAACAGCGCCACGCACAAGACGCGACGGGCAGTGCGCTCACGGAAGAACTCGCCGATGCGGTCGCGCAAGTCAGACCTTCTCGGTCCGGGACGTGCCCAAGAGGCCCGCGGGGCGAACGAGCAACACGACGATCAACACGACGAACACGAGGACGTCCACGCCGCCGGAGTAGTTCGTCAGCTTGACCATCTCGCCGAGCACGCCGATCAAGAGGCCGCCGAGCATCGCGCCCGTGATGTTGCCGATGCCACCGAGCACCGCCGCGACGAAAGCGCGTGTGCCGATGACGACGCCCATCATCGGGTACACCTGCGACTGATCGAGGCAGTAGAGCACGGCGCCCACGGCCGCGAGGCTCGAGCC
>JAYVYD010000483.1:0-11395 GCA_043784605.1 Myxococcales bacterium | reverse complement strand
AGGCTTGATTTGCAGCACACGGCGCGTGGCACGGGGTATGCTGACTCGTCGGTCACATGCGTCTTTCAATGGTCATCGGCAGCGCTGTCGCGAGCTTGGCACTGTCGTCCACGGCGTTCGCCGCGCCAACGCTCACTCTCACCCCGACGATCCAGCGGTTCAATCAAGACGGCACTGTGCCCGCGCAGCACCCCATGCCCGCGAGCACGCAGGGCCTCAACTTCGACGACTGCAACAACAACGTGAAGATCCGCTTCACGTTGTCGATGTCGACGGTGGACAGCGGCTTCAGTGTGCAAGCCTTTGCCGGGCCGAGCGACTGCGGGCCCGTCGCCGCTCGTACCGCGAGCACGGCGGCGTGCTGGCCAGTCCTTGAAGGGAACATCGCGCAAGCGATCTCGACGACGGTGGACATGAACGTGCGCGATATCGTGTCGCAGATCGGGCGAACGGGGCCGGCCCTCGCCCTCGCATACTCGCCCGCGAGCGCCTCGGTCTGCTCGTCCGGCATCTCCGGTGCGAGTCAGATCAGCGTCTACTTTATTGCGGTGCCGAATGGCAACGGCGACACCGCCACCGGCGTGAACAGTGCCTTCAAGGTGAAGCTCACCGGCCCGCCCGCGCCGACGGTCACGAGCGTTGGCGCCGGCGATGGGCTGCTCAACGTGAACTGGACGGCGGCCAAGGACAGCGACACCCAAGGCTTCTACTTGTTCACCGATCCGCCACTCTCTGCCATCTCCGACGCAGGTGCAGTCACGACGTGCACGGACGCGGGGTTCTCGGACGGCGGCGTTGACGACGGCGGCAACCCCATCAACATCCCCAACGACGCGAGCTGCACCTCGGCTCCGATCGGCGTTTCCGACGGCAGTACGTGTGGCGCTACCTCACTGCAAGCGGGTGTCGCGGGTTCGCTGGTCAAGGGCTTCGCGACCGGCACACCCACCGGCAACACGTCGTCGAGTCAAACGGTGACGGGTCTCACCAATGGGCTCACCTACAACGTCGCGGTCGCGGCGTCCGACAGCTACGGCAACATCGGTCCCATCTCTGCGCCAACGAGTCCGACCACCTGCGGCACTCCCGCGCCCATCGACGACTTCTGGAAGATCTATCGCAACGACGGCGGTGTCGCGGGCGGCAGCTGTGACGTCTCGCAGAGACAGGGCGCTCCGCTCTTCGGCGCAGCCCTCCTTGGGATAGGCGTCGCGATGCTGAAGCGGAGGCGGCGATGAGTCGGCGAGCGTCGATCGCCTCAGTTCTAGGCTGCGGAATAGTTGCACTCTGCACGAACGCGTCCGCGCAGTACGCGGGTAACGAGCTCGGGTCCGTTCGCCACAAGCAGTTCACCTCCCCTCAGCACTTCGCGCTCGAGTTTCGGTTCGGTCCGTACAAACCGAGCATCGACTCGGAACCCGGAGTGAGCGGCTCGCCGTATCAATCCGTATTCGGCAACTCGTATCGAGTGCTAGCTGCGGTCGAGTTCGATTGGCAAGCACTGCGCATCCCGCACTTCGGGTCGATCGGCCCGGGCGTCTCGTTCGGCTACACCTCGATGGGCGCAAAGGCGAACTTCAGCACGTGCCCGCCGAGCGGCTCGTGTCAGAGCGCCGAGACCACTTCGCTCGACGTGTTCCCGCTCTACGCGGTTGGCGTGTTGCGCCTCGACGTGCTGATGAAGGACTTCAACATTCCGCTCGTGCCCTACGGCAAGGCGGGCGCAGGGCTCGCGTTCTGGCGCGCGTCGAACGACGCCGGCACCTCGAGCTACGGCGGCGTCGCTGGCAAGGGGCACACGTGGGGCACGCAGTTCGCCGCGGGCCTCGCCCTCTCCCTCAACTGGCTCGACCCGCGGGCCGCGCGCTCGCTCGACAGCGCAGTGGGCATCAACAACACGTCGTTGTTCGGCGAGATCATGTGGGCCAACCTCAACGGCTTCGGCGGCACCGGTTCGCTCCACGTCGGCACCACCACGTTCATCGGCGGCCTCAGCCTCGAGTTCTAGCTACGGGCAGCTGAGCGCAAATAGCTGATTCATCAACCGCGTCACTCCCGGGCTCGCGTCCACGCACCCGGCCTCGTTGGTGCACAGTGAACCGAGAACGATGCGCTTGCCGTGGATCACGAGCGCGCGAAACGGCATATCGGCAGCGCGACCGTCATGACCGACGATGATCTCGCCCGTCGCGTTCGGTCTGCGCGCGAGCGCCGCCTTCATGTCTGGGTTGTCGATGGCGCTCGTGAGCGCGCTAGAGTCCGCAGCAGAGAGCGTCGCTCTGCAGTCCGTGATCGGCGACGCGTGGAACTGTCCGAGGTGCACGCAGCCCTCGTCGATCGAGTGCTCCGACCAAGGCGCGAGTGCGGGACCGTCCCGCCACTCGATCACTTCGCAGTGCATCGTAGGCGCTGACGCAGCGGGCGCTGCAACGGTGGAGGCACGTTGGTGTGAGCAACACACCAACATAACCAACAGGGCGAAGGACGAGGCACGCACGAGCGCCATCTTGCCAGACATCGCGGCCGTGTCGTCGCCTTCGGCGAACGACTGAGAGAATGTGAACGACGAAGCAGAGCGCGCGGCGGACGGTGCGGCGTTTCGGGGAGGCGTCCCGTCCTGATTGTATGAAGCGGCGCGGCCATGCGGGAACACGCGTCGATTCGGGTTTGCGCGGGCCGCTTCGTCGTTCGTGATTGCAACCGCGGGCAGAAAGGGGTCATTCCCGGTCGGTGAGTCTTTTTCCCAACGAGCGGCTGCACGTCGTCGACGGCACCTTCGAGCTCTACCGCGCGCACTACTCGATGAGGCCCGACGGACCCGAGAAGGCGACCCGTGGTCTCGTCGCGTCGATGCGCGGGCTCGTGTTCGACAATGAGGAGCGGGTCACGCACCTCGCCGTCGCGTTCGACAATCCCATCCGCTCGTTCCGCAATGATCTGTTCGCCGGCTACAAATCGGACGAGGGCGTTCCCTCGGAGCTGCGCTCGCAGTTCGACGCAGCCGAAGAAGCGGTCGCGGCTCTCGGCATCACCGTCTGGCGCATGGTCGAGTTCGAGTGTGACGACGCGCTCGCGACGGCCGCCGTGAAGTACGCGCCAGAGTTCGCTCAGATTCGGATCATGTCGCCCGACAAAGACTTCGGTCAGTGCCTGCACGGAGAGCGCGTCGTCATGATCGACCGTATTCGCAAGAAGCTGATCGACGAGAAGGAGCTGCGCCTTCGGCGTGGCGTCGGACCCGAGAGCCTCGCGGATTTGCTCGCGCTCACGGGGGACACAGCAGATGGCATCCCAGGCCTGTCCGGATTTGGAGAGAAGACCGCCGCGACGCTCCTCGCGAAGTTCATTCACGTCGAGGCGATCCCCGACGACCCCTCCGCATGGCCCAAGCTTCGCGGCGCAGACAAGCTCGCCGAGACCCTGAAAAATAGCCGCAAAGAGGTTGCACTCTACAAACACCTCGCCACGCTGCGGATCGACGTGCCGCTGAAAGAGACCGCCGAACAGCTGCGCGTGACCTCACGGACGCGCGCTTCGACGTAGGCGGTTGTCCTTGATGCGCGAACCGGAATCTGTCACTGCAGAACGCATGAGGGGTTCGCGCTCGCTATGGGTCGGAGTGCTCTTGTCGGCGTGTAGCGGTGGAGGAAGCTCTCAGAGCAAACCCGCCGATCCGTATCCGAGCTGCAAGAACGGTAGGTACGTGCTCGACGACCCGGCGACGACGGCCGGCGGCTTCGACAGCGCGGCGTGCGTCGAGTTCATGAAAGCGATCCCCGCCATCAAGACGGACGCGACGAAGGCGCCGGAGTTCATCACACCGCTCGCGGGCGCGCTCTTGCCGTCAACGCCGCTCGCGAAGTTCACGTGGAGCAAGGGCACGCTCTCCATGTTGTTGCGGCGACCTTCTTTCTGGAACGAGCTCAGGCACGAGCTGGCATTCGAGAACGTCGCCCACGCCGCCCCTGATGGCGGGTCACCCGACGCGGGCTCCACGCTCACGAGCGACGCGTACGTGATCATCTTCAGGGCCGCCGGCGCAAGCTCGGACGGCGGTGTCGCCGAGCTGCTGCGCGTGATGACCATCAACTTGACCTTCACGCCGACCGACGCTCAGTGGGCCACACTCCAGGCCGCGGGCAGCATCGAGGCCTCCGTCTATGGAATGCACTTTGACACAGGCAAGATCGTGGGCGGCGTCTTCACGCCTCCGCAAGCGCGCGCGTTCACCATCGCCCAGTAAATTAGGATTTACGGGAAGGCCGACTTGGGGGACTCGGCTCGGCACCGCGGTTCCTGGGACGTTCACGCCCCCTAAATCTTCCCGACTTGCCGACTCCCTGTGAACTCTGATCGGCTACTGGGCTTGGTTGGCGGCGAGCAGCGCGTCCATGTTCGCGTCGTGCCCGCCTGCGCCCGGATTGTAGGGCGACTTGACGACCTGCATGTTGCGCGGGTTCACGAGCACGTTGTACGGCAGGCCCAGCGAGCCGTTCGTGTAGAGCGCGAAGTCGAAGCTCGGATTGATCGCGACCGGAACGTTGTTGAGGTGAAACTGAGTCATCCACTCCTGCGCGACAGCGATGCTGCTCGGCGGCTTGTGGTTCGCGTCCTCGACCATGAGCGTGATCACTGCGACGCCGTTCGCGCCCCAGCTCGACTTGATGAAGCCCTCGAGCTCGGAGGCCTCCGCCTGACACGCGCCGCACCAGGTGGCCGAGCTGTCGAAGACGATCGCGTTGATGCCCTTGCTGCCGTCGCAGTCGAAGAAGTCCGTCGACTTGTACGTCATCGGTTGGCCGCCCGGTCCGTAGCCGCTCCACGTGAGCGTCGGCGGGATCGTCTGGCCTACCGCTTTGCCGTAGGGGGCTTCGGGGTACGTGCACACGCTCACGGCCTTCGCGGCGGGCGCGGGCTCCACGACTCCAGCGGACCCAGTGCCCGGCGTGTTCGGCGATGAGCAGCCCAGCGTGGCGATGACGCCGAAGACGAGGAATGAACGCATAAAGAGCCTCCAGCGGGAAAGGGTACGCCTCTGCAGTGCGAGCGCAACTCCAAGCGGCTCACTCCTCTTCTTTGTCCTCGCGGAGGCCGAGCGCCTTGCACTTCTTGTAGAGATGGCTGCGCTCCAGATCGAGCCCGCGCGCGGCCTTCGCCATCTGGCCGCCGTGGTGCGTGATGGCTTCGTCCAAGATCGTTCGCTCGGCCTCCTCGACCAACACACGAAACGGCACGCCCGGTTTGAAGAGTCCGCCGCCCTTGATCGAAATGCCGCCCGGCAAGCAGCTCTCGACGTCGCTGCGACGGATCACGTCGTCGGGGGTGAGGATGACGAGGCGCTCGATCAAGTTGCGCAGCTCGCGCACGTTGCCCGGGAAGCTGTAGCCGACGAGCGCCTCGATCGCGCCGTCCTCGATCGACATGCCGCGGCGATCGTTCTGGCGCGCGGCGAGCTCGAGGAAGTGTTTGGCGAGGAGCGGCACGTCCTCGCGGCGCGCGCGAAGCGGCGGGATCGCGAGCGGCACCACGTTCACGCGATCGTACAGATCGGGCCGGAAATCGCCCGACTCGGAGGCCTTCACGAGATCCTTGTTGGTCGCCGCAACGACGCGCGCGTCCACCTTGAACGTCTCGCTACCGCCGACGCGCTCGATCTCTTTCTCTTGAAGCACACGCAGCAGCTTCGCTTGCGCCGCCAGTGGCATGTCGCCGATCTCGTCGAGGAACAGCGTGCCGCCGCTCGCGCGCTCGAACTTGCCGCGTCGTTGTTTGGTCGCGCCCGTGAACGCACCGGCCTCGTGGCCGAAGAGCTCGCTCTCGATCAGCTCACTCGGCAGTGCGGCGCAGTTGAGCTTCTCGAGCGGACCCTTGCAGCGGGGAGACAGCTCGTGGATCGCCCGCGCGACGAGCTCTTTTCCGGTTCCGCGCTCTCCCGTCACGAGCACTGTGGCCTGTGTCTTCGCCGCTCGCGCGATTTGCTCCAGCAAGCGCTTGATCGCCGCGCTCTCGCCGACCAACTCTCCGCCGCCCGCTTGCGCGCGCAGTGCTTTGGCCTCCGCGAGAGCCCGATCCAAGCGCAGCGCGGTCTCGATCGCAATGAGTAGCGCGTCGGTGTTGAGCGGCTTCTCGAGGAAGTTGAGTGCGCCCAAGCGCGTCGCTTGCACGGCGATGTCGATCGTCGCGTGGCCGCTCATCATGATGACCGGCACCTCGTTCTTGCTCGCGCGAACGCGCTTCAACAGCTCGAGGCCGTCTCCGTCTGGGAGCGCCACGTCAAAGAGGCAGAGATCGTAGGAGCGTTTCTTCAGCTTCTCCTCGGCGACCTTCACGCCGCCGGCGACGTCCACGCCGTAGCCTTCGAGCGACAGCGCCTTTTGGAGCGTGGTGAGGATGGTTGGCTCATCGTCGACGACCAGAAGATGGGCCCGAGGCATGCGCGCATCATCGCAGAAAGCGCTTCCCAACGTGGCCCAAACGGGACAAAAGTGGCGCCGTGATGACCTTGACCCACCCTCGTACGCTCTCGATTGCCGCCCTCTCCATCTTCGCCGTCGTGCTCGGCCCCGCAGCCGCGCACGCCGAGGACAAGAAAGAAGAGAAGAAAGAGGAGAAGAGAGAGGCCGCGGACGAGAAGAAAGAGGCCGAACGAGAAGAGGCCAAAGAGGACGAGGCAGAAGAGCCTGGCTTCATGGTGGGCATCGAGGCCGTCACGGGTTTCGGCAAGGTCGAGGCGCTCAACCTCAAGCCTACGACGTCGTTCGGATCGCTCAGCTACGAACGCAAGCAGACGTCCGCTCTCGTCGTGTCACCGGTCGCGTCGTTGAGCTTTCCGGTGACCAAGCACGTTCGTCTCGGCGCTCTGTTCCCGTTCGTGATCGGCTCGCTGAGCCCCGCAGACGACAAGTCGCGCGGCGCGGCCAACTGGGGCAACGTCGAGCTCGAGGCGGAGTACGAGCGCGAGATCACAAAGCAGGTCGGCTTCGAGTTCGGCCTCGGCGTCGCGCTCCCCACCGCCGTCGGCGACGAGCTCCCCGAGCAAGACACGCTGGACCGCCTGGGCGTCAACACCAACACGGTCTCGGCCGACAAGTTCTCGATCAACCACGCGGCGCAGTTCTCGCGCGGCGGTGAGGTCAACGCCCTCTTCGAGCCGAAGCACCTCGGGATCATCCCGAAGATCACGATCCCGATTCACCTCTCCAAGGTGAAGGTGGAGCCGTACGTGAAGACGGAGAACCTGTTCTCGACGGTCGCCGACAGTCCGCATCCGATCACGGTCGAGCTCGTCGCTGGCGTGCGCGTCGCTTACGCCGTCACGTCCTGGTTCGACGCTGGCGTGCGCGCGTGGGGCAACTTCACGATGACCGCTCACGACGGGCGTGACCTCAACATCGGTGCGGTCGAGCCGGAGCTGCGCTTCCACTATCATGTGGTGCGCGCGACCCTCGGCGGCGTCATTCCGTTCGCCGGCGAGCCCTCGAACCCAGGCTTCGGCGGTGTAAGGACCGGTCTTCTCTTCTCGTTCTGACATGCGACGCGGCCTTGGTCGCGTATGCTGCAGTCAACCCATGCGCCTCACGTCCACTGTCGCTCTCGCGCTCTTGCTCTCCGCGCTCGGCTCGGCCTGTGGCGGCGAGCCTGGCGTTCGCATCAAGGCCGTGCGCGACGAGCGCCGAGCGCCTGCGAACGTCGAGGTCAGCGACGAAGCGTTCGCGGGGGCCGTGCGCGACCTCATGACGACCGACCCCGACAACGCCGAGCGTAGGACGCGCCTCGACGGTGTGCTCGCGCGTCAGATGTCTCGCGCGTCGAGTCGCTACGCACGCAAGGACGACAAGGACCGAAGCCTCGCTGCGGTGATTGGCGGATTGTCGCTCGTGCGTTTGGGTGAGCTCGACAAGGCGTCGCTCGGCCCGATGGGCAACGGCGCGCTCACGTCGGCGGTGCGAGATCTCGCCGGTCGCGGTGATGAAGGTCGCTCCCGCGCGCTCTACGAGATCTTGCTTCGCCTCGCGCCTCCGGCGGATCAGCCGGATATACAGAGTCACCTCGACGCGATCGCGACGTGGACGAAGGCCGGAAATGATCCCACGCAGCCCGTGAGTTCGCTCGCACTCTTGCAGCGTCAAGCGATGCAGCGTCGCCTCCTCGAGCCCAGCGCGCAAGCCGTGGAGGACGCCGTCGCCGCGACCGCCGCGTGGATCGAGGCGGCCAAGCGACTGCAGGTCGCGCTGAAGTTCGATCGCACCGCGCAGCCGTCATACTCGGAGCGACGCGAGGCGTGGCAGGCGCTGCAAGGCGGCTCGACCTCCATCGTGGCGTTGTACCTACGCGACGGTCAGGCCGCGGCCGCGCTCGCGACGCTGGATCGTCTTCGCCTGCGCGAGTGGGTGCGTCCGCAAGGGCTGGTTGGCGCGCTCGAAGAGGTCAAGAACAAGCCGAGCGCCGACAGCTGGATGGCCGTCGCTCGCGCGCTCACGCCTCGCACCGACGAAGGCAGACCCGTAGACGACGAAGACAACCCCGGGATCGACGGCAATCTGTCGAGCGCGGCGATCTTCGGCTGCGCGACCGAAGCGTATCGACACGACCCCACGTCCATCGAGGCCGCGGGTGTGCTCGCGGACGCTCTGCAACAGCTCGGCATGGCCGAGGCGAGCCCGGCGATCCTCGCGGACGCGGCGAAGGTCCATCCAGACGCCAACACGCTGCACATCGCGCTCGGTCTCTCCATGCGATCCATCGCGCTCGAGGCGGACGCGGACGATGCAGACGCGGCGCGACGCGCGTACGTGGCGACCCTGCCGATCTTGGCGGCCGCGGACAAGGCCCTCGTCAAGAGCGACGATTCGAGCCCCGCGAGAGTGCGCGCGCTGATGGGAGACATCGAGCTGCGCGAGGGACGCCTCACCGAAGCGCGAGCGCTGCTCACTTCCGCCGCGAACGCAGAACCGTCGGGTCGCGTGCTCCTCGCTCTCGCGCGGATCGACCAGCACGACAACGACGCTCCCGGCGCTCTCGCGCATTTGAAGGCGGCGCTTGCGGCTCCGGACACGAACAAGGATCCCGCGCTGCGCGGAGACGTGCTGCTAGGCGTGAGCGAGATCGCACAATCGCAAGGAGACGCCGCAGGCGCGAAGGGTCCGCTCGAGGACGCGCTGCGCGGGCTCACCCAAGCGCGAGGCCGTGTCACGGCGACCGAGCGCGCGCGTGTGGAGCGGACGCTGGCGCGTGTGTTGGACCGTTTCGGACTCGATCAGGCAGCGGCCCGTGCGTTGAACCGAGCGCTCGATGCGGCGCCGAACGACAAGGGGCAAGCGAGCCAGACGCTGACGCAGTTCGTTGCGCGTGCGTTCGTGCGCGGAGACTTGGCCGCCGCGCGTGACGGCTTCGGACGCGCAGGCGCCGTCGATCTCCCGAACGACGACCTCGTCTATGTCGCGCTGTGGGTGCGCCTGCTCGAGCGACAGTTGAAGGCGAAAGCGGAGCCCGGACCCGAGAGGCTGCTCGCGTCGATCTCCGACGACGGTCGGTGGATCGGTCGCATCGCCGCGTTCGGCGCGGGCAAGATCAAGCCAGAGGATCTCGTGTCGTCCGCGAAGACACCCGCGCAGAAGACCGAGGCGCTCTTTTATTCGGCGATGGATCGTCGGGTCGCTGGCGACGCGAAGGCAGTGACCGCCGGCTTGAAGCTGGTGACGGCGAGCGCGGGCGTAGAGCTCGTCGAGACCGCGATGGCGCGAGATCTGTTGGGCGGAAACAAGACGAACTACGGCCCGCCACCGGCTGGCGTTTCGATCCCGTAGTCGCCCATGAGCGCCGATCGCTCGAAGTCCATTCGCAAGGCGCTCGACTGGGGAAGCCTCGCGCCTCTCCGGCTCCGCTCGCGACTCGTGGCCGAGGGACTCTACGCCGGCGCGCACAAGAGCTCGCGACGCGGCAGCGGGATCGAGTTCGGCGGTCACCGAGAGTATGCGCCCGGAGACGATCTGCGCTGGCTCGATCGCCGCTCGCTCTTGCGACATGATCGCTTGCTCGTGCGCCAGTTCGAGACGGAGACGGATCGCGCTCTACGACTCGTGCTCGACGCGACGGGATCGATGGCCTACCGCGGCGACAAAGCGCCCGGTAGCAAGCTCGCGTATGCCGCTCTCGTGGCCGCTGCGCTCGCTCGCGTCGCGCTCTCGAACGGTGATCCGGTGGGGCTCGCGTTCATCGGCGGAGAGGACTGTCCGCCGGTGCCAGTGTCGGGCGGCAGAGAGGCGTTCGAGCGATTGGTCGGCGCACTCGAGAACGTTCACGCCGGTGGCGACGCGCGCGCAGACGCGCAGATGTTGGACCGCGCGCTCGGCGTCTTGGCACGAGCTGCGCGACGCGGCTCGGTGGTCGTGGTGCTCAGCGATCTGCTCGATTTGCCAGAGATCGCGCCGGATCACATCTCCGCGCTCACGACCCGCGGTCGAGCGGTAGTGGTCGTGCGTGTCCTCGATCCAGACGAGCTCACGCTCCCGTTCGAGGGCACGGTGCGTCTGCGCGGCCTCGAAGGAGACGTCGTCGTCGAGACGGACGTCGAGGTGACTAGAGAACCTTACCTCGCCGCACTCGAAGCCATTCGCGCGCAGTGGGACCAAGCTCTCGTGAGCCGCGGAGGTCGCCTCGTCACTGCGACCACGAGCGACGATCCGATCAGGGTCGTGCGTGCGATCTTGGAAGCCGCGCGCTAGTGGTTGACGTCGATACTCGACTATTCAATTGTTTGAGCGCAGGAGTCCGGGCGTCGCGTTCTTGCACGAACGTCACAACGAAGTGGCAACAGCATCTACTATCGAAGATCGGCTCGCCTACCCAATTGGTCCCAGCAAACATATAACGACTCCACTGGTCGAACGATAGATGGGCTCCGTTCCGTACACGGAAAACGGCCTCTCGTTCTCCGACGACGACGGAGTATCGTGGATGCGCGTAGGACAGTAGGCCCCTACCGAAGGGCTTCTGTATCTTTCCGGAGTTAATTAACGTCGCGCCCGTATGCGCCGCCGGCTGTCTACTACACTTCGCTCGGCGACCTTCATCAACCACCGTATGCCGCCGGGCCCGCGGAGCCCGTGTATTGCCGTTGCACTCCCACCGAATGCTTGCCCTGTTTTAGAAACTCCGTGTCATCGATGATCCACGTCCGCACGGGCTCGTATTTCGTCATTGCATCGACGGCATGCGCCATCGCAAGTCGACGTACGTCGGCGTCATTCCACGGAGAATCAGCAAGGAAATGCGTCATCCGCTGATGCGCCGCACTGCATCTCTTCGGGTCTCCGCTCGCTGCCGCCGCCAGCGGCTCGGCGCTCTTTCGCGCTGCACTTCCCAAAAGCCCCATCGCATAGATGGCATACGACTC
>JAYVYD010000482.1:0-4177 GCA_043784605.1 Myxococcales bacterium | reverse complement strand
CGGTGTCCTTCTCGTAGACGGCGCACGTGTAGTGCATGCGCTCGTCCAGCCAGAGCCGGAAGAACTCGTTGGACACGTCGTAGGCGACTTCGACTTCTTGTTTGGTGCTGGTCATTCCTGCCGTCTCCTGCGCGCTACTTACACGAAAGAAACGCGCTCGGCACTGCGAATCAGCTTGCGGCGGGCGTAGCCCACCACTCGGCGTTGTCACTCGCCAAAGGCGACGACAAGGCGCAGAAACGGCTACTTGAAGACGACATCGAGGACCTCGTAGACGCGCTCGCCGCCGGGCATTCGCATCTTCACTTCGTCGCCGACCTCTTTGCCGAGGAGAGATCGCGCGAGCGGGCTCGTGACGCTGATCGAGCCCTCCTCCAGCTTGGCCTCGTCCGCGCCTAGGATGCGATAGACGACCTCTTCGGAGGTCTCCGTGTTGGAGAGCTTGATAGTCGCGCCGAACGCGACGCGTGACCCGGAGAGCTTGGACGGATCGATCACCTCGGCCAGGGCGATCTTCTGCTCGAGCTCCTTGACGCGCCCCTCGATGAACGACTGTTTGTCGCGGGCGGCGTGGTACTCGGCGTTCTCTTTCAAGTCGCCGTGCTCGCGTGCGGTGGCGATGGCTTGGATCACGTTCGGCCGGGCGACGGTCCGAAGCTGGTGCAGCTCTTCGCGCAGCTTGGCGTACCCTCCGGGGGTGATCGGGTTCTTGTCCATGACGGTCTTTGCGTTCTATCACACGACGGACCATGGCCATCATTGGTGAGCGCCCCGAGTCCGGCATGCGACTCGAGATCGAGCGTCCGCGCGGCGATGCAGCGCCGTTTCGCTACGAGGGGTGGGTCAAGACTCCGGAGACAAAGACCGCCGTCGCGGCGCTGATCGATGGGCCTGGCGAGGTCAACGTCGTCGGAGTTGGGCTCGACGAGGGGACAATCGAGAAGGTTCGTCTGCTGATACGTGCAGCATGCAAGCATGCTCGGACCGAAGGCCGCCCCCCACCCCTGCGCATTCAAAGATGGCGCGGCCCGCGGTGATGCAGTAATCCCGCCCGCATGCGTGCCCTCTTGCTCTGCGCGACCCTGGCCCTTTTGCCCGTCTGCGCGTGCGAAGAAGTGCCTCCGCCCAAGACGGGGCTCTCGTACACGGACAGCTCGCGCCGGGCGTACGAGACCGCGCTCGCGGAGTTCACCTCGCACAACTGGATCGAGTCCCAAGCGCTGATGCGCGAGGTGAAGCGCAAGTACAGCTACTCCAAATACGCGCGCCTGGCCGAGCTGCGCATCGCGGACGCAGACTTCGAGCAGGACAAATTTGCCGAGGCCCTGCGCGGGTACAAGCAGTTCGCGCACGATCACAAGACGGACGCAGAAGAGCTCATGTACGCGCGGGCTCGTGCGGCCGAGACGCAGTACCGGGAGATCGGAGACTCGTTCTTGATGCCCGCCTCCGAGGAGCGCGATCAAGCCACGGTGGTCGACTCCTACAAGGAGATCGTCGGCTTCATCCGAGATTTCCCCGATGCCCGCGAGGCACCGCGCGTCTGTGCGCTTCTGGAGGACGTGACCGCCAGGCTCGTGCGCCACGAGATGTACGTCGCCCGCTTCTACTTGCAGCGCGACAACTTCGACGCCGCGGTTCTTCGCTTGCAATACGCGATGCGCAACTACGCGACCGAGCCGCCGTGCTCGACGAAGCCGCGGGTCATGTCCAGCGAGGTGGCTCCCGCCATCCACACCGTTCCGCCGCGCATGGAGAACGCGTTCGGCCTCGCGCCCGACACGCTGCTCTTGTTGGGCGAGGTGTACATGAAGATGCGCAAGTTCGACGACGCAAAGGCCGCGTTCGGCGCGATCCTCGGCCGCTACAAAGAGAGCCCGCTCACCACACTCGCCAATCGCTACCTCGACGAGATCGCGCACAAGAAAGCCTGACGTGACGCAACCGAAGCCGGAGCTCGCCAAACGCACGATCCTCGTCGTGGACGACGAGAAGAACATCCGGCGCACGCTCTCTTTGGTGCTCGAGGGCGAGGGATACCGCGTGTTGACCGCCGAGACCGCGAAGGCCGCGCTCGCGATCCTTCGAGACTCCGAGTCGCCCGTCGACTTGGCGATCCTCGACGTGAAGTTGCCGGACATGAGCGGGCTGGAGGCGCTCGAGCTCATTCGCAAAGACGAGGCGACGCGCGAGCTGCCGATCGTGGTCATCAGCGGCCACGCAACGCTCGACGACGCGGCGCGCGCGATCGAGCTCGGCGCGGCCGACTTCTTCGACAAGCCGCTGATCCGCGAGCGCGTGCTCGTGAGCGTCAAGAACGTCGTGGAGGCCGCGCAGACGCGCCGCACGCTCGCCCAGCTCTCCCAGCGCGAGCTGCAGCGCTACGAGATGATCGGCGCGAGCCCCGCCCTTCGGCGCGTGTTCGTCGAGATCGAGAAGGTCGCGCCCACCAAGGCGAGCGTGCTCATCACCGGCGAGAGCGGCACCGGCAAGGAGCTGATCAGCCGCGCCATCCACCAGCTGTCGGGCCGCAAATCGCAGCCGTTCGTGAAGGTCAATTGCGCGGCGATTCCGCGCGAGCTCATCGAGAGCGAGCTGTTCGGCCACGAGAAGGGCTCGTTCACCGGCGCCCAAGGTCGCAAGCGCGGCTTCTTCGAACAAGCGCACGGCGGTACGCTCTTCTTGGACGAAGTCGGCGACATGGATCTCGTCGCGCAAGCGAAGCTTCTGCGCGCGCTGCAGTCGGGGGAGATCTCGCGCGTCGGCAGCGAACACGTCCTCATCGTCGACGTGCGCGTGCTCGCGGCCACCAACAAAGATCTGAGCCGCGCGGTCGAGAGCGGTGCGTTCCGTGAGGACCTGTTCTTCCGCTTGAACGTGTTCCCGATGCGCAGCCCCGCGCTGCGAGAGCGCCTCGAAGACATCTCGATTTTGGCGCAGTCGTTCATGGAGGCGTTCAGCCGCGAGAACGGCACCAAGTGCAAGCCCGTCGACCACGAGGTGATGAAGGCGCTCGCGGGCCGCTCGTGGCCGGGCAACATTCGGGAGCTGAAGAACGTCGTCGAGCGCATGGCCATCCTCTCGGGCGATCGGGTGACGATCGCGGACATGCCGGAAGACCCGCACGCGAGCCCCTTCGAAGAGGAGGCGAGCGCTGAGCCTGCCGCCGAGGCGGAGTCTCCAGAGACGGACGAAGCAGACGCGACAGGTCCGCGCGCTCCCCTTCCCTCGACCTACCTCACGCTGCGCGACTTCCGCGAGCACGCGGAGCGCAAGTACATCGTCGACACGCTGAAGCTCACCGGGTGGAACATCTCGCGTACCGCAGTCGTGCTTGGCGTCGAGCGCACCAACCTTCACAAGAAGATCCGCGCGTACCAAATCCGCCGCGGTGAGGGCTAGTCTCGGGGTTCACCGCGTATACTGAGAGCGTGCTGACGACCGCTCCTTCTCACTCGGGCTTGCTCCACGGCGAGGCGCGGGCGTTCGAGCGAAAGGGGCGCGACCCCTGCTTGCTCGCGTTCCACGGGTTCACGGGCTCGCCGTCGGAGATCATGCCGGTGCTGCAAGCGGCGGCCGACGCGGGCTTCGCGGTGCATGCGCCCTTACAGCCCGGTCATGGCACCAACCCGGCTGATTTGCAGCACAAGACCTTCGAGGACTGGATCGCCGCGGGGCGGCAACACTTCATCGCGGCGGCGCGAGAGCACGAGCGCGTCGTGGTGATGGGGTTCTCGATGGGGAGCCTCGTCGCACTCAAGCTCGCGAGCGAGGGGCTCCCTCAGCTGACGGGCTTGGTGGTGCTCGGCAACGCGCTCTTCTTGTCTGCGCCCTCGGCGTTGCCGCTTGGCCTACTCACTCGTTTGAAAGGAACACCGGACCTCTACCTGTTGAAGCCGCGCGCGGCCGACATGGAGGACCGCACGCTCTTGGACACCATCGTGACGTACGACCGCCACCCGATCCGCGCCGCGCGCGAGGTCTTCCGCGCAGGCGCCGTGATGCGCGCGGAGCTCCTGCACGTGCGCTGTCCGACGCTGATTCTCCACGGAAAGAAGGATCGCGTGTGCCCTTCGGCGAACGCGACGTACTTGGCCGATCACCTGACGAACGCGGCGAGCGTGAAGGTGCGCGTCTATCCGCGCAGCGCCCATGTCATCGGGTGCGACTTCGATCG
>JAYVYD010000481.1:0-4581 GCA_043784605.1 Myxococcales bacterium | reverse complement strand
CGCGACCGTGCCTCTCGTCAGAGCCGCGAGCGCAGTGCGTGGATCGATTGGCGGGTTGAGGTGAGCGGCGAGGCGGAGTGCCGTCCGTCGAGTCTCGTTGGTCGCGTTCGACATGCCCGCATCATGTTCAGGATGCACAGGTGTGCACGTGTTCCCTCACGTCGAGGTGACGTGAGGAAGAAGTCGACTATCGATTGAAATTGTCAGCGCGCGGATACTTCAACGCGCGCAACGCGATCACGACTGCGGCGCGCGCGTCGAGCGATCGCGACTCCAGCGCTCGCTTGAGAGCGCCGGCCACGATCTCATCCGCTTGCCGCTTCGGTTTCGCGCCTCTCCGCCACACACCAGCCTGTGGGAAGTTCTTCGCGAGGTGCTTCGAAATCTTCGACCTCTCATCGAAACGCAGACCGTTCACGATCAGCGAGGCATCAGCCCCGTGCGGCACGTTCTCGAGCGAGCGCACCACGATCTCCACGTGGCGCTGTTCAGCACTCCACCGCGCATCCGCGCGAGCGCCGCGGACAAGCGCAGCCGTCTGCAGCTTGGCCTGCTTACTCGTCACGCTGCGCAGCTCTCGCGACTTGGTTGCCACCGCGGCAGCCGTGCGGAAGTCATTGCTCTTCGGAAGCTCGGCGAAGCTGTGAAAGAGTCCACGCACGACCTTGGCCGCGTCGTCGATATCGTCGCCGAGCTGCTCATCTTCCGACTGCATCGCGAGCCAGTCGAGATCGTCGGCCACGCGTCCCAGCAAGCGACGCACGAGCTCACGAGACGGCTCAATCGGGGCCGCGACGTCCGAGCGCGACGCGCGCTTTTTGGTAGTCTTCTTTTTCGATCGCGTCTGCATCGCGGTCTCCCACGGCGCGCCGGCTCTCAACCCGGCGCGCCGTTCTCTTGTGAGTCTACTTGCTCGTCGTCGCTCCGCCGATCGGAACGACATTGTTCGTGCGGCCCTTCTTGATCGTGGGCTTCGCTGGCTTCGGCTCGGCGCTCGGCGGCGCCTCGCGTGCGGACGCGTCGAGCGAGCGCTTGAGGGCCTCGAAGAGATCGATGATCTGCGCGTTCGGTGGCTCTTGCGCGACGATGATCTCTTGACCGCTTACCTTCGCCTCGATCGATGCCTTGATCCGCTCTTCGTAGTCGTCTTTGAAGCTCCTTGCATCGAAGGTGTCTCGAGCGAGCTCCTCGATCAACTTGTTCGCGAGGTCCTCCTCGACTTGGCGGAATACATGCTCGGTGCCTAGGTCGAGCTCGTCGAACGCGCGCACCTCGTTCGAGTAGTAGACGTGGTGCATGATGAGCCCGCGCGATCGGTACGGCCGAAGGATCACGAGCTGCTCACGCCCGCGGCGAGAGAAGCGTCCCACCGCAACCCGCTTCGTGCGCTGCATCGCACGCGCAAGAAGTTGATACGCCTTCTCGCCGCCCCTGTCGGGCGCGACGTAGTAGCTCTTCTCGAGGACAACGAGATCGACCGTGTCCTCTGGTACGAACGCGACGAGCTCGAGTGAATCAGTCCGCCGAGCCTGGTGCTTGCGAATCTCGGTGTCGGTGAACGTGACGTAGCGCTCCATTGCAAACTCGAAGCCCTTCACCATGTCCGCGCGCTCGACGATGCAGTTATCGATCGGGCAGAAGTACTGCTGCTTCATGCGACCGCCGCACTTGTTGTGGAGAGTATTGAATCTCACGCGTGAAGAGCTCGCGGCCGTGAACTGCTTGAACGGGATGGAGACGAGCCCGAAGGAGATCGTTCCCGATCCGACGGCGCGCGCGGTCACTCCGGCACCTGCTCGTTTGCATTTGCTTGATTGATCGAACGTTCGGCCTCTTCGAGGGTCGCGCTGAGTTGAAGGCACGCACGCTCGATCATGGCGTGTGAGACGTGAACGATCGACATCACGTCTGAGGGATTGTAGAAGCTGGAGCCGAGAACCCCGACCGTGTGCTGGAGGTCGAGCAGCGTGGGTTTGAGCCGTTGGCGCATGATTTCGAGGGCGAGGGCGTCGTCGTGCTTTTTCATGGTGACCTTTCGGTGTCCTGGGATATCGGAACGTTCTTTGGGTCCGAGGGAGAGCGGTTTGGGCTGGTGATCGAACGTCGCTCCCGCTCTCATGGCGCGCGCGCTCACTGACGTGCCTCGGCGGCGGCTTCGTCGTTCCACTGGCCTTCAGGGTCGGACCACGCGACGCCAGCGCGCGCATGGAGCGTGCGCAGCGCGCCGAGTTGTTTCCGCGCCTCCACGTATGCTTCGGCGCGCGTCTCGTCGTTCGAAGCAAACATCATGTCGTCGATCGCATCGGAGAACGCGGTGAGCGCCTCCGCTCCGATCGTGTTGAGAAGGCCGGTGATCGTCTTCGCCTGGTCTGCCGTAAATTTCTTGCTGTTCATGGTCTGCCCTTTTCTCTGCGGTGCGTTCGTGCGCCGCGCTCGAGGTCGTGAGGATGCCCACGGCGCCGAGCGAGGAGCGCGAGCTCTCATCGTCGACGGCGGCGCACCTCCTCGAGCTCGAGATCCGTCACGCCATCGGAGGCGAGACGACGCGCGCGCAGCTCCTCTGCGAGTGTCGCGACAACGTCCCATCGGTGAGCCTTGGCGGCGAGCGCAAGAGCCTCCTCGAGAGGGTCGGATAACGGCAGCGAAGCGGCAGCAGGGTGACCCGAGGTGTCTCCTCGTGTACTGTGCACGTTCATGAAGCCGACTTTTTCGGCCTCTTCGGTGATGCTTGGAACCCTATCGTCAGGTCTACGGAACCAGTTGTCGGAAGTTCGAATCTTCCTGGGCGCGCTTCAATGATAACGGGGAGCGCATCCGAGGTTTGGATGCGTGCTGCTCTACTCGAGGCAGAAGCGGCGCGTGACAAGGGTGAGGTCCCCGTCGGCTGCGTCCTCGTGCGTGACGGAGCGATCGTCGGCGCGGGTCACAACCTTCGCGAGACCGCGCACGACCCGACGGCTCACGCCGAAATCCTCGCCATCCGTGACGCCGCCACAAGGCAAGGCGACTGGCGCCTGGACCACGTGACGGCGTACGTGACGCTCGAGCCCTGCGCGATGTGCGCCGGCGCACTGGTGCTCGCGAGAGTTCCACACGTCGTTTACGGCTGCGACGACCCCAAAGCCGGCGCCGTGAAGTCCCTATTCGCGATCGGACAAGACGCGCGGTTGAACCACCGATTCAGCGTCGAGTCGGGTGTGCTGTCGGACGAGTGCGCCGCGATGCTCAAGGAGTTCTTCGCCGCGCTCCGCGCTCTCGGGAAGCGCTAGTCGCTCATCGTCACGCGCAAGATTTCTTCGGTCGTCGTCATGCCGGCCATGATCTTTTGGATACCTGCCATGCGGAGCGAGATCATGCCGCCCTTGATCGCGGCCATTTTCAGGTCTGCTGTCGATGAGCCGCCGAGCACCATCTCCTTGAGGGTGTCGGTGAAGCGCATGACCTCGTAGAGCGCGACGCGGCCCTTGTAGCCCGTGCTGTTGCACGTCTTGCAGCCGGCGCCCTTCATGAGCGTCGCCTTCGCGATGTTGTCGTCGGTGAATCCGATGTCGACGAGCGCGGCCCTCTCGATGGTCGTCGACTCCTTGCAGTCCGCACAGATGCGGCGCGCGAGGCGCTGGGCGAGGACGAGGTTGACGCTCGCCGTGATCAAGAACGGCTCGACCCCCATGTTGAGCAATCGGAAGATCGTCGCGGGCGCGTCGTTCGTGTGGAGTGTCGAGAGCACCATGTGGCCCGTGAGCGCGGCTTTGACCGCGATCTCCGCAGTCTCGAAGTCTCGAATCTCGCCGACCATGATGATGTCCGGGTCTTGCCGGAGGAACGACCTCAGCGACATCGCGAAGTTGAGCCCGATCTCCTCGTGCATCTGCACCTGGTTGATGCCGTGCAAGTTGTACTCGACCGGATCTTCGGCGGTGCTGATGTTGTGCGCGGGCTTGTTGAGCTCGCTGAGCGCGGAGTAGAGGGTCGTCGTCTTGCCCGAGCCCGTGGGGCCCGTGACGAGCACCATCCCCCACGGTTGATGGATGGCCCACTGGAAGCTGTCTAGGGGCCCCTGATCGAAGCCCAATTTCATCATGTCGAGCTGCAGGTTGCCCTTGTCGAGCAAGCGCATGACGATCTTCTCGCCCCATAGTGTGGGAAGCACACTAACGCGGAAGTCCATCTCGCGTCCCTTGCCGAGCTTCAGCTTGATGCGCCCGTCTTGTGGCAAGCGGCGCTCGGCGATGTCGAGCGAGGCCATGATCTTCACGCGGCTCACGATTGCCGCCTTGAGCTTCAACGGCGGCGTCATCTCTTCGTTGAGCACGCCGTCGATGCGGTAGCGCACTCGGAGCTTCTTCTCGTACGGCTCGATGTGAATGTCGCTCGCGCCCTTCTTGATCGCGCTCAAGAGGATCATGTTGACGAGCCTGACGACGGGAGCGTCCTCGCTCGCCTTCTCGAGTTCCATCAAGTTGACTTGCTCTTCGTCTTCGCCGACGGCGATCTCGCCCTCGTCGAAGCCGGCCATCACCTCGTCGTACGAGGGACCGACGTTGTAATACTTCTCGATCGCCGCCAAAATCGCGGACTCTG
>JAYVYD010000480.1:0-7518 GCA_043784605.1 Myxococcales bacterium | reverse complement strand
CTTGCCCTCTGCGCCGCGCCGACAGGTGACGATCGGATACTGAGCTCCGCCGCACGTCACGCTAGGCGCGGCCTCCTTCGCGGCGTCCACCGGCGCTGCCGCGTCGACGGGATTGGTATCCGTGCCGCCGCACGCTGCGGTGACGATGACGGCGAGGCAGGCAAAGAAGGCGGCTGTGGGGTGCGACATGGCGCTCAGCTAATCATAAGATGGCGTCAAGCGCCTAGGATGCGCCGCACGCCGTCGCCGAGGTCGGGGTCGAACGCGCCGCCCCACGAGGTGAGCAGCACCTCGCCGCCGTCCATCTGCAGGCGCCACGTCGCGACGCGATCCGGCGTGTTCTTGCCGCAGTCGGCGATCGCGCCCCACTCGGCGACGTGCTCTTGGTGATCGCCCGCGCCGACGATTAGTCTCCCGTCGGTCGTTCCGAGCGTGAGCGCGCGCAACTCGAGACTGCGCATTTTGTTCTCGAGGAAGAACGCGAGCGACTCGACCGGTCGCGCGCTGCGGTTCTGACGGCGCTCGGCGTGAGCGAATCGGGCGAACGGGCCTGCGTCTTGTTGCGAGAGGATCATGAACGCGATCGTCGAACACCGAGACCTAACCGGCCAACTTTCGTTGCTGTCGAAGCCAATCCGCTCAGTTGTCGTTCGCCGAAGGCGACGACGTGTTGTCGCCGACAACGCGCGCTAAAAGCGCTTCTCGGGCTCCTCGTCGACCAGCACTTCGACGGTCGGGAGCACTTCCTTGACGAACCGATCGCGCACGGCGCGGGCGCGATCCATGTCGTTGTCTCTCACGGGCACAGCGATGCCCATGATGAGGCACGCGCCTTTCCATGCGGGATACGTCGCGTAGGCCACCGTGTACTCCTCACGCTCGATGAGCGTCGCGCCTTTGGCCGTGAGCGTCTCGATGTCGCCGATGAGCGCTCCGTCGTCGGTCGACTGCCGCTTCCACGAGAACGCCGAGGGCGCGTCTCGGTGCATGTCGATGTCGTAGGCCTCGATCAGCGGCATGGCCCATCCCTCGAAGCTCTTCGCGCATGCGCCCGAGACCGAGTTGTCCGGCACATGACGAATGTCTCCGCCCACGATCGCGTGGTGGCCTTGCCCGTAGCGAAACCCGACGAGCGTCGGAATGCCCCAGAATTTCACGCGCATCCAGTGCGCGGCGTCCGGCAGCTGGATCTTGACGCTGTTCTGGCGATCCACCGCCCAGCCGAGCTCCGCGACCTTCAGCTCTTCGAGCGCCGCCGCGTGCTCGGGCCCGCCAGAGCCGCCTTGCGCCGACTTGCCGTCATCTCGCGGAGGAGACGCCGCGACCACGGGTTGCTGTGCGCTCGGGCCCGTCGAGCAACCGAGCAGTAGCGCGAGCGCGGCGAGCTTGTTCATTGGCCTAATGATGGACGAAAACGCGAGAAGTTCCATCCAACGACGTCGGGCTCGCTACTTCTTGCAGCAAACCGTCGTCGGCGCGTCGAGCTTCACGCTCGCGGCAGAGGCGGGAGGTATCTGCGCGCAGCCCGCATTCTTGACGGACGTGGTGAGGCTGCCCGAGCGGTATTGCATGTTGTTTCCGTTGGGCGAGGGGGCGCACGTGGCGTCCGCCGGGAAGTCGATCTTTCCCTGCGAACAGTTGTCGTCCGTGTACATGTTGAGTGTGCCGCTACACGCACCCTTGACGTCGCACGCGCCGCCGCACGCGGCGCACTCCAGCTTCGGAGCGTCACCGACTAGCCGCTTGTTGGCGAACTCGACCGGGCAATCGACGTTGCCGTCGTGTGTGATGCAGATGTTCTGCATCTTGCAAATATCGCCCTGACAGCTCGGAGGCGGCTCGCAGATCCGACCCTCCGCGGCGGTGACCTTCGAAGTGTCCGATTTGGCGTCGAACTGACACACGCCACCCTTCGGACCGGGCGGGATGGTTTGATAGTTCTTGCCTTGCAAGGTGATGAAGAAGTTGGGGAACTGATCGCACGTGCCCCCGCCGGTCATGTTGAGCGTGGTCGCAATTTGACTGCAACTGGCGTTGCCCGTATCGAGGTTGCGCAGCACGGTGCCCCCGCCGCACGTCGGCGGCTGCGTAACATTGCAGCTGCACGAGCAGGCGGCCGGATCCGCCACCGGATCGGCGACGACGTCGATCGTCTTCCAGCCGTCAGCGCAGGGCGTCGCGCGGCTCTTGTGGGCAGTGGCGAGCGTCCATCCTTGAGGTGCGCTGAGGCCGCACTTGCCCGGATCGCAATTCGGGTTCGGGCCGCCGTCGTTCTTGGGGATCACGTTCACGTCGGCGGACGCGTCCGCTTCGTTCACGACAGCGTTTGGATTGCCGTTGATCACGTCGATCGAGTCGGCGCCGCCGCATGCAGCGACACCGCCAAAAACAGCCGCGAAAACGAAGATGAAGTTGCGCATGGGGGACCTTCTCTCGAGGGCGTTCGGACGCTCTGGTGCCGGCGTTCCGACGTTCATTCGACCGTACTCTTTACTTGAACCGGGAGGCGCTTTTGTCCAGGGGACCCGAAGGTCGTGCGTTTTGCACCCGGCGACCGATGCAAAACACCACCGATTGCGATAGATCCTCGGCCATGCCCCAAGTCCACGACTGCCTCGGCGCTCCGATCGAAATCAACAACGCCCATTTGAGCAAGTGGGTCGGCGAGATGATCGCCCTCTGCAAGCCCGACAAGGTGGTGTTGTGCTGTGGCTCCGAGGACGAGCGCAAGGTCTTCACGGAGGTCGCGGTAGCGCAGGGAGTCCTCCTCCCTCTCAATCAAGACAAGCTCCCGGGCTGCTATCTCCACCGCTCGAACCCGAACGACGTGGCGCGCGTGGAGAACCTCACGTTCATTTGCACGCCCACCAAGGAAGAGGCCGGGGCGACCAACAACTGGATGGCGCCGAAAGAGGCCTACGAGAAGGTCGGCAAGCTCTTCGACGGCTCGATGAAGGGCCGCACGATGTACGTGGTGCCCTACGTGATGGGCCCGATCGGCTCACCGATGGCGAAGGTCGGCGTCGAGCTCACCGACAGCATCTACGTCACGCTCAACATGCGGATCATGACGCGCATGGGCGAGCAAGCGCTCGACATGCTCGGCGACAGCAACGACTTCAACCGCGGCCTGCACTCGATGCTCGATTGCGACCCGGACCGCCGTTACATCTGCCACTTCCCCGCGGACAACACGATCTGGTCGATCGGCTCCGGCTACGGCGGCAACGTGCTGCTCGGCAAAAAATGCTTGGCATTGCGCATTGGCAGTTATCTCGGCAAGACCGAGGGCTGGCTCGCCGAGCACATGTTGATCTTGGGAGTGGAGAGCCCCGAAGGCGAGATGACCTACGTCGCGGCGGCTTTCCCGAGTCAGTGCGGCAAGACGAACTTCGCGATGATGGTGCCGCCCAAGCGGTTCAAGGGATGGAAGATCTGGACCGTCGGCGACGACATCGCGTGGATGCGCGTCGGCGAGGACGGACGGCTATATGCCATCAACCCAGAGGCCGGATACTTCGGAGTCGCTCCTGGCACGAGCATGAAGAGCAATCCTAATGCGATGAAGACCGTCCTCAAGGACACTATCTTTACGAACGTCGCGGTCACCAAGGACGGCGACGTGTGGTGGGAGGGCAAAGACGGCCCTGTGCCGGACGAGCTCACCGATTGGCAAGGGCGCCCGTGGAAGAAGGGCTCCACCGAGAAGGCCGCGCACCCGAACTCGCGCTTCACCGCGCCCGCGTCGAACAACCCTTGGAAGAGCCGATTCGCGGACGATCCCGGCGGAGTGCCCATTAGCGCGATCATCTTCGGCGGTCGTCGCGCGACGACGATCCCGCTCGTGATGCAGGCGTTCCACTGGGCGCACGGAGTGTTCATGGGCGCGACGCTCGGCAGTGAGACCACCGCTGCGGCCACCGGCAAAGTGGGAGTCGTCCGCCGCGACCCGATGGCGATGCTCCCCTTCTGTGGATACAACATGGGCGAGTACTTCGCGCACTGGCTCGCGATGCAGGCGCAAATCGCTTATCCGCCCAAGGTCTTTTTGGTCAATTGGTTCCGTCAAAACAAAGACGGCAAGTTCCTTTGGCCAGGCTTCGGCGAGAACATGCGTGTGCTCAAGTGGATCGTCGATCGCGCGCGCTTGCGCGTCGGCGGACAGGAGACTCCGTTCGGCTGGGTGCCGCGGGCTGGCGATCTCGATCTATCGGACTTCGACATCTCGCCGGACACCGTGGACGAAGCCACCGCCATCAACATCGACGAGTGGAAGACGGAGCTGGAGTCGCAGGGCAGCTTTTTTGACAGCCTCGGAGAGAAGATGCCCATGGCGCTCAAGCTTCAGCGCGAGTTCCTCCTCTCGCGCATCGAGAGCATGCATGGCAAGTGGGCAGTCCGCTAACTACAGGCGAGGCATCGCCATACCGAACCTGGATTGCGGCGCCGTCATCGACACGATTGCCTCACTTGGGACTCTCGTGCATCGTGCGTCGGCTACAAAGGCGCAGGTTCATGGCCACGAAACGCGGCATGGCGAGTGCACGGCCGGTCGACGATGAACAAGCTCGTTTCACCGACTCGCCCGTCTCGAAAGATCCAGTCGAGGACGTGTCGCCAACGGAGGAGCCCATGAGCGGAACGACCGAGTTGCACGGACCCGACCTCGAGCAAGGCGTGCCGTCCGCCGACGTCGCGGACGGCGGCATGTTGTTGGGTCACGCTGGCGGTGAGCCCGTGCTCGTCGTTCGTCGCGGCCTCGCGCTCTATGGGATCAGCGCGACGTGCAGTCACTACGGCGGAGCGCTCGCAGAAGGCATCCTCGTCGGCGACACAGTGCGCTGCCCCTTGCACCACGCATGCTTCGACCTCCGCACGGGTCGGGCTTCCGCTCCGGCATTTCGCTCTCTCACCTGCTGGAAAGTGGAGGAGCGCGGGGCGCGAGTATCAGTGACTGGAAAGGTCGAGCCAGTCGCGCTCGGCGCCGCCGCAGGTACGCTTCCGAAGCACGTCGTGGTCGTCGGAGGTGGCGCGGCGGGCTTCGCTGCGGTCGATACGCTCCGCCGCGAGCGATACGAGGGGAGCGTCACGCTCGTGACCGCCGACTCGGCCGCGCCCTACGACCGCCCCAACGTCTCGAAAGACTTTTTGGCCGGGACGGCGCTCGCGGAGTGGATGCCGATGCGACCCCTCGAAGAGTACTCCTCGGACCACATCGACCTGCGGCTCGCAAAGAAGGTCGGCTCGATCGACGCACGTGCGCGCAAGGTGATCCTCGACACTGGAGAGAGCATCCCCTTCGACGCGTTGCTCCTCGCCACGGGCGCGGACCCCATTCGGCTCTCCGTGCCCGGCGGCGACCTGCCTCACGTGGCTCATGTGCGCACGCTCGCCGACGGCGAGGCGATCATCGCGCGATGCGCCACGGCACGTCGCGCGGTCGTCATCGGCGCGAGCTTCATCGGGCTCGAAGTCGCCGCCGCGCTCCGCACGCGCGGCATCGACGTGCACGTCATCGCGCCCGATCCGCCGCTCTCACGCGTCCTCGGTCCCGAGCTGAGCGCGTTCGTGCGCCAGGTTCACGAAGAGCACGGGGTGGAGTTCTCCATTGGCGTAACGGCGACCGAGATTACCGAGCGTGAAGTTCGCTTGAGCGACGGGAGATCCTTGGCCGCCGACCTCGTGGTCGTGGGCATCGGTGTCCGCCCGGCGTTGTCACTCGCGCAATCCGCAGGCCTCGCCGTGGACCGTGGTGTGGTCGTCAACGAGCACATGGAGACGAGTGTGCCTGGGATCTACGCCGCGGGCGACATCGCGCGATGGCCCGACGCTCGCACGAAGCGCTCGCTCCGCGTGGAGCACTGGGTCGTCGCGCAACGTCAAGGCCAAGTGGCAGCGCGCAACATCCTCAATCAACGAGTGTCGTACGAGGATGTTCCGTTCTTCTGGAGTCAGCACTACGACGTCACGATCAACTACGTCGGCCATGTCGAAAAACTCGAGGGGGTTCAAGTCGTCGGTAGCGTCTCGGATCGAGATTGCCTCGTCGCTTACCGCGAAGGCGATCGAATTGCGGCCGTCGCGACGATTGGCCGCAACCGCGCGTCGCTCGCAGCCGAGGTGCTGTTCCGTCGCGACGATCAGGCCGGCCTGGAAGCGTTACTGCGCGCCTGACGGTGAATCCGTCCAAGCGGGCATTCGGGTCATCGGCCCCAGTAACAAATTACTTTTTGACCGCTCGAAGCGTCGCTCGCGTAGTGCGCGAAGCCGCGTGACTGGCTCTTGGCGAACGCTTGGTCCGCTTTGTCTTTGTTCTTGCACGAGCCGACGTAGTCCAGCGCGGCGATCCAGAACGGATGTCCGTCCCGTGATTTCAGCCCCATCGCTTGCCACGCGAGCAGCTCCTTCTCTGCAGTTCCGTCGGGCGTCGGCGCGAACACCTCCTCGTGCGCGATGCCGTCGAGCAGCGTGGGGAACGGCTTGCCGCCCGTCGTGCCCGTGCGTGTGACGTCGCTCGTGGCGTTCTGCATCACAAGGAGCAAATCTGGATATCGCTCTCTCAACTTGCGGACCAGATCCAACCCGCCCTGCCTGCACGACGCGCTGCACGGGCCGTTCTTGTCGCGCGCCGTGTGCTCGACGAGCTCGAGGTTGTCCAAATAAAACCCATCCACCTTGCGCGCCGCGATGCGCGCTGCGACGTGCTCGACCATCAGCGCTTGGTAGTCCAGGTCTCCGAGGTCCATCCAGATCTCGTCCGGGTATCCGTCGTACCCGCCTAGCTGTTTGAGTTGCTTGCACGGCTTGTACGGCGAAGGCGCCTTCGACCAGTAGGTGCGGAAGGTCTCGCACGAGCCCAAGTTCAAATACGAGAGCACTTTGTTCTTGCCGCCCGCGCGCAGCCTGGCGAGCTCCGCGTCGGTGAAGTTTCCCTCGAAGTCGTCTTGCGGATCTGCGTCGATGTCGAGCACGCGGAACGTCGCGGCGACCTTTGACAAGTCACCCATCTTCTCGGCTTCCCCGTAGAAAGAGGCCCACGGGCCCGCCGCCGTGAATCCAGGACCGAGCGTCGTGGAAGTCGAAGCATCGATGGAGGACGCCATGGTGGACATCGACGGGTCCACCGCGGTGGACATTTCGGAGACCGCGCTGTCTCGCGCAGGCGGTTGCGCGGGCGACGGACGACACGACACACAAATGCCACAGACAGCAGTCAGGATCGCGATGCTTACGTGTTGCGCTGTCACGGGCACCAACTCTATCTTACGCTCGCTAAAATGGGCTCGACCATCGCAACGCGAACGGCATGCGCACTCGGCATCACGATGATGCTCGTGAGCCATGGCGCGCTCGCGGACGCGCCGCCCTCCAACGTGTCGACCGCGTTCTTCTATGGTCCTCACCCGCCGCCTTCGCTGTTCGCGCACTTCGATCGTGTTGTGGTCGAGCCCGATTACTTCGACCAAGCGCCGAGCTCACCGCGCGCGATGCCGATCGCGTATGTGAGCGTGGGCGAGG
>JAYVYD010000479.1:0-8840 GCA_043784605.1 Myxococcales bacterium | reverse complement strand
GCTTGCCGCAGAGGAGTGGTTGGACCCGCTTGCTAACGGTTGGGGCAAGCCATTCGTCACCGCGATCGCTCGTTCCGAGCTCACGGATCGGCCCTTCGGTGGAGGGTATGAAATCACGCTCCACCTTGGGCCCGAAGTGACACTGAGTCACATCGAAAGAGTGCAGTTGCTCATTGAGTCTTCCTACTGGGTGAAACAGCAATGAAGACCGCGAATTCCATTCTGGTGTCGTACGTCACAGTCGTTCTTCTTGGGTGCGGCGGTGATGACAATACGCCAGCTGGGCCTGCTGATGGCACGGCGCCGCAAGACTCCACCACGCTCGACACATCGCCCATCGACGCTGGTGTTGCCGACACACAGAAGGATGTGTTGGATGCGTCAACTGCCCCATCTCACCCAGCCAATTGGAGCATCATGGTCGGGCATGGCGTTCGCGCTTGTGGCTATGAGGTCGAGGTCGATGCCCCCTCGATGATTGGAGCAACGCCAATTAAGAAGGGCCTGTCGTATGTCAGCCTCTTCGCTGACGGCGGCGTTCAGTCGGTGACGCAGCTGAAGACGACGGGGCACCTCGCCGATTGCGACCTGGCAGAGGGCCCGGACACCATCGATCAATTCGTCAACGGTAACAGTTCGACTTCCTACCAAGTCACGGGCGCGGCAATGCGCGGACGCTTGGACACCAACACGCGCGCCTTCATCACGTTTGACTCCATGCTCACCGGTGGAGACGCGTGCCAGATCACCCAGGGACAACCGTGTTCGCCTGTTGCTGCTGGGTCGGTTGAGGTCGTCAATCGGTCTTTCGGTAAATTCTACGGCAATCGGATTCGGCCCAGCGACTTTGACGCTGGACTCGCGGCGGCCGATTCAGTGAGCTTTGCAGGAGCCAGCCAGTTTTTTGTCCTTGGCAGGCTTGAGAAAAACACTTTCGATTTTGACTACACGCAGGTGGGTGCGGTTGTCGCAAGTGCTCCGGCAGTGTTCCTCGCCTCCTACCGCGCGCCGGTCAATCAGAACGGGACAGTGACGGCGGATTGGGTCCGGGCATTTCCGACGACCACAGTCCCGAGCATCAAGCTCGGCAATCAGAACGACGAGCCCTTCTTTGGCCCCCACCTCGAGAATGGGACGGGTCAACTCATTCTGACAATTCCGTTTGCCAACACGCTGGACCTCGGTGTGCTCGGCAAGCTGAACGCTCCAAACAATTCATACGCGACAGCACTTGTAACTACCGACTATACGGGCAAACCGCTCCTAGGTGTGGCGTTCGCCAAGGGACCAGCTTCGCAAGGTAAGGTCTCGCGCGCACGCATCACCGACTTGAAAAACGGTACCTATCTGTACGTCGATACTGTCTGGGATACGATCGATCTTGGTAACAACGCCGTGGTCAACGCTACGAACGGTGGAGCTGACGTACTCGTCGCCGTGCTTGATGGTTCTGGAAAGGCACTCAAGTATTGGACCTATGGTGGCGCAGGCGACGACGAGGTGTTTGGAGCCATGGGCACGAACGCCCAAATTGTGGTGTGGGCGCACTCCACGGGTACTATTGATCTTGGCAACGGCGTGCTGAGCGGCCCCGGGATTTGGTACGCAGGGATCACGCCGTGAGGCGAGAGCTGCGCGGACCGATTGCGGGACTCACGCTCCTTGCGTTCGTCTCCAGCCTATTTCCGAGCCTCTCTCTCGCCGCAGATACCATCGCGAACGCACCGCAGCAGGCGACATCAACGCCACCGAATGCCACCAACCCGCCTGCCGCGGTCACTACCGCCACCAACAACTCAGCTTCGGTGGCCGAAGCGCCGGCTCCGATTTCCGTGCCGGAAAAACTCCAAGCGATTCAGTCTCTGCCCCTTGGCGGCGACAAATCGGGAGTAAGCAGCCAAGCCATCAGCGTTCCTCAGGGTGCCGGCAAGATAAACGGAATGGGCGAGAGTTTCTCCGCCCAGCTGTCGACTGGCATTGCGACCTACTCGGTTCCGTTCTCATTACCTGCTGCGCGTGGCGCTGCGCAGCCGAGTCTTGGACTCTCGTACAGCTCGTCGCTGGGTCATGGTCTAGCCGGCATCGGTTGGGACGTTGGCGTCCCGTCGATCTCGCGACAGACCGATCGTGGACTCCCGACCTATGACGACCCCACCAACGGCGGACCGTGGAAGCCCACGCAAGATCGATTTGTGTTTGCAGGTGGGCAAGAGCTGGTTCCGATTTGTCTCGTGGCCAACGACCTCACCTGCACGGGCGCGATCAACGGCGAGGTTATGCCGGCTTGGTCTGCCGGCTACATGTACTTCCGATCGCGCGTCGATGGCGCATTCGAGCGGTTCTTCTGGTCGCCCGATCACAAGACGTGGCGTGTTCAAGACAAGGGCGGAATCGCCATGGAGCTTGGCGTTCCGTTGAATGACGCCAACAACGTCGACGGACTGGAGCGGGATCCAACGATTCCCGATCACATCTTCCGCTGGAACTTGGTCCGACAGTACGACTCACAAGGAAACGCCAATCCCTCAAGCGGCGCGCCCAATCCGAGCAATCTGGTCGTCTATCAGTGGACTGGCGTCAACGGGATGGGTTACCTGCGAGATATCTTCGACACGCCGCCTGTCGGATCGAACGGCGACCTCACCAAATACGCGCACCATTCCCGCCTTGGCTACGAGTCGCGTCCGGATCCAACGACGAGCTATCACCGCGGCTATCGGGTGGACAACACGCTTCGACTGCAACACGTCGACGTGACTAGCACGACGATGGGCGCGAGCGGCGCCCGCGAGTTCGTGCGTCGGTATCACGTTGCGTACGACTCGACCTGGCATCCTTCGCTCTTGTCCACGGTTCAACTCGAGGGCCGGTGCAATGCTCCCATCCTCGAGGACAACAGCCAGAACATCATCTGCAACGACGCAGCGTGCTCTCCAGCCTGCGCAACGCTTCCACCGATCACGTTCAGCTATCAACACGTCGACGGGCGGGACGTGAACAACAAGCCACAAGCGCCCGATCTGCCAGGATTCGAGGCGTTCGACGAGCGACTGACGACGATGTCTGCGAGCCCCAAGCACTCGCTCGATGAGTCGCTGACGGATCTATTCGACATCAACTCGGACGGTCTGCCGGACGTGTTGGTGACGGCGCCTGGGCTCTACAAGGGCAATCACGCGGTCTTCTTCAATGGCGACTCGGGCAACGTGAACACGTTCTCCGGCGCGACGATGATGGCCGTCAACGGCGTACTCGGCGCGAACGCAACGGACATCTCGCTCGACAATCCGAACGTCTCTGAGCACGACGTGGATGGCGACGCGATCGTCAACCTTTTGCACATGCCGCTGCTCAAGCAGTACGCGGTGTACACACCTACACTGACGGCAGGGAATTGGTCGTGGGAGGGTCGTGTGATCGCGACCGCGTCTCAGCAGAGTCCTAAGATCAACTTCCAGCAGAACCGCGACAACATCAAAGTCATGGACGTCAACGGCGATGGCCTCGTCGATGTCGTCTACAACTCGGGGACCGAGCTGCAAACGTTTTTGGCGCTTGGACGCTATCCCGGCGGTGATGGCCAATACGGACACGCGGTTTGGACTGGCAAGAACGCCGCAACCATCTCCAACGATCCGCTGACCGCCTGCGTCCCATGGGCTGGCACGCCTGCGCGATTCAGCGACAGTGACGTACGGCTCGCGGACATGAACGGCGACGGCCTCGTCGACATCGTGCGCACGCGCAAAGGGGACCTGAAGTATTGGCCCGGGCGCGGAAACGGGTTTTGGGGAACGGGAGCGCTCGACGACTGCAAGGGCGGCTCGTTTGGGCAGAATCGCGAAATCGCGATGACGTCGCCGCCGATCTGGTTTGATCCGGACGACACGAAGGTTCGGCTCGACGACGTGAATGGTGACGGGCTGGACGACATGGTTCAGATCCGCTTCAACGCCGTCGACATCTGGATCAACGTCGATGGAACCTCGTGGACGAAGCGCCACGTAATGGCGGGAGCGCCGATCTCCTCGATCACCAATCGAGCGCGACTGGTAGACATGAACGGATCGGGCACGCGCGATGTGCTCTGGGGCGATGGGCTCAAATATCGCTTTGCAGATCTCGCAGGCGGAGTTCGCCCATGGGTGCTCACTCACGTCGATAACGGTCTCGGCAAGACTACCGATCTCGAGTACTCGACATCGACAGCGCACATGCTCGCGGCCGAAACTGCCGGCAATCCGTGGACGCGCAAGGCGCCGATGGTGTTGCACATCGTCACCAAGTCGACCGAGCACGACAATCTGAAGATCGTTGGTCGCCCCGAAGGCGACTACATCACTACCTACGAATATCGCGACCCCGTGTACGACGGCCGACAGCGCGAGTTCCGAGGCTTTGCGAGCGCCAAGGCGACCCGCATCGGCGACGGCAACAGTCCGCCCTCGAGCACCGAGAGCACGTTCTTGCTTGGCGACTGTAAGAACGAAGCCAATGCCAATCCTGATCCGTGCTCGCTGCCTGAGCGATGGCAAGACAATCCGCGAGAGGCACTCAAAGGACTTCCGGTTCTCAGCGAATCTTATGACCTGGCCGGCCCCTATCTCTCAACGACGCACCATACGTATCGGCTACGCCAACTCTATAGCGGCCTCGATGGTCGCGCCGTGCGCCACGCGTTCGAGCATCAGTCGGACTCTTATGCTTATGATACGGGACCATTCCAACCGGGTGTGTCCAACGCCACGCTGCCCGAGGTCGAGCTCGAGGCCAACCTCGGCACGGTGACTGCTGACACGAGCGGGACAGTCAAGGTGAGGTCTGCGAAACGTGCGCACCTTCGCGGGTCCACGGAGGTAGATGGCTTTGGAAACGCGACGAGCAAAATCTCCGAAGGCTGCGTCGATGGGTGCTCGCAGGTCGACGAAGTCATCACGAGTACGACGGCGCCTGCGCGGAGAAACGATGAGCCGACCGGCTGGCTCTGGCGCACCACGGAAAGCTACGTCACCGGGTCCTTGAGTGTTGCCAAGCGACATCACCAGTTCATCGAGTATGACGTCGCCGGCAATCCATCGAAGACAACGGCCGAGCTCACGGGCACGTTGGGGCTGCACCGCTTCCATGAGAGCAACAAGGCCGTCGCATCGACCCCAAGCTCCGCAAGCGGAGATGGCACCATCACGCTCGCTGAGAACACCTACGACGCTTATGGCAATCTCACGGATCAAACATCCCCGAATGGACGCTGCCGCGAAGTGGCCTACGACAACGTGTTTGCCCAGCTACCGACTTCCGAGACCGTTCATGTTGGCGCGCTCAACAACGGTTGTGGTTCCGTCGCGCTCACTGCGCAGGCTAGCTACGACCGTGGGCAAGGTCTCGTCACTGACGTGCTCGACCTTCACGACGAGCACACGCATGTCGACTACGACGGCTTCGGTCGCTTGCTCGACCTGTACAAGCCCGACCCGCTCGCCGCGACGAGTCTTAGCCCTTTGCCTTCGGTGAAGATCGAATACTTGCTGACGACGAACCCTACCGCGCAACCCTATTCGTTGCTCCACACGCAGACGCAGGATGGCAGCGATCCGAGCGTGAGTTCCTATCGGGACGCGTGGGCGTATGTGGATGGAATGGGTCGGACGATCCTCGCGCTCGATCAGGCGGACGCGCAGAACGGCGATGGCGGTGACTGGGTCATCGCTGGCCTCACGGAGTACGATCAGAAAGGCGCAGCCATGCGCGCGTACCTGCCGTGGTTCTATACGGGAAGCCCCCAGTCGGCTCTTGCCGCCTATGCCAACCAGTCGCCGCCCACCAAGTATCAGAGGCAGCGTTATGATGCTTTCGGTCGCCTCATCGAGACGTATGGACTCGATGGCGCGATCACCTTGCGCAATACGTATCACGCGCTCGGACAGGACGCGTCGGACGCGGCCGACCTCGCCGTGGGACCGCACGCCAATACACCAGCATCGGCGCTCAAAGATGGGCATGGGCGATCGCTGTCGATGACCGAGCGCATTCACGCGGGCAACGTCATCGAGCACCGCATTACCAGTACACAGTACCTACCCACGGGTGAGCCGACCGTGATTACGCGCACGCGCGGCAACGACAAAGTCGTGCGGTGGATGCGGTACGACTCGCTGGGGCGAATGGTGCTCAATGTCGAGCCCAACACGACCAAGAACTTCAACGCCGATCCATCGACAGACCCAAGTACGCTCGAGGCGTGGCGCTATGCGTATGATGACAACGGCGATCTGGTTGGTGTGAGCGACGCGCGCGGCTGCGGCGAGAACGTGGCCTACGATGCGGGTGGGCGCTTGCTCGCTGAGGACTACTCGCCATGCCTTGACTCACAAGCAGTCTATTCGGCGCCAGACTTGAGCTCGGGTGTTGGCACTGAAGTGCTCAATCACTACGACACGCTCGATTCCTCTACTCCCAATACCTTCCCAGTCGACAAGAACCTGATTCGCGGACGCATCGTGTCGGTGACCGATCGCGCGAGCAAGACGCTCACGCGCTACGACGGGCGAGGACGCACGACCGGCATCGCGCGAAGAGTCGCAGTTCCCGGCGCGCCCAACCCAGACCCTGCGCTGCGGTTTGCGCCGCGTTGGTACATGCAAGAAGCCACCTTCGATGGCGCGGATCGTCCAGTCGAGCAATCGTCGGGTGCGCAGGTTTCTGAGCTCCTCGGCGCCGGGCAGAAGTCCACGGTCACCACGGACTACACCAAGCGCGGCATCGTCAAGAGCGTGCAGTCTTCCTATGGGTCGCTCGTCGACCACGTGTTTCACGACGCCGATGGACTGCCCAATCAGATTCAATATGGCGACCTGGCCAAGACCACGACTGACTTCGGGCATGACGACCGGCGGCGATTGCAATCAGTGCAGACTACACGGGGTCCCCCCAGCGATTGGACGTCTCCGCCCATCAATTACTCACCTGCGCCGCAATACGGACAACAACAGCCGACAGACTTTCAGCTCATTCTCGAGGACGCCGAGTTCCTCTACGACAACGTCGACAACCCCGTGAAGCTGCGCGATTGGCGCGCTCAGGGCGAGTGGCCGAGCGGAGCCAAGCCGGTCACGCGCAAGGTGCAATACGACGACCTCTACCGAGTCTCGCAAGTCGACTATCAGTACTCAAAAGGCGACGACAGTTGGACCGACCCGTTCGACAACGAAGATACCGGATCCAACACTGACACACGCCGCGCGGCCCCGAGCCCGCACGTGTCGTTCGCCAAGCGCGCGCTGAAGGAGACGTTCGGATACGACTGGCTTGGCAACACGACCAAGACTGGCGATGACGCCAACGGGTTCTATGACCGCTCGCTCGGTGACATCACCAACGACTCGACAAAGCCGTATCAACTGAAGTCGGCGACGAACGAGTCGACCAAATCCACGCGCGAGGGGCATCTCGATACCAGGTATGATGATGCAGGCAACCTCACGAGCATGGCGCTCACGCGCGCCGGGCCGTGTTTGCCGAACTCGTCGCACTGCAATCAGCGGTTCGCGTACGAGTGGGACGAAGTCGGGCGGCTCTCGCGAGCGCGTCGCTGGGACCAGCAGAATTCAGGCGTCGCGGCGGACCCGGTGCCGAACACGACGGCGAACGTGGAGCTGCGGTACGCCTACGACGGTGGTGACCAGCGCGTTCTGAAGACTGCAGTCGACGCGAACAACAACGAGCGGCACTCCGTCTACATCTTTGCGTCGCTCGAGCTGCGAAGGACGGAGTTCACGTCGGGAGACTACGTCGACGACAGGAACACCGAGGTCGCGTATCTGTTCGCGCATGGCGTTCGGATTGCTCGATTGCACTACTCGGATGAGAGCCTACCGACTCTGACGAGCGGCAAGCTCCATGTGTTGCTCGAGCTACCGGACCATCTGGGGAGTAGCGCCATCGTGCTCGACCGCGAGACGGGCGAGCTCGTGGAGCGGAGCACGTACCTGGCGCAGGGAAGCGCGGATAGTGATTACCGCACGCAGCGGTGGGATTCGTTCAGGGAGGACTATCGGTTTACTGGCAAGGAAGAGGACGTCGAGGTCGGGCTCGAGTATTTCGGGGCGCGGTACTTTGCGCCGGGTCTCGACCGTTGGGTGAGCGCCGACCCGTTTGCCGTTCACTCACCAGGAGCAGCGGACCTAAATCCGTACGCGTATGTCCACGGCCGTTGGCTTGCGGCAATCGACCCGCTTGGATTGGAGGATGTCCCTGCTGGAGCGACAGATGTCCAACGGCATCCTGAGTCCAATTCGTTCTCGTATCGACCGAAGGACGCGCCAGATAACTACTACGAGATAGGAACCGTTGGGCCGACCAGCTACGGCTACTACGCGCCAGAACAGACGACGCCACCCCCAACGCACTCGCAGGATCATTCGCCGGTGGCGCAAGCGTGGCAAGGAACCGATCACCACGCGCAACAGGCGCAGGCCAACGATCAGAATACTGATATGATCGGAGCAACGGTCATCAACCCGCTTGCGACCATCTGGCTAGCCGCATATGTCTACTGGCACGGCGGAAATCTAGGTAGCTCGGTCCTTGGCAACTCATCCACGGGAAGGCTCGACCCGGCGGCGGTTGACGACGCACACAAGGTTGTCGCCAATGCGAATGCGACTTGGGCCCTTGCGTCAGCCAGAGGGGGAGGAGCGGAGGGCGAAGCAAATCCATCGGTAGTCAAGCCACAAGCCTACAGCGTCGTGTTCCAAACCAAACTCGACCCTTCGGTGTTTGGCCGTAGTCGACCTGTGCAGGCGAATCGGGCAAACGCCGCATTGGACGTCGCGCTCAAGAAG
>JAYVYD010000478.1:0-8674 GCA_043784605.1 Myxococcales bacterium | reverse complement strand
TCAACTACGCAGAAACCGCCCAAGGCCAGAAGGCCACAAAACAGGCCTAGCGACCGACCTCCATCCCGTAGAGGTGCTCGTGCCCGACGCCGCGAAGTGACTCGCGCAATCCAATAGGGCATCCTCCGCGAAATGAGCATCCCGTCCGACCGCAACAAGGCCGACCAAGAATGCTTCGACGCCTTCATTCCCGAGGGCAGCGACATGGGCGCATTGATCCGCTCCATCGACTGGAGCAAAACGCCAGTCGGGCCGGTCGAGGGCTGGCCGCAGAGCCTGAAGACCACAATCTCCAACGTGCTGGCCTGCCGCTTCCCCATGATGATCGCCTGGGGAGAGGAATTCACTCAGCTCTACAACGACGCCTACGCTCCCATTCTCGGCTCGCTTCGACACCCGCGGGCCATGGGCCAGAGCACGAGGGAATCGTGGGCCGAGATTTGGGATACGCTGGTCCCGTTCTTCACGTCCGTGATGGAAACGGGCCGTACCAACGGCGTCGATGATCTTCCGCTTCTAGTCACTCGGAACGAGCTGCCAGAGGAGTCCTATTTCAGTTTCTCCTATGCCGCGATTCGAAGTGAGACGGGGCATCCGTGCGGTGTCCTGGTCTCCGTGTTCGACACCACTGAGCGAGTGAGAGCCGAGAGGTCGATCAAGGAGGCGCGTGAGCGGGAATTGCACGCCTTGAACGAGGTCGACCTGGCTCGACAGGACCTCTATGACTTCATCATGCAGGCACCCGCTCCCATGACCGTCTTACTAGGACCGGATCATCGTTTCAGCGTGGCCAATTCCGCCTATGAGGCGATGGCGGGGAGGCGCGTCGTCGGCAAGACCGTCCTAGAAGCCTTCACCCGCGAAGAAGCGGGCGACTTCATCCAGCTCCTCGACGGAGTTTATCAAACCGGCACACCCTTTCTCGGAAAAGAATTGCCGGTCTTCATTCCGGATGGGACCGGAGTCATTCAGCACTATTTGATCGATGTCGCTTACCATCCCTTTCGCGACCGCTCGGGCGCCATCAAGGGCGTACTGGCATTTCACCACGATGTCACCGCGCAGGTCCTTGCTCGAAAGGCGCTCGAGAGCAGTAGGTCTGATCTGGCCTCACAGCAGCTCAAACTGGAGACCATTTTCCTCGAATCGCCTGTGGCCATGGGGCTCTTTCACGGGCCCGACCATGTGTTCGAGCTGGTCAACCCTGCCTATCGACGATTCTTCTCCGAACGGGAGTTCGTTGGGAAGCCTCTCCTCGACGCAATTCCCGAGTTGAGAGATCAGCCCCTTTTCTTCGCCCTCCTAACGAAGGTGAGAGACAGCGGTGAACCCTGTGTCGGTCACGAGGTACTCGCTCGGCACGCTCGAACGACCAATGGTCCAATCGAGGACCGTTATTATAATTTTACATATATTCGATTGAATGATTCGGAGGGCAATCCGTACGGCGTCTATGTTCATGCCTTGGACGTGACGGACCAGTTGGTCGCTCGAAAGGCACAGGAAAAGTCAGAGCGGCTCTACAAGGCCGAACAGAAGAAGTTCAAGTCTATCTTCTATTCGGCGGCAGCTCCGATGGCGCTTTCGCGGACCCGACTTCGTCTACGAGATGATCAACTCTCGATATCAAGAGCTGCTTCCCGAGCGACAGCTCGTCGGCAAGAGCCTGCTGGAAGCCCTTCCGGAGATAGCCGCTTCAGTCTTTCCGGAGACGCTCGCGAAAGTGGTCGAGACCGGGGAGCCACAATCACTTCTGGGCGGCCTGACGCCTGTCTATAACGCACTTACCGGCCTGACCGAAGACCGCTACTTCGACGTTACCTGCGCTCTAATCGACGACGCCGACGATGGCCCCAGAGGGATCTTTGCCTACACCGCGGAGGTCACCGAGCGAACTCTCGCAAGCAGAGCGCTAGAGTTGGCCAGCGGAAAACTCGATGAGACCATCCAGGAGTTGCGGCTAGAACGTGAGATTCGAGAGAGATTCGCGGCAACTCTGACTCACGACTTGAGGACGCCATTGAGCGTCATGAAGATGAGCGCCCAGCTCATTGGCAGTCGCGCAGATGACACTCTGACCGTCAGAAAATTCGCCGAGCGGATCGCGAACACCGTCGATCGAACCGATCATCTCATTCGTGACCTACTCGACTCCAGTCGACTACGGGCCGGCGAGGAGCTGTCGATTGAAGTCGAGGAATGCAAGTTGACGCGGCTCGTTCAAGAAGTGGTGGACGAGCTAGCCACGGTGCACGGCGAACGCTTTACACTCACCAAGCCCGATGATGAAATTGTCGGCCGCTGGAGCGCTATTGCGATTCGCAGGATCCTGGAAAACATGTGCAGCAATGCGGTCAAGTATGGGGACCGTGAACGCAGGATCGCCGTGGTCTTGAGTCATACCGAATCTCGAGCCTCACTCTCGGTGCACAACTGGGGAGCGGTGATACCCCATGAGGATCGCGACATTCTGTTCGATCAATATCGACGAGCGAAGTCCGCTCAGGCCGGGCGCGAGAAGGGTTGGGGGTTGGGGTTGGGCCTGGTCAAGGGGCTGGCCGAAGCTCACGGCGGCACGGTCGCGCTCGAGAGCACGCTGGAGCTGGGGACGACCTTCACAGTCGTCCTCCCGAAGGTACACGCGCTTGGTTAGTGTGGTTCGGCAGGCCTTCAAGAATATCGCGGAGTCTCTCGGCCTGCTTTTCGATCGGTGTCTTCGCCATCGCCTTATCTCCCCGCGGGCGTCTGCCTCGCGTCAACGTCAATGCGGTTGCGAGATGCGCACGAGCGCGCTCTACGCGGTTTATGGCTTCGGTACGCTGGCGATCGGCTTCTGCCCATTGCGCCTCGATGTTCGGCTCTTTCGAAGCATGTCGCCAGCGGCCAGAAGACTCCTGGATCGTTCCCACGCGCGGCACACTCTCATCTTTCACATCGAACCAGCCGACGGCGGGTTGCACCCCGGCCATCTCGGACCCGAAGCGTTTTAGCAACGCGGGGCGAGTCGCTTCGATGACGGCCGAATTCGCAGCCTCAGCGTTTTGGAGTTGACGCTGGGCGTCTTCCACGTCGAACGGATCCTTTGTTGCCATTCGTTCTCCCGCAACCATGTCGTAGATATACTCCGCGCTGACAGCATTTGAGGGCGGCGCTCCCAGCAGCCGTGCGACCTGTATTCGCTGAACCTCCGCCAAGCCCTCCCGGTCCAAGGCGATGGCGATCAGGTCGCCAGTTTGCGGATCCGTCCAACGCGACACTTGTCCAAGCGCTCCAAGTGCATCCGCCGCGGCATTGATTCGATTGATGCTGAGCGCCGTCAGCTCCACGAGCCTCTCAACGCCTACCGTCGTGGTCTCAGTCCGGACGCGTGAGCACGCAAGTTGGATCTCCTCCGTATCGCGCACTAGCTCCGGCCTGGCCTTCATTTGCCGAGCGTACAACGACGTGGCTTCTTGCGCGTCCGATCACGCGGCCATCGGTATCGCTGCCTGGAGATCTGCGATTGCCGCCGCGTGCACGTCCGTCACCTGCTCCGTCTTTCGAGGGTTCGCACGATGCGAATCCCACGACGCCCTAGGAACAAGCCAGACACGACCCCGCTTGTTCGCGCCAGCGATGTTTCTGCACACCTCGTGGAAGCGCTCGCTGCTCGGACAGTCCGGAGGTAGACGCTTGCTCGTGTAGACGTCGCTGGGCGCGCTTGCGTCGACGGTCGCGGCGATCGCTTCTAACGCGTCGGCTTGGGCGCGTAGTGACTTGGCTTGGGCCAGTAAGACTTCTCGCAAGGGGCTCCTTTGGATTTAGGAGACTGCCCTTGAACATCATCGAAAGCCCGCCGATGGGGTCAACGTTCGGCAGTGCCGACCAGCAAATCAGCCGCATTCGCGCCAGTCCGCTTCGCGATGGCTTCTCGCAACGCCCCCGCGCGCGCGTCGAGATACTTCTCCAATGCCGTCTTGCTGACCGCGTCGGCGATCACCTCGCGAATGCGTGGCGACGGATTCGGCGGAGCTTCGTTCGCGTCGAGACGCACCTCGATCCCGTCTGGGACCTCCGGAACATACGCGGTCAGATCGCGCAACTCTGGACGAAACAATGACGCGAGTGTCACGGGCGAGTGAGCATAGCTCAAGTCCCTTTGCAGGGACCGCTGCAGTACGCCTTCACTTCGCCTGTGCGCAGAAAGTGATTCGCTTGGTCCATCGCGTTCGGGAGCACGCGCACGTCGTCGTGTGGGTCTTTGCCATAGTCGGGGCCTGACGGCGGAATGTTGACGATGGGCGCGTTCAAGCCGAAATCGAACTCCACAATCGCAGACCCCGTGAACGGCGCGTCTGTCTCTTCGATGCCCCAAATGGAACGGTTCACCGGCTTCATGTTTTTTGCGCCGATCGTGCGAGCGATGAAATGCGCGCCGAGCGGAGACACTTGATGATCGCCTATCGCGATATGAAGAAGCACTTCGTGCGCAGGTGTCTTTGGCAGCATGTTTTGGCGGATGTAAGGCAGATAGCCATCAGGCTCTGTGCGATCCCAACTCATCTGCATGAGCGCGAAGATCATGCGCAGATCCATTCCGCGCGGGTAGCTGCCTTTGAGCAGGAACTTGAAACCGCTGAAGTCCACGCTGCGGTCGAGCAACAGTGTGTACGGAGCGCCAGTCTCGCCCAGGAGGCCGCGCGTCACGTCCGTCGAGATGGCCATGTACGTCGCACCAAAGATACCGCCTTGACTGTCGCCGCGATAAAACGCGAGCTTCGGGTCGATGATGCTTTTGCCGTTCTGTTGCAAGAGCGGCTCGCTCGTCATGCGTCCCTTCATCATGCGCATCGCCAGGAGCGCGTTGATGAAGCCCTGATGCTGACGATCGACCGCGCGATCAAACGAGGGAAAGTCAGTCGCGCTCGCGTCGACGAGTGTTTGATTGTCTTCGCTCGCCATTCCCACCCAGTCGACCGCAAAACCGACGTAACCGTATTGCTCGCAGATCTGCGCGAAGTAACCGTTGACGCCTTCGCGCTTGCCGCCGAGCAGGCCGTGACCATTCTGCAAGATCCCAAGTTGTCCGCTCGGTGGGATCGTCTTTGGAATCAACATGACGAACTCGTACTGAGCCGTGCCGTTTTGCTTTGGCAGTCCGTCGGGGCCGCGGGAGATCGTCGTCGTCGGGCCGGGGCCTGGCTGATTGAGATAGAGCGGCACCGTCATCATGCCGGTCACGATCTTGCTGAGCCATTGATTGGGCGCGTCTTCGATTTTGGTGATCGTGTAGGCCGGCCCTTGATCCCCCACGACTGCGAGCGCCTGGTCGCGCATGCTGAGCATGTCGCCTACGTTCGTCTTCTGGCTTGCCGTGGTGAAATCCCAGGCAATTTGCAGGTCCGCGCGCGCGATCCCCTTCTTGTCGAGCACCGAAAAAATGTCTTCGAAGTGCGACCGGCGCGCATCGAGCAGCTTGCTCGCGGTCTTGTCTCGAAGGGCCGCAAACGCAGCGCCCGCCGGCAGAGACTTGCCATCGGCGTCTTTGATGTGCCGAATCGCCACGACATATCGCGTGGCGTCTTTGAGTCGGAGCGCGGGATGGATCAGAAACGATTGGTCGTCGTCATGAAAGGTCGAACGGTCAATCTCCGCAAAGTGTGGAACGAGCTCGCCGGTGCTCGTGTCGATCACGATCGTCGGCGAGCCGGTCGTGATCGAGAGCGCCATGTTGTCTTGACCTGGCAAGCCAAGCGCCGTGGCGCGCGGCAGAAAGGTGACGAGCTCTTGTCCTGGTGAGAAGCCGTCGTGCTTGTTCCACGTCGCGGGATCGATCTGTTTGTTCGTGGCGTTGTTGACCGGCAGTGTGGTCGCGCCAAAGTTGACGTGACCGTCTGCAGATCGCCAAAAGTCATTCGGTAGCGGAAAACCGCACTGTTCGGGGACGAGCGGATCACAACCGTCTGCGATGCCCGCGGCGGGATCGACCGTGGGTCCAGCGGCCGAGGAGCATGCAACCAAGAGCGACACGAGCGCGAAACGTGACCAATGCATGCGCACAGTCTAGCGCACGCGAAAATCACTTGGGTCGCTGAGGTCCGTCTCCGATGCGTCTTTTGGTGTGTCGTGGCCCTCGTGTCGGGCGGGTGCTTCGGCCTGCCGTAGGCGCTCTGCGATCTCGATCAAGCGACGCTCGACGCGACCAAACACACTCGACGCAGGGAAGCGACCGGACGAATCTCTCTCTCCCGCTGGAACTCAGGTGAGCAGCTCGATGCCTTGCGACACAGACTCGAACGCCCACAGGTGAAACTGGTCGGTCTCGATCGCGCGCACGACGTCGTCACGGAGCACGAGGTGCGGGAGGTTCGGTCGAGGCATCATCACGCCTTGTTTTCCGGTCAATCCGCGCGCGACGCGCAAGTCGAAGAAGCCTTCGATCTTGGCGCAGAGCCCGCCGATCGCTTGGATCTCTCCGAGCTGGTTGACACTGCCTGTGACTGCGAGCGCTTGATCGATCGGCAACTCGGCGAGCGAGAAATCACCGCGAACAGTTCTGCGCTCGATGCGCTGTCGCCGTCGATCTCGCCATAGCTCTGTTCGAACGCGAGCTGCGCGCGGAGTGACAGCGGCCTCTCTTGACCAAACATGCGACCGAGATACCCGCGCAAGATGGCGACGCCTTTGGTGTGGATCGCGCCGCCGAGTTGAGCTTCGCGCTCGACGTCGATGATTCCCTCGCGACCGAGCGCGACGACCGCGGTGATGCGCATCGGCTGGCCGAACTCGACGTCATCGGCAGAAAATGCGGACAATCCGTTGACCACGCCCACGCGCGCGCCGCTGGTGTCGAGCGCAACTTCGCCACGCACGGTGAGTTCGCGAATGTGTCTCTCTGCGGCTCCGAGTCTCTCTCGACGTTCGCGCCACGCAAGGTCGACATCGTCAGCAGTCACGATCGTCGGAGCTGGCGGACGGATCGAAGCACGGAATGGAGCCGACGAGCTCCTGCTCTACCGTTGGCGAAGTGAAGCGCCGAGGTTCGAAGTACTGGGTCGACGGCTATCCGAAGCTCGTCGAGCAATGGGACGACGAGCGCAACGGCGTGCTCACGCCCGCAGACCTGCGCTTCGCCTCGCATCTTTCCATCGCGTGGAAGTGCGACGTCGCTCCTGACCACAGGTGGCGCGAGTTGCCAAGCGAGCGGACGAAGCGTGGCCGGACCATGCGCTGTCCCTTCTGCACGAATCGAAGGCTATCGATCACCAACTGCCTCGCAACGGTCGCACCCAAACTCGTGCGAGAGTGGCATCCAACAAAGAACCGCGCGCTCACACCGAAGAAGGTGATCGCTGCTTGGCGATCGCGTGCGGCGGCGCTGCTGTTGCGCCAGCGGTCCAGCCGATCGTGCGGTTCTCGCCGCCGCACTTCCTGCCGTCAGGCGACTGATCGCCACGCTTCGTTTCGAGGCGCGCGGTGACCTTCCCATGCTGCGTTCACACTGAAATGGACCTTCCACTACTGGACGCCACCGCTGCCAGAAGGAACACTGGAAATCACCCTTCCCGAGCGCTGACGAGCACCGCCACGACGCCCGGATCGGATGTTGCTGTAGTGGAGCGGATGTGGCGTCACGCCGTGCTCTTGTTTGCGATCGCCCAGCTCCATTGCAACCCGCTGGATATTGCTGCTCCCGGCGAGTTACCGCCAGACGGTGGGCCTGACAATCCGCTCGTCGACGCCGGACTCGACGCAGCAGAGACCTCGAACATGGACGTAACGTCCGATGCGCCGCTTGTCGTCGCGGCATCTTGGTCCCCCGCATCGCCGACGTTCAAGGGCGATCTCGACGGACTCTGGGGCACCAGTGTCTATGACGCGTGGGCGGTCGGAGCAGGCGGAACCATCTTGCGCTGGAACTACGTCTCATGGACTCCCCAGCCAAGCGGAACAGTCCTCCCACTCCACGGCGTATGGGGCACGTCGACGACAGACATCTGGGCAGTCGGCGACGGCGGACAGATCCTTCAGTACAACGGCTACACGTGGAGCCCGATCGCGAGCGGCACCACGCAAGCGCTCCACGCAGTCTGGGGTACGTCCGCCAACAATGTCTGGGCAGTCGGTGACGGCGGAGAGATCCGCTTCTGGAAGGGTCTTGGCTGGTACGGATTCCTCAAGCCTCTCACGACGTCCACACTCCGCGGCGTGTTCGGCACCAGCGCTTCCGATGTCTGGGCAGTCGGCGATGCAGGAACGATCATCCACTGGAATGGCTTTGCCTGGTCCACGACCACATCCGGAAGTGCAACCACGCGCAACCTGTATGGCGTCTTCGGCTCGAGTCCTACGGATGTCTGGGCAGTCGGCGACGGAGGCACCCTCGTTCGCTGGAACGGAACTTCCTGGACGCCTGGGCAAGCGGAACCACCGCAGACCTTCGTGGCATTTGGGGAAGCTGGGGGAGCGACATCTGGGCGGTCGGCCTAGGCGGCGCGATCGTGCACTGGGACACCAGCCTTACTTGGAGATACACCGAACCAGACAGCACCATCGGGCCGCACGCTGGCGAGCTTTGGCTCGAGGCGCTCGATGGCGTGCAATGGCTGGTCTTCCACGAAGCGATCGGAGCGCCTGTCAGTGAAGGTCCGTGGAAGGTCAAACCGGGCGAAGTGTTCGTCCTTGGAGACAACCG
>JAYVYD010000477.1:0-4239 GCA_043784605.1 Myxococcales bacterium | reverse complement strand
GCAACAATGACCTCCTCACTCTCAGTATCGCGCCGCACAGATACGCTAGATCATGCGGCGATCAAGATAGCAAGATAATATTGACCGGAGGCCTAAGGGACCGGCCCGTGTGCCCCGCGGTTGAACCTGGACTCGCGGACTAGCATGGGGGTCTGCATTTCGACACAGTGCACGCCGCTCCTTTGTCCACTGCGGCTTGGCCCTTTGGATGAGCTGCTTTGCAGTCATCGGTGCACGTCGGTGGTGGGTTGGGATTGACCGAACACGCAGCCTCGCAGGCAAACAAAGGCTTGCAGTCAGGCTCGCGGTCACACCCGCTTAGATCGGCACAGCAACTCGTGAACTGACAATCGCCACATCCACCCTCGGGGAACCGCTCGCGCCCATAAGAACAGCCATCTGCCGAGTCCGTTGCGGCATCGGCAATTGTGCTCGCATCAGAGACATAGTTATTTGACGTCGCGCAGTTACTAGTATGCAACAGGAACAGTAGCGTCATGGCTTTCGAGAGCATCAGAGCCCGTTGACCTTCGCGGGAGTCAGTTGAGCTGAGCCTGCTACGCCATTGCCCATCTGCCCAAAGGCGTTGGAGCCCCAACAATAAAGTTCCGTGTCGTTTATGATTGCGCATGTGTTGAAGAACCCCACTGCGATTTGGGTTACGTTTTTCAAGCCGGGGACCGGGTGAAAGTTGGTTGTCGAATCTCTAGTTCCATCTCCGAGCTGACCGAATAGGTTCAACCCGCGACACGTAACGGTGCGATCGGACAGAAGCGCGCAAACGTGTCCACCCGCCGCCGCAATCTGAATGACTCCAGAAAGGCCTAAGTCAACGGCCGTAAGATGTTCCTCGACAACCACAAGATCCCCAGGAGTCGCTCCTGGACGGTACATTGCTCCCCACCACCGAACGGTGCGATCGCTTCGCAGAGCGTAGCCAGCGTTCGTGCCGAGCGAGACTGCCGCTACATCGTCTACTCCAATTACCGGTAAGAGATATGCGCGACTGTTCTTAAACGGATTCTTTGGGTCCTGGTCGGGAGTCCTCCCGTCACCGAGTTCGCCGTTGTGATCGAACCCACTACATTCAACGGTTCCGGAGAAAATTGCACAGGTGAACGAGTCGTCTGTGGCGACGCTAGTTGCGTGGTCAAACGCAGGAGTTGCGATCGGTGTCCCCAAACCGATTTGGGGAACGCCGGGAATCAGCCCCGGCGCGCGATTCCCCCAACAAGTATGACTTCCGTCGTTCTTCGCGACACAAAAGGTATTGCCGCCACCATGGCTAAGTTGCGTTGCATCAGTCACCCCTATCGGGAACGGCTGGTGCAAGTCTCCACCACCACCATCCATCGCACGAAGGTTCGAGAGGTTAAGACCCCAGCACTCTACGACCCCATTTATGAGACGTACACATGCACTATCGTGAGAGGCGCTCAATTCGGCGACGAGATGTAAGCCCGAGACAAGAGTTGGGACATGACGATCATTGTTGGTCCCATCTCCAATTTCGCCGAAGGCATTCCAACCCCACGAAAACACCTCGCCGTCGCGCAAGTACAATATTGTGTCTTCGCTAATGCCTACTGCAACGTTTCGAATGCTCGCATCCTGACTGGAGTCTGGCGCGTCGACGCTCGTGTCTCCGACATTGGAGGTATCCAACAACCCTCCATCATTTGGCAAACTCCAGTCCAACTCGGTTCGAGCGCCGCACCCAACAAGCAGAAACCCAATGGCTAAGGGGCGCATTTTCCTGCGACGCAGTTCGGCTTGAACCCAAGACTGCAACAGACGCCGTTGCAGAGAGCATACTTTGTCGTGTCACAGCACGTAGGATTGCCTCCGTTGCCACTTGCGGTGTCGCTTCTTGCGCAGACTGGCGGCGGCCCGCCTCCTACGCCTGGACGACAGCACAGCTCGGCATTTGCGCCGCAGGTTTCACCGTCAGGGCAGCAGTCCCCCTTCAGTTGGACGCCAGTCGGGTCGTCCCGCACACATGTCTCATTGTTCTTGCAGCAGGCTGTTGATTGCGTTTCACAAATCGTCTTTGGCAAACAGCAGAAGATCGGCCCCTGAATTCTTGAACAATTTGTTCCGGGCTGGCCTGCCGCCTTGTTGCAACACGTCACGCCATCTGCGCACGGGCCGGAGCCTAAAGTGTCAGGGTCCGCTTCACACTTCCCACATTGTTCGGGTCCTGCAGGAGTAAGGCGGATGCAAGCCTCACCTTGATTGCAACACTTACCATTGCAAGCAATCACATTTTTGTCGCAGCAGAGCGACTTCGTCGCGTCCGCGCAGAGCTTGCCGGCAGAGCAGCATACCTGGCTGATGCCGCTGCCGCAGGAGTCTTGGGTCTTCGGGCAGCACACGTTCGAGCCGAGGCAATTCTCCGTGCCAGTGTCACAACAGAGGTTTGAGGTACAAACCGTAGTGCCGGAGGCGCAGCAGGTGCCCGCCTTCGAATCAGCGCAGGTGTCACCGTCGCTGCAACAATGGCCGTTTCCACAGGATATCGGGCAGCAGTCGCTCCCCGGTGTATTGGCATCGCCACAGTTGCTGTGACAGTTGACTTCAATGAAGAGGCAGGCGAAAGCAGCTACAAGGGTGCAGAATGCATTTGCGGGCCAGGGAAATCCGGCACAGCCGATCACCGAGCCGACCAAGCAACCGGCGAATGCACTCACACATCCGCTCTTGCAGTTGCTGCATTTGCCTCCGGCTATCGTATTCTCGACAGTCGGAACTGTGCTCGTGATTTTGCTTCCCTCAGATCGCGGCGTGTCCGTGCAAAGTGCTCGCTGATCCTGAACCGCGCGCCACAATGTCTCGCGAGCGCCTGCGATGTCCGTCAGGATTGGCAGTTCACCGGAGGTCAACTCCGGGTCTGTTGACTTTGTTGGTCCGACGACTGGCTTAACCTGCACCCCATCCACTGTCCCCGTGACGCCTTGCACGCCGACCTGTGCATTGACTATGGCGGTATGGGTCACACCCGCTTCTGAGTGGGTACTGACAACGTGCGCGCTGTTCGAATCATGTTTCAGCTCCAGACTCTCGCGAACCGCTCCAACCACGAACTCGGCACGGTAGCCTTCGGGAGTGAAGATGACGTCCGCAGTTCCTGCGTCGAGAACAACGTGTACGTGTTGCTTGGAGCTATCCAGCGCGTCTGGGAGACAGAAGCTGTTGTCCGCGGAGCCCGAGTCATGAGCGGCGCTGCACGCGACTGCTATCGCGAGCGCAATGCCTGCACCTGCGAGTCGCGGGAGACGCCTTTGTCCCAGACCATCTTGAGTCGGTGCCATGTGCGCCCCTCCTCCAAGACGGCTAGCTGCCGTCGTGTTCGGAGTCAACAGACAATCGAAACTAGTGGGCTTCTCAGGCTCGAGTTGAGGCCCCCCAGGTCCACGCCCCCGTAAGGTCACGGGCCCGTCCGAGGCGCGGCGATGTCGGCCACGATAGGCGTGCCCTCACGAGCATTGCCTCGCGCGCATCTTCCGAGTCGAGGGCTTGGTCGTCATGGTGGACGAGACCGGCTCGACCTCTCGCGCGCCTAGGAGCGTCGCGATCGAGGGCCTCTTGGCGAGTCACTTCATCCCCCGAGCACGTTGCATGAGGTTGTGAGGCTCGGGGTCCTTTCCTCGGGCCGCCTGCATCCTGTTCATCGGGCCGTTGTCAGAGTTCCAAGCGGTGCGAGCGCGTTTGGTCATGGCGCCCTCGGCGTCAGTGTCAGTCGGTGCCTTGGGGAAGAGCTCGGATCGCTCTGCAGACTCCTCCTTGTCCAGTCCATCGTTGCGATCCTGAGTGCGATCGTCGGTGTCGAGGTAGTGGCGGTACCAGGCCTGTTGGGCGGCATCGTGATCGCCTCGCCGATCGGTTGCACCATCTACACGCCACGCGTCTCTCGCGCGTTTGAAGTGGTCCACACGCGCATTGAGTAGATCGCGATCTCTTCCGTCGAGACGGGCGACGGACTCGCGCCCATCCCACGCGCGTCGAGCACGCTCGCCCATGCGGCGTTGCGCGTTGTCCGAGTTGCTCACTTGGTCATCCAAGCGTTGCGCGCCCGTGCCCGCATTCGCTCCTCCGCAGGGTAGTCGCTGTATCCACCGTCTTGGTGAACGACCACACCCTCGTTGTCCGCGTCGTCCTTCCACGCGTTCTGGACACGGGCGCGGAGCGCGTCCTTGGCCTCGGCGTATGAGTCCTCATCGGTGAAAGAGTCCTCGCGAT
>JAYVYD010000476.1:0-5026 GCA_043784605.1 Myxococcales bacterium | reverse complement strand
CTGCAATGGCGGGGTCAAAGAGGTCATTGCGCTAGTCGGTATTCCGGAGCGATATGCGCTTTGGCATTGGCGATGCCCGCAGGTGGCTGATTTCTCGGGGGAGATGCCGGCGGTGATCGCGCGGGCCACCACTTCACATCACTTCGATCCGTACGAGCTGTTGAAGACGGATGCGCGCAGCGATATTTTGGCGGAGCACCGGACGCGCCAGGTCGGCGGTGGTTGGGAGCTCGCCAAGAGGTGCCGCGTGTGAACGCGTCGACTTCGTGATAAGAAGGCCTATGCGAAGTAGGCTAGCTTTGGGAGGATTGCTCGGCGTGGGTGTACTCGCGGGGGCTTGTGCGAGGGCCACCGGGGAGTCGCTCGACAACGGGCTCGACTCGAGCGCACCGCCTCAAGACGCGAGCGTCACGGACAGCAGGTCGGCGAACGACGCCGGTGCGCAGGCAGACGTGTCGGAGGCCGGTTGCCAAAAAGCTAGCGACACCGACATTCCTGATCTGACGTTCGCCGACAAGAACTGCGACGGCATCAACGGCGACGTCACCAAGGCGATCTTCGTCTCCCCGCTGGGCGATGACACCAACCCCGGCACGATGCAAAAGCCGATGAAGACGATGCAGGCCGCGATCTCGACCGCAGGCCCCGCGAAGAAAGACGTCTACGCGGACAAGGGCACCTACGGCGGTACCGTGCTGCTCGCGTCCGGCGTCAGCCTCTATGGCGGATATGACAGCACCACCAAGTGGAGCCGCGCGCTGACCAACGTGAGCGTGTTGCAGAGCGACACCACCACGGGCGTCATCGGATCGAACATCAACAGCCCGACGGAGGTGCAGCTCTTCACGATCAAGTCTCAGTCCGCGGGCAGCAACAGCGGAGAGTCCAGCTACGGCGTGCGCTTGTCGAACTCGTCCGCGCAGATCACGATTCGCGCCTGCACGATCGCACCAGGTGACGGCGGCAGCGCACCGCCGAACGGCATGGTCGCCAAGAACGGTGACAACGCATTCGACGGTACGGTCGGCGGAACTGGGAGCGCAGGCAAAGGCGGCGCGTCGACGTGCGCAGCGGGCGGCGGCGGCGGCGGGCCCGCCGTTGTTGGCGGCGTGAGCGGCGTCAAAGGCGTGGACGGTACGACGATCAACGGTGGCGGCGGCGGCGGACCCGGCGGGCCAGGTGGCGTGAAGGTCGGCGCGTGCCACAGCATCGGCTCGCACGGGGACGACGGAAGCCCCGGCACCAAAGGCGGCGACGGCGCGGCCGGGATCGATGGCCCCATAGCCGCATCGATCGGCACGGTTGATACGAACGGCCTCTACGTCACGCCGAGCGGCGGCACCGGCGGGGACGGTCATCCTGGCGGCGGCGGTGGTGGTGGTGGAAGCGGCGGCGGTGACGTGAGCTCGTGCGGCTTCGCCAACTTGAGCTGCTGCAACTCGACCAGCGGCGGCGGCGGTGGCGGTGGCGGCGGTGGTTGCGGCGCGCAAGGCGGTCGCGGCGGAGCGGGCGGCGGAGGCAGCTTCGGGATCGCGTCGGTCGGGGTCGTCGTCACTGTCGATCACTGCACGATCAACACGGGCAAAGGCGAAAGCGGAAGCGCGGGCGGCGCCGGCGGCACTGGCGGCGCGCCGGGCAACGGTGTCGGCGGAGGCGTCGGAAATAACTCGGCGGGCAACGGCAACATCGGCGCGAACGGTGGCAGCGGCGGCAACGGCGGCGGCGGCGCGGGCGGCAACGGCGGTCCTTCGGTCTGCGTCTACAGCTCGGCGGCGCCTACGTACACGAACAACACGTGCACGCGCGCGGGCGCTGGAAAAGGCGGGCTCGGCGCCGGCACTGCGCCGAAGGGTCCGGACGGCGTCGACGGTGAGAAGGCCGGCTTCTAACCCGTGAAGCGCGGGCTCGTTCAGACGTACAAGCTCCTCAGCACGGTCGCCTCGCGGCGGCCTGCAGACCAACCTCGATCGACCCCATCAAGGCCGAGTCGTCGCAGACCACAACGCCAAGCGCTGCGTCTTCTAGCCTCACTACGTCGCTCGCGACTCCTCCGTTGCCGGCGGTCGAAGACCCAGCGCTCGTGAAGTTGCGCGACGCACTGGCCGTGGACGAACACGACAAGGCGCTGGCAAGCATGGCGCACTACCGCCCCCTCTGCGACGCGCAAGGTTATCCGCTCGTCGGCAATCTCCAACGCAAGTCGGGGCAACCCGAGTACCAAGTGAGCGAGCTCTGCACCGAGGTACGCGCGGCGAAGAAGTGATTGAGCGTGTTGGAGCTAGTGCGACCGAGGGGTGCGTGATGACAGAAGCGCTCGCCGAACTATTCGACGTCCTTCACGACGGCGATATCGTCGAGCACTCGTTCGTCGGCGGCGTCCTTAAGCTCAAGATCGAGATCAAGTATCTCGCCGAGCGCGTTCGCCCCGAATACCGCTTCTTTTTTCTAGAGCTGACCGGCGTGCGCGATCTTTTGTTTCAAGCCTGGATGCTGCCTCCTTCGGAAGCGGCCGTCATCACGTCTACGGACGACATCTTCCGCGTGGAGATCCAAATCCTCAGCGCGACCTGGAGCGAAGCCGAAGGGACCGTGACCGTCGTGCTCGATCAATACTCGCGCAAGACCACGTTTGCCGGAGGCCAGCTCGTGTTCCGCGCGGATGGCTTCTCCGTTCGAGACGAGGCCGGAGCGGCAATCTCTCTCGAAGCGCTCAGCGCGATCGCAACGAGCTACTGGGACGAGTTTGCCGAACGTGCGGAGATGCGAAATCGCCAAGCACCGAAGAGCTAATCGCTTATTCGATTTGCTTCAAACGCGCGGCGGCTTTGTCTGCAGTGGCGCTCTTGGGTTTGGCCTTTCCCCAGCGGTCGATGACTACCGAATAGGCCTCCTTGGCACCTGCGAGATCGGCCTTGCCTTCTAGGGCTAGGCCCAAAAAATAGAAGGCTCGTGTCTGCACTTCGGGCATGTCGAGCCCAATGCAGGCTTCGGTCACGTTCTTCAAGAGCGGGATCGCGTCGTCGTATTTGCCGGCGAGCGCGTACGCCTTTCCGACGGACGCATTGAAGATGGGTGTGCGGCGCGCGTCCGGGGGCAATGGCAAATAGGTCGGCAGCACGTCGAGCGCTTCATTGGCCTCTTCGAGCGTCTCGGCGAAGCCTGCGTACACCATGGCCCAGCGGAACGGCGCCATGCGCTGGTTCTCGTGTTGGGTCTTGTTGAGCTCTTGCGCCTTGATCCACTCGAGGCGGCGCTTTTGGAGCTCGGCCTTGTCGATGCGCTTGCTGCGATAGAGGTACTCGGCGAACCACATGCTCGGGTCCCCGCCGTGAGGGTCTGGCGTGAGCGCGGGGAGGAGCTTCAAGAAGTCGTCGGAGATTTTTCCCGCCGTTTGCACGTCGCCTGTCTCGAAGTCGAGCAGCGCGAGTTGGTGCTGAGGGCCGGCGTGCGCCATCACCTCTTCACGGGTGACGGCCTTCTCCCAGTCTTTGGTCTGCCGCTCGGCCTCGACGAAATCGCCCTGAAAAATGGCTAGATTGGCGCGATCTTCGGGCTCATTGAGCGCGCGAGACTCTTTGCTCATCGCGGCCCACTGGCGCTTCAACGCGGCCTCCACGGTCTCTACTTTCGCACCGCGCGCGAGCAGCGCATCGGCGAGCCAATAGCTCGCGGTCGGCGCCTCTGGCTCCACGGCCTGCCACGAGCGCGCGTCCTGCTCGAGGCGATCGCACTCGCCGCGATCGCGCAGCAAGCCGATGCGCTGGTCGAGACAGATCGCCGCGGCGGGAGAGCTCTTGATGCACGTGTCGTAGGCGGCGAACGCGGTCTCCACGTTTCCGAGCTGCCACTCCGCGTCTCCCGCCGCGCGCCAGCCTGGCATGAAGCCAGGGTCGAGGCGCACGCACTCCTTGAACGCCTTGCTTGCGAGTTCGTATTCGCTGCGCTGTTGGTGAACTTGGCCGAGCAAGTAAAAGTAGAGCGGCTCGTTCGGAGAAGACTTCGTCGCGGCGAGGAGCTTGCCCTGCGCTTCGCCCACGTCCGACGTCGGACGCAACAGCGGCGCGATGGCATCGAGCACCGTGCGGTCTCGCTCGCACAACGAGACGCGGCGCGAGAAGGCCTTCTGGAAATGATCTTGAGAGTCTGTCGGATCGCTCTCGAGCGATTGCAGCGCGAGCAACAGGTGTGCGGCCGCCAGCCCACTGTCTTGAGTGATGGCGCGCTGCAGGCTCGTGCGGCTCCTGTTGGCCGCGCCGTCTCGCCACAGCTGCAAGCCGTCTTGATACGACCGCAACGCCTCGGGAGTCGCGGCGCTCGCCACCGGGTCCGGAGGAGTGACGCTGTTGCTCGCGACCACCGACGGATGCGCGGGGACCGGATTGGGCGGTGGCTTGCGAAGGAATTTGTAATAGCCGCCGATCGCCAACAACGTTGTCGCGATGCCCAACAAGAAGTGCCAGCGACGCTTCTTGCGCGGGCGCGCTTGCTGTTGGCCTGGAAACTCCGGCGAGAGACGCGTGACGAGTGCGTCCTTGGTGTTGGGTCCCTTGTCTCTGTCTCTCGCTTGCGGCGACTCCTGCTTCGTCGCGCCCGGTTGAGGCGTTGGCGCAGTGTTTGGCTGCTGCGACGGCGTCGCGGTCGCGAGCGGATCGAGCGCGTCTGCGACCTCGTCCATGCTCTCGAAGCGTTGCTTCGGATCGCGCGCGATCGTGCGCGCCACCACCGTCTCGACAGCAGGAGGCAGCTCCGGCACGCGATCACGGAGCGACGCTGGAGGCTCGGTCAGGATCTGCGCGACCGCCGCGAGCAGATCGCTCTTGTCGGGCCACGGGCGATCTCCGCTCAAGACCTCGTACGCCATCACTCCCCAGGAGAACTGGTCGGTGCGCGCGTCCGCGGTGCCGCCCTTGATCTGTTCGGGCGCCATGTACATGGGCGTTCCGATGATCATTCCGACGCCCGTGATCGTCGAGACGCCCGCGGCCTCCGTGCGTCCTGTGGGATCCACGCTGGGACCCCCCGCCCG